>BFAS01000111.1 GCA_008974985.1 bacterium MnTg02
GAAAACGCTATTGTGGTGCTGCATGGTGTTGATCCCCTTTTCCTGTCTGAACGTCGCCAAACGATCAAAACAAGAGAAGAATCAATGCCGTGCACCTTGTCCAGAAATTTAAACCGGACAGTAGTGGGTCAAGCCGGGGGATGACAAGGAGTAAGCGGCCCTGACGGAGGCGCGACGCAACGCCCCAAAAAAACTTATCCCCCCCTTCCCACACCTCCCCTAAACTCAACACATCTCTTCTCATGGGGCGCGTGCTGCAGACCGTCTGTCGAATGTGGGAAGGGTGCGGCGCCCGCGCCGGTGAGACTAACGGTCTCATCGCCCCGGGCGTGCCGTCCCGAACCCTGGAGCACTACGACTCCAGCGCCAAAGTGCTGTCCCGGACGTTACACGGGAAAAGATGTCGGGCGGTATAAGCGGAAAAACGCCGCGCGCGGGGCGCCGAGAGGTTGCCCTTAATTTTACAGAGCGCAATCTCCCGGCGCTCCGCGCTGCCCTTAACGGGGCGAAGTCGCATCATCACCCGGGCGGGGCGCCGCGCCGGGCACTCTGTGCTGGCGGGGACGAGAGACGCCCGCCGGCCGGGCCGAGGCGGGTGCAGCAAAGCCGCATCGGGCGGATAACCCATCGCCACCGGCGCTATTCACGGCACCCCTTCCCCACACCGCCAGGAATTCATACCCAACGCGGCGACAACGCGTATATATTTACGGTAGGAACAGGATCGCCACAGAGGCAAACATCCAGCATGCTCAAGACGGCAGCATTTATAGTGGCGGCCTCACTCTGTCTGATGGCGGTTGCCGCCAGGGCCGGGGAGGATTTGCGGCTGCCGATGGGGCCGCGGATCAAGGCCGGTATCTATGTCGACTTCATGCACAGTTTCAAGTTTGGCAAAATTTCAATTATGCAAGACCCCGACAAAGCGCTCGGGCCGGAGAAAATCAACGTCGCGGCGGCTTGGTCGCTAGGGGACGGCTATATTATTGTCGGCCATACGAAAGGGACCGGAAAAGCGAAAAATGTTGTGTGTTTCCAGAACGGTCCCGGATGGGACATCGCCGTCCACGAACCCCCCAGAGACAATAAAATCGGGAGCGTCGAGGTGTTTGTCGCCGGTGATAAGGTGCTGACAGCATCCTCGAAGTGGTTCTCCCTGGGGTTCCATCACACATCGGACCCCGCCGTGCACGATAATTACCTGCTTTTTTCCATGGAAGACGCGATCGATTCTGACGGCCGGCCGAAGAAGACCGAGAAAGGGTTTTGGGTCAAAATCCAGAACTATGAGCCGGAGCGCAATGAAGATGGCTCGCTTTATCTGAGCCCCTTTCACGCCGGCTTTGACGTCTCGGCGGTTAAGTTGCACTACCCTTGCGAGAGGTTGGTGAGTTTGTTAGGCGTGGAGAAATTTCATGAGTGAAGCTGAACTTCTGCAATTGCGATTTGCCGCGATGGACACCGTGTTGTCCGTGTTTTCGATGTTTTTCGGCATCGTCTCCGCCTACATTGCCGGGCTCTATTTCTTCCTCCACAAAGCGCCGTGGCCGCTGAGGATGACCGGTTTTGCCCTGCTCACGGCGGGATTCATTTTTCTCGGCAACATGACCCTGGCCATCCAGCGGGTGACCACCGGAATTATCGTCGCCTGGTCCGGGATCAGTGACCCTGTGACCCGAATTTCAAGCCTTAAGGAATTGGAAATCCCTGACTTCGTCAAAGAGTTCGTCGTGAGCATCGATGCAAGCCTATGGCCGTCGGCCGTCGACGGCTATTTGATTGGCATTTTGCTGGGCTGGGTTGTCACCTTCGCCGTATACGCCGCGCTCGCCTACATGACATTCGTTTATCGCTGGTCAGAGGCCAAATAACGCCCGCTGGTCCCGAGCCGCTTAATCAAAAAAGCGGCTCTTCATATTGAAGCTTTCCATCGATCATCAGACCCTTGATGGCGGCTTCGCCGTCCGGGCCAATCGCGATCAATGCCGCAAGCTTCTTATCGCGGACCAGGTTCTCCAGCCGTTTGCCTTCGCCTTCCTCGACGAAATAGGATTCAATTCCGTATTTCACGCGAAGCTGCTTGCCGGCATATCGAACCTTGCCACGGATGACGGCTTCGTTCTCACTTCTGCTCTCCGGTATCGTAGTGGAGAGCCGCGAGGCCGCCCAAATACCCTGAGCGTCGCGCGCCAATGTGACATAGACGATCGCATTCCGTTTAAAATTGTCGTCGCCGGCAAGTTTCTCCAAATTGAGCTGCGAGATGTCGTAGCTCAAAATAACATAATCGCCACGGAACAGGCTGCGCGGATCGACCGGAGTGATATTAAGAACGACTTCCTGACCGCTTTTGATCAAACTAACGCGACCCGCAATCATCCAACCCAGCGCGATCGTCTGCGCGGTGGCAACAATCAGAAGCGCAATCGCGTATTTTTTCAGGTCCATGCGAAACGCGCCGTCGCCAGCCGTTCCCTCGGGCAAGTTGATTTGCGGTGCAGCATGATCGGTCATGACGATGCCTCCATATACGCAAGCTGACGCTTATTGAGCGTCCAAGCGAGCCACGACAATGCGATGACGATGAGCCCGGCGATAAAGAAAAAGAGTGCGGTGTCGAGCAGGGTCCCCAGAGTCTTGAAATAAAGCCCCAGCAGCTCCGCGGAAAAACCGAGATAGGCAAACGCGGTAAGCGCCCGGTTGCCGCTCTCCCAGCCATAATATAGAGCGCCAATGACGAGGACCAATGTGAGAACGGCGAGCAACAGCAAGCCCGCAATGGATGGTTTTTCAATAAATTGCAGAGCAAAGAAACCGGCAAAAGAAACAAGCAATCCATAGATGACGATAGGTTTCGAAAAGTGCGTCAGCCGCTCGATCGGCTCGCGTCCAATGATTGCCAGGGTTGCAATGACAAGCCCGAGCCCGGCCACCAAAGGATGGGCGGCCCGCGTCGCCAACAGGTTCCAATGTTCAAGCAGAAAGCCGAGCCCGATGATCCAAACCGTCATGGTGATGGCGAGAAAATGATATCCGCCCCGCCAGCCAACCCAGCCAATCGAGGCCACGGCAATGGTCCAAGCGATCAGGAACGGCCAATGAACATCGTCAATCTGCGTGACCTCCCACCAACTCCAAAGGGCGAACAGCATAACGGTCAGGCCAAGCGCCGGTCGCGATCTGAGTGCGACGCCAGCAAGCAGCGCGCCACCTGCCCAAAGCAACACAGCATCCGGCGGATTGCCGTCGAAATGATACATTTGCGCAATCAGCATAATATTCGCGCCAAAAAGACCGACGCCCAGCAAGATTGCCGCTTGCGAAAAGAACGGCATTTGCCGGCGGTTGAGTACCCAGGCTGCCGCGTAAGCACCCCACATGGCTACAAACAGGATGACGAGCCTTGCGAGCTTCGACATATCCTGCCAATTGGCGGCAACGAAGCTCATGGCGGCAAAACAAAGGAGGACCGCACCAAAAATAGCAAGAACGGGGGCCAATCCGAAATGTTTGGTTCGCGCCGCGACGTCGGCACGAATGGCCTTTGCGGACTCGGGATCAACCCAGCCGGACTCCTGCCAGCGCTTCAGATCCTGTTCCAACCTTGTTTTATATCCGATCATAGTCCGCCCGAACTCTTGGTGGAGGTAGACGCATATGTAATGCCGGAAAGCGTCCGTTGGAAGGTTCTTTGTGGAGATTGAGCGCCGCGCCATTTTCAACTAGTTTCACATGAGCGGCACGACAGGCGGCACAATGCCCCTTTCCAAACGGCATATTGGACCCATGAAACCTATTCACATCATCGGCGGCGGGCTCGCGGGCTCGGAAGCCGCCTGGCAGATTGCAGAAGCGGGCGGGCGCGCCATTCTTCATGAAATGCGCCCGGTGCGCATGACCGATGCCCACAAGACCGAAGGGCTCGCGGAGCTGGTTTGCTCGAATTCATTCCGGTCCGATGATTGGCAGAACAATGCGGTGGGCTTGCTGCATGAGGAGATGCGCCGGGCCGGATCGCTCATCATGGCGGCCGGTGATTTGCACAAATTGCCGGCCGGCGGCGCCCTCGCGGTCGACCGGGACGGGTTCTCTGATGAGGTCACGCAGCGGCTCGAAGCGCATCCGAATATTGAAATTATACGCGAGGAAATTGCCGGATTGCCGCCTGCCAATTGGCACTCCGTGATCATCGCCACCGGCCCCCTCACCTCACCTGCTCTGAGTGCCGCAATTCAACAGCTCACCGGCGAAGACGAACTGGCCTTTTTCGACGCCATCGCGCCAATCATTCATAAAGAGTCCATCGATTTCGATGTTGTTTGGTTTCAGTCGCGCTATGACAAAAAGGGTCCAGGCGGAACCGGCGCTGACTATATCAACTGCCCCCTCGATAAGGATCAGTATGAAGCGCTGATCGACGCGCTGCTCTCGGGCGATAAAACGGAATTTCACGAATGGGAGACATCAACACCCTATTTCGATGGCTGCTTGCCCATTGAAATCATGGCGGAGCGGGGGCGCGAAACCCTGCGCTATGGCCCGATGAAACCGGTTGGGCTCACCAATCCACACAAGCCGGACGAAAAGTCGTACGCGATCGTGCAACTTCGCCAAGACAATGCACTCGCTACGCTTTGGAATATGGTGGGCTTCCAGACGAAGCTTAAATATGGCGCACAGACAGATATTTTCCGCCTGATCCCTGGTCTGGAGAAGGCCGTTTTCGCCCGGCTTGGCGGGCTGCATCGCAACACGTTTTTGAACAGTCCCAAAGTTTTGGACCATTCGTTGCGGTTAAAGGCGGAACCGCGCATTCGCTTTGCCGGTCAGATTACCGGCGTCGAAGGCTATATCGAATCCGCGGCAATTGGATTACTGACGGGAAGATTTGCAGTTGCCGAGGGTCAAAGTGCGGATGCCGTCCCGCCACCGGCGACGAGCGCCCTCGGAGCACTGCTCAACCACATCACCGGCGGCCATTTAGAAGCCGATCTCGGCGAGGGGCGGCGCAGCTTCCAGCCGATGAATATCAATTATGGATTGTTGCCACCGATCGATCCGCCGAAACCGAGTGACGGCAAGCGGCTTAAAGGCAAGGAAAAGTCGAGGGCCCGCAGGCAGGCCATGTCCCGCCGGGCGCTTGAAGATTTGGAGAGCTGGCTCACACCGCCTGCCACTGCTGCGGAATAGGCGAATATCCCAGCTACGATCCGGCCGTCAGCGGCTTGTCTCCGCGAGCAGCAACCACCCGCGGACATTCGTGATTCTGATCTTGCCGTCACTCTCCCTACCGTTGAAACTCTGAATAAGGAATGCCGCCCTGCCGACGGAATTGTCCGATCTCACTAGCACCGGCGTTAACTCGCGAAAAGGGCGCAGCTTCGACTGGTCTTTCGGAAGGAGTTTCTTTGCAAAATCGTCAATGTTGATTTGGATCGGATACTCATTTGGCGCTCGAACCTCGATCCGGCCATTCTTGAGCACGATTGTGAACTCGCCACGCCCCTGAATGGTGATCTTTGTCTCGTAGGCCTTCTTTTTTGTCGCGGCATTTAGCGTTAGGGGGCCTACAATTTCCGAGAACCCCGTAATCGTATTCGGTCCCGGCTTGCCCGCTGCATAATGTCGATATTTTCCAAGTGCCACTGCTCCGCCGGGCGATTCGAGACCGAGGGCATTCGAGACGGCATTCAACCGTTCGTATTTATTGAGATCTCGATTGGCAAATGGGTCAGGATCTTGGCCAGCGAACCAGGGCGCGATGCTGTTCAGATCCTGGCGCTTGTTTAAATAGCGGATGATAGAGAGAACGCGCGATTTATCACTATTCAAGAGCCCCGGCTTTGCCCGGTCCTTGGCATGGATTTTTCCATCCTTTAGAAATCCCGCGACATCAAGAAGTGCGGCAAGTTCCGCCTTCTGACTGATGATTGAAAACCCTTTTGCCCCCCAAGGTCCCACACACGCGACAAGCAGAAATACGCATAGGCCGACCGGGAGCAACCGGATATCGCGTCCAGTCTTTTGTAACGCGAAATAGGCCGCCAAAACAGCGAGCCAAATGCCCGCGAGCACAACCAAATATCGCTGTTCCGTTACGCCATATTGGCTGATCCGCTGGTAGGCCGCGAGAAACAGCAGGAGGATCGGCCCGAGATTGAGCCAAAACCAGTGCCGCCAAAAGAAAGCCGTTAACGGACCGCTCGAATTGCGCGTCGGGTAAGACAGCAATGCCGTTATCGATCCAACCCCGCCAAAGGCAAGAACCATAGGCCCGAGACGTCCTTTGGGAAGCGTGCCATCAAGAAAAATCGTTACGGCATAGGCATAAAGAATGACCGTGTAAACGAGAATGAGTGGCACCAGGATGAACTTGACGATCATGGCGATGGCGCGGGAGGTAAATTCCGTTTGCACGCCCTCGTCAACCTCGGCGGTGAACGTAACCGGCGTGAAGGCGAGCCATGTCACGGGGCCAATAAACCCCAGCCCCATCGTCCAAATATGCTTGTGCCAGTCGCTGTGAATGTCCAATCCGAAAAGAAATTCCAACGTTGCCACGATGATCGACAAGCCGCCGGAGAACAGCACCGCGCCAAGCAATGCCAACGCCGCGCCGAACCAGAGCTGATGATTAAAAAGCCAATACGCGGCGTTCGCGGGCGCGCGCGTTAAATAGGCGGCGCATCCGGTGAGGATGAGCAAGGCCGGCAGGAACAATGCGGGCGTAAAGGAGACTGTGTCTGGAAAAACAAAGAGACCGGCGACAATGGCAAATCCCACTATCAGAGGGACAATCAAAGTGATCCTTAGCCAGTGCCGCGCCTCGCCGGCAAGATGCACTGAAAACGACCACAAAAACGCGCATATCAAAGCCGTTGAAACTTTAACCATTGTGCGGGACGGCAGATCAAACCAATCCTCCGTCTCAAGAACAATGAACGCCGTAAAAAGGAAAGCGATGAGGACCGTATCGGGAAATCTGCGGACCGCAATGCCGATATCTGGAGAAATAGATTTTATGACGTCTTGAAATCGTGTCGCCGCTTCACCGCTCACGCCTTTGTCTCCCATAGAAGCGCGGAGCAAAGAGGCCCTTCGCGCCGCAATCCCCTCCGCCCATCGGTCAGACACTTAGGGACGATTAACGGCGATTCCACGGCGTGCTCGGAGATATTCGCCATGTCAAGCGAGTCCAAAGCGCGCCGCGCGCCAAGCCCGGAACAGACGGCCGAGAGGATTTAACTCAACGAGATCATGCAATGGACGATGTGTTGGCCGGGTGAGCTTATCGAGATAGGGCGGCACGAAAGCGAGCGGAAGAAAAGCCGGCTGCAGTGCTTCGGGCAAATCCGCAATGCGTTGCCGCACTTCGTCAAGTGCGGTTCCCGCATCGCCTATCAGGCCGGCAAAGGCACGCTTAAGCGTCTCACCTTCCTCGCCTTGCACGTACATCGGTGTCTCCACCGAAGCATCATTAAACTGCGAGGTGGGTAAAAAATATATTCCGCGCGCCGCGTGCACCGGAAGAGCCCTGAGGAGCCCCGTCAGCCCATAGGCAATGCCTGACAGCCGGGCCGCTTCCTCGACATCGCTTCTCCGGTCTCCGATACCCCCTTGCGCGAGTATCTGCACGGAGAGTGAAAAAAGCGCTTCAGCTGTTTTTCCGAGGTAGGCGCGCAACGCTTGCATGTCGGGCATGGCGTCTCCCGTCACATCGAAACTCCTGGCGTCGATGAGACCGAGAAGCGTCATTTTCGGCAATCTCCGCGTCCTCATCACATCGCCAAGCCGGTCGGCGATAGGATGGCCAAGCCGCTCCCCATTTTCCAACTGATCAAGCGTATCGCGCCACCATTGCAGGCGGAATTCCCCAAGCATCGGTTCGCTCACAAGCTCTGGAATGCGTGTCAGCTCAATATTGAAAGCATAGAGAGCAAAAAGGTCCGGCCGGTAGGCGCCCGGCATGAACAGCGCCGCGACGAAGCGGTCCCGGTCGAAATTGCGGACAATGGACGGGATATAATTGGGGTCGGATGGCGCGGCGTTAGGTGTCACAATCCACCGTGCAGCTTAATCTTGAAATCCATCACCACACTATACCGGTCGGTGCTAGGGTCTTTTCGTTTTTGATCGAATCAAAAACGGACCCTAGTTCTTTGATTTTACGTGCAACTTAATCGGAAAACCGGTTTCCACTTTTCCGGAAGCACTCTAATTTTTATTTTACGTGCTTCTTATCGGAAAACCGGTTTCCACTTTTCCGGAAGCACTCTAATCAACAGCAATCAATGCCGCCGCAACATCGCGCCCTTCGGCCAGCAAGATGTTGTAGGTCCGGCATGCGGCTCCGGTGTCCATGGCGTCAAGACCCAAATTGCGCGACGCGAAAGCAGCACGAATTTGCGGATCGGGAAAAATCTGCACCGGCCCGGTCCCCAAAAGCAAAAATCCGATGTCGCCTGCTTCCCTAAAAACCACCTCGAAGTCGTCCTCCCGGATCTTATCCATCGAGCTGATAGTCCAAGCGTAAATACCGCTCGGCAGTATAAGCAGCGAGCCGCGATGGCTCATCTCGGCGAAACGAAACCCGCCGCCGCCATAGGCGTCTATGGGCGCCCGCCCCGGAAAGAACGCCTGTTCAATCATTAGAGTCTATCCGATGACCGGCTCTACGCCCTGCTCGCCGACGACGGCGCTTTCACCTTGGCGCCGCCTAGTCCGCTCCAGTCCCGCTTGACGCCGAGAATAAGGAGCATTGGTGCGGCGATAAATACGGAGGAATAGGTGCCGACGATAACGCCCCATATCATCGCGAAGGTGAAGCCGCGGATAACTTCGCCGCCGAATGCGTAAAGGGATACCAATGCGAGCAGCGTCGTCACAGAGGTTAATATCGTCCGCGATAGCGTATCGTTAAGCGAGCGGTCGAGCAGCTCTTCAAGCGGCATCTTCTTATATTTCCGCAAATTCTCACGCACCCGGTCATAAACGACAACGGTATCATTCAGAGAATAACCGACGATGGTCAGAATGGCCGCTATGATCGAGAGGTTGAATTCGAGCTGCAGTGCCGCGAACACGCCAATCGTCAACAACACATCGTGCACAAGCGCCGCAACGGCGCCCAACGAGAATTGCCACTCGAAGCGGAACCAGATGTAAATCAGCACCGCCATAATCGCGACGATAACGGCGATCGCGCCCGATTGTTTCAATTCGCCCGAAACGGTCGGCCCGACGACTTCCGTCCGACGGTAATTCACGCGATCGCCCAACGCCTTGCGGACTTTCTCGACGGCGGTTTGCTGGGCTTTCTCGCCACCGGGTTGGCGTTCGATCCGTATCAACACATCTGACGGAGTGCCAAACTCCTGGATCTGCACGTCACCCAAACCGAGTCCGCCCACTGTATCCCTAAGAGCGCGAATATCGGCCGGTTCGCCGTCCTTCGTTTGAATCTCGAACAATGTGCCGCCACGAAAATCGATGCCGTAATTGAGACCGGCAGCCAGAAAAAGCGCAATCGATAATATGATGAGGGCACCGGAGCCCACAAAGGCGATTTTCCTGAAAGGCAAGAACGGAATCGCTGTGCCGTGCGGAATGAAATCGAATCCTTTTAGCATTTTCTGCACCCCCTCTAAATCGGTACTTCGACGCGGCGGCTCTGCTGCGTACTAAGCCAGACCGACACCATGAGCCGCGTCAACGTAAATGCCGTGAAGACCGACGTCACAATGCCAATGGACAGCGTCACGGCGAAGCCGCGGATAGGCCCAGAGCCGAGCCAGAACAGAATGATCGCCGCGATGAACGTCGTAATATTGGCGTCGAGAATCGTGCCCAACGCCCGGCTATAGCCGGAATCAATCGCCGCAATTGTTGATTTTCCGGCTCTGAGCTCTTCGCGAATACGCTCAAAGATCAGAACGTTTGCGTCCACCGCCATGCCAATGGTGAGCACGATACCGGCGATACCGGGCAGTGTCAGCGTGGCCTGCAACATCGACAGCACGCCAATAATCAACCCAAGATTGACCAGCAGCGCGGCATTGGCGAAGAGGCCGAAAAGGCCATAGGCGAATATAATAAATCCGATAACCGCGACAAGACCAATGATGGCGGCGATTTGACCGGCGGCGATAGAATCGGCGCCGAGACTTGGGCCCACCGTGCGCTCCTCGATAATCGTCAGCGACGCAGGCAGAGCGCCGGAGCGAAGCAGAATAGAGAGATCGTTTGCCTCGATGACTGTGAAACTGCCGCTGATTTGCCCAGTCCCGCCGAGGATTGGCTCCTGTATAACCGGCGCCGAGATCACTTTGCCGTCCAGGACGATCGCGAAAGGCCGTCCCACATTATCGCGTGTCACACGCCCGAACCGCCGCGCGCCTCTGGTGTTAAATTGGAACGTAACCACCGGCTCATTGGTGCGCTGGTCGAAACTTGGCTGCGAATCCACCAAATCTTCGCCATCGACGATAACTCTTTTTTTCAGGACATATTCAATTCCGTCGCCCTCGGTCGACTCGTAGATCTTCGAACCAGCGGGAACACGCGTTTCCCTCGCCCGCTCGGCGGATATCGACGGATCCACCAGCTGGAAGGACAGGGCAGCCGTTCCGCCGACGATCTTTTTCAGTCTTTCCGGATCATCGAAGCCGGGGACCTGGACCAGGATGCGCGCCCGGCCCTGCCGTTGGATATTCGGTTCCGTTGTTCCAAGCTCATCGACGCGCCGGCGGATCGTTTCGATGGATGAACTGATAGCCGAATTAACGCGTTCCGTGACTGCCGGCACGGTAGGCGTAAGAGTGACCAGCCCGTCTTCCGTTTTTTGAATATCAAGGTCGAGACCGCCAGATCCGCTAAAAATAGAGCCTTGGAGTTGTTGGGCGAGCCCCCGAAGCACCTGGAACCCTTCGTCGATTTGTTCCAGTTTCCGGATTCGTACCTGGATGGAGTCCTTGGAAATCGCCAAACCGGTATAGCCGACCTTTTTGTCCCGCAACGTCTTTCTTACGTCGTCGCGAATAGAGTCGTACCATTTTTGCAATAGCTCATCCGTGTTCATTTCGAGCAGCAGATGAGATCCACCCTGCAAGTCCAAACCGAGATGGACCTGCTTGTGCGGCAACCAAGTTGGAATCTTTTCAAGAAAGCTTGTCGACGATAGATTCGGCGCAGCGTATAAAATCCCCAGTACGGAGATCAACAGTACGATAATGATCTTCCAACGGCTGAAGTGAAGCATTGATTGAGCGGCCCCTAAACGCTAATGCCTGAACGAACGAACGTCCAAGCCCTCTATAGATAAGTCGTCTTGCCCGCAACCCCTAGCTTGCGGAAGCTTCTTTTACAGGTTCGCCTTTCGCGCGCACGTCCGAAATCGTGCTTTTGATAACTTTCACCCGAACACCTTCGGAGATTTCGACTTGCAGCTCATTTTCGTCGATGACCTTCGTCACCTTTCCTATAATTCCGCCACTTGTCACTATCGTATCGCCGCGGCGAACCGTGGAAACCATTTCCTTATGATCCTTCGCCCGCTTTTGCTGCGGACGAATGATCAGGAAATACATAATCGCGAAAATGAGGACCAGCGGCAGAAACGAGACAAGCATGTCGCTGCCGCCCGACGGGGTTCCTTGTGCAAAAGCAGGCGTGATGAACATGAAAAACGTCTCCCTATTGGGATTGCTAGCGGATAGTGCGGCGTCTCGCCATCTCTGCGAACCGGCGCATTGCTAATGGCAGGCCAGATTAAGCTGGTGCGCGACTATAATGAGGCCATCGGCCATTGCAACTCCCGCTGGGGTCTGAAATGCTAAAAAAACCGCCAAAAAGCAGTTCCCTAGTACCAAAGAACAAGAACAATGAACCAGTTTGAGCTCGTGAAACGGGTCACGATTTACGCTCTTCGTTATTATGGCATAGAAACTGATATTATCCGTAAAATTTGCTACTCGGGACATTGTAGCAATCGGAGCCCTATCTTCGCCTGGGGTTCAAGAAGGACTTAACGCCAAATGCAATATGACGATTCGCAATCTCAGATTCTCCAGCGGATTGCCGCGGCCCTTGAACGGTTGGCCCCGGCGGCGGCGGCCGCGCCGGATTTCGAAAGCGCGGAGGCCTTTATATGGCAAGTGAACCCCGAGGCGTTTGTTGCGGTCGAACAAGTCAACCGCTTGCCATTGAGCTTACTCAAAGGCATCGAGCGGATGATTGATATGCTGCTCACCAACACGGTCCGCTTTGCCCGCGGCCTGCCCGCGAACAACGCGCTTCTCTGGGGCGCGCGCGGCATGGGCAAAAGCTCGCTGGTAAAAGCCGTCCATGCGGAAACCAGGTCTATCGCGGCACAAGATGGCCAAACCAGCGGTTCCAATCTCAAGCTCGTTGAAATTCACCGCGAAGATATTGCCTCCCTGCCACGCAGTTTGAACCATATGCGTAAGAGCCCGCACCGGTTCATCGTCTTTTGCGATGATCTGTCGTTCGATCAGGATGATACGTCGTACAAATCACTGAAGGCTGTTCTTGAAGGCGGCATTGAAGGGCGCCCCGACAATGTTGTTTTTTATGCAACGTCCAATCGCCGCCATATGATGCCCAGGGATATGCTCGAAAATGAACGCTCAACAGCCATTAATCCGTCCGAAGCTGTCGAGGAAAAAGTATCATTGTCGGATCGCTTCGGGCTTTGGATCGGCTTTCACAATTGCACCCAAGCGGATTATTTCGAGATGGTCCACGCCTATGCCGGGCATTTCGGCCTGACCTATCCGGCGGATAAACTCGAAGCAGAGGCCCGCGAATGGGCTGTGACACGAGGCGGCCGCTCGGGTCGCGTCGCGTGGCAATATATTCAAGACCTCGCCGGACGCCTTGAAAAGCATCTCACGAAATAGGAGTGATGGGCCGGCCGTGCGGAACCGCCGGCCGATGACTCGCTTGGCGTGCAAGATAGGAAAGAGAGCAAATTCATACGCGGTGGGGTAGCGCTCTAATAGTGCGATGAACCCTCGGCTTTATGAAGTGCTGCTCGACATATATTTCAGCGGATCGACGGGTTTTGAGCCTTTTCTAAGCTCAAAATGCAATTGCGGCTGATCGACCATCCCGCTCTTGCCCGCCTTCGCGATAATTTGACCCCGTTTGATCTTATCGCCGCGCTTCACGATGAGTTTGTTGTTATGGGCGTAAGCTGAGACCCAATTGCCGCTATGGCGAATGAGAACCAAATTGCCATAGCCTTTCAACTCGTTTCCGGCATAAACGACAACGCCGTTCTCGGCGGCTTTGACCGAAGTACCAAGCGGCACCGCAACGTTCACGCCATCATTATGGAGGCCTGTTGGCTTCGACCCGAACCGTGAGATGATGCGGCCACGCACCGGCCAGCGGAACCGGTTGCTCGTTCGGCTGGGCGGCGCGGGAAGTTTGTCGCGCCGTGCGATTTTTTTCTCCGCCACTGGCTTTGTGGGCAACGGCACCGTCCGATGTTTTGCTTTCGCCGCCACACGTGGCGTAGCGATTGCGCCGCCAGCCCGCGACGCAGCAGCACGCGGAACCATAAGGACTTGTCCGACCTTGAGGCTTCCCGGATCGGAAACGCTATTCGCCTTTCCTAAGGCCTTCGCATTCAGCCCAAGTTTTTGCGCAATCGAATAGAGCGTTTCACCACTTTTCACGCGATAAGCAAACGGACCTTTACCCTTCGGCAAGCGCCGGGGCGCAGCGGTCCGTGGCATCACAGGCTCGGGCGGCGAATAGACCATCGCCGGCGCAGGAGCGACATCTATCGAACTTCCCGGGATGCGCAGCACTTGTCCGACGTGAATGGCATTACCGGTGAGACCGTTAGCCGACCGTATATCGCCAACCGTGACATTGTAGCGGCGCGCTAGATTGTACAACGTATCGCCCGAACTAACCGTAGTCGAACGTGCCGATGCCAAGGCGTTCGGGGTCGTATAAGAGGGCTCAGGGGCAGGCGCGTACACTGCCGGATTGTGGCGGTTTGGATTGATTGCCGCGACCCGGCGACGGGTATCACCACCCGCCGGTCTGGACGAGGGCGGCAGGGGCGCCCGGCTTACAGACGACGTGCCGCCGTAAGACGAATTGTTGTAGCGGCTGGAAGTTCCTTGACCGTAACCGCTATAGCTATCGTATCTGCTGGAGTTCGATGGCGCGTAGCTCGGCTGAGTCTCATACACCGGTGCCTTTGGCGCCGGTGGAAGCGAGCCGGTCCGGCTCCCCGCATCCTTGGAATCGGTTAATCCAAACGTTGGAAAACTGAATCGGGAGAAACTGGAGCTACAACCAGAAAGGGCGATCCCAGCAATAACCAGCGCTATGACCGCGAGGGGGTGGGTAGAACCACCGCAAATTCTACCTTTACACACTTTGATTACTCACCGTTAATGATACACGCACACACGAGAATTAAGCCCCCAAATAGTTAACAGAGACTTAATGACGAAGCTGGGGCGAGACGATGGCAAAATGAGGAACAGCGCGGTTCCGCGACTTATTTTCCGGCTGCCAACGTTCCTAGTGTTTCTGAGGAACGCGCACAACCCATTCAATTAGTGTGGTTATTTCCACTGATCAGCGGAACGAACCGGACAGCCAACAGTTTCTCGGTAAAAATCGTGTCGTCAGTCTTTGTCAAACGGTAGATGTGCTGTTGATCGGGCGATTTGCCGAGTGGCAGGACCATCACCCCGTCGGGCTTTAACTGCTCCGCCAGCACCGGAGGGGCCAGTTTACTTGCCGCGGTGACAATGATCCGGTCGAACGGCGCCTCCTCCGGCCAGCCTTCGGCGCCATCGCCGATTCTTGTTTTAATATTACTGATTTTGAGATCCTTGAATGTCTGCTCCGCCAAACGGCCGAGTTCGGCAATTCGCTCGATTGTGCAAAGCATTTTGCAAAGCCGGGCGAGCACAGCGGCTTGGTAGCCCGACCCCGTCCCGATTTCCAAGACCTTATGGTCCTTTGTGACTTGCAAGGCTACGGTCATAAACGCCACGACAAAGGGTTGTGAAATTGATTGCCCATGACCAATGGGCAAGGCCGTATTGGAATAGGCCTGGCCCGACAACGAAGGATCAATAAACCGCTCTCGCGGAACGGCATTCATGGCGTCGAGAACGGCCGGATCACGGATCCCCTGCTGGCGCAGCTCCGATAATAAGAGGCGCTGTCTAAAGGATGCCATCACGGCTCCAGATCCTTCATCTCAACAGGAGCTTTACAAAAAACATAGCACGGAGTTTCAAGCGCCGCGCACTTGGCGGAAAGCGTCTGAGAGTTTTTGACAAGTTTTCGAATGGGTTAAATCAAGGTAGAGCGGTGTCACCGAGATGCGGCCGGTATAAACCGCCCATAAGTCGGTGCCCTTAGCGGGGTTTGACCGCCGCCGCTCGAAGCCAAACCAATAGTAGGGATTACCTCTTGTATCTAGACGGTCGTCAACGTGCAGAAGATCCTGATCGCGCTTGCCTTGATGGGTCACGGCGATCCCCTCAATGTTATCGGGCTCGCGATCCGGGAAATTGATGTTGATGACGACATCTTCCGGCCAACCCATTTTCATGAGATCACGAACAAGGCCGGCCCCATGGGTCATTGGCGTTTCCCATTTAATTTTGCCGCTGTCGTCGAAATCCATTGCCAAGCTCAGCGCAATCGACGGAATGCCCAACAGCATGCCCTCCATCGCACCGGCTATCGTTCCGGAATAGGTCACATCGTCGGCGAGGTTTTGTCCCCGGTTCACACCGGAAAGAACGAGATCGGGCGGCTCATCAACGAGCACATGCCGCACACCCATGATGATACAATCTGTCGGCGTGCCTTTGACCGCGTAGGTCTTCCCGGCAAGTTTGCGCAACCGTAACGGTTCATTCAAGGTGAGCGAATGAGACGCGCCGCTTTGATCGGTCTCTGGAGCGATCACCCAAACATCATCGCTCAGCTCGGACGCAATCTTTTTCAAGACGTCGAGGCCCGGCGCTTCGATGCCGTCATCATTTGTTACAAGAATACGCACTCAGCCCTGCACTTCTCAACTTGCGGTAATGCGCTCCGCGCTTCCCAGATACGGTCTTAGAATCTCTGGGACCAGAACGCTCCCATCTTCCTGTTGATAGTTTTCTAAAATGGCGACCATTGTCCGGCCAACCGCCAGACCCGAGCCGTTCAGCGTGTGCACGAAGCGGAGATCCTTGGCGTCCTTCACCCTGAAACGCGTATTCATGCGGCGCGCTTGAAAGTCGCCGCAGACCGAGCAACTGGAAATCTCGCGATACATATTCTGTCCCGGCAACCAAACTTCGATGTCGTAGGTTTTGCGCGCTGCAAAACCCATATCGCCGGTCGATAAGACAATCACCTGATAGGGCAGCTTGAGCCGTTTCAAAACCTCTTCCGCGCAACTTGTCATCCGCTCATGCTCTTCAAGAGATTGATCGGGATGGGCAATGCTGACAAGCTCGACCTTGGAGAATTGATGCTGCCGGATCATGCCTCGCGTATCCTTGCCGGCGGCGCCGGCCTCAAGACGAAAGCAGGGCGTGTAAGCGGTAAATCGGAGCGGCAGCTCATCCTCATCCACAATATTTTCCCGCACCAAATTCGTCAAAGGCACTTCGGCCGTCGGAATAAGCCAAAATCCATCTTCGGTACGAAATTGGTCGTCGGCAAATTTCGGCAATTGCGCGGTTCCGAACATGGTCGCGTCGCGCACTAGGAAGGGCGGGGCGATTTCTCGATAGCCAAACTCATCCGTGTGCAAATCAAGCATGAATGCCGCCAACGCCCGCTCCAACCTGGCTAACAGGCCCTTTAGCACAACAAAGCGCGCGCCGGAGAGCTTGGCCGCAGTCTCGAAGTCCATGAGCCCAAGCGCCTCGCCGATTTCGAAATGCTGTTTGGCCTCGAAGGCAAATTCCGGAGGTTCGCCAACCTGGCGAACAAGCAGATTTGCCTCTTCATCCTTGCCAACCGGAACGTCATCGAGGGGCCTGTTTGGCAGTGAGGACAAGATATCGTTGAGCGCCTCCGATAAACGCCGCTCCTCCTCCTCGCCATCTTGAATTTCGGTTTTGAGATCCGCAACTTCGTCAATCAGAGCTTGCGCCGTTTTCTCATCACCGGAACTCTTCGCCCGCCCAATCTCCTTGGACGCCGCATTTCTGCGCGTCTGCGCCTCCTGCAATTTCGCCACATGGGCGCGCCGGTCCTCGTCAAGCGCTAAAATCTCAGCAGAGTGCGGCGGCAAATGCCGCTTTACCAGCGCATTGTCGAATTTTTCCGGATTTTCTCGAATCCATTTGAGATCGAACACCGCACCCAGTTCCCGATTTTGGAACTAGGATCTTTTCGTTTTTGATTGCCTCAAGAACGGACCCTAGTTCTTTGATTTTACGTGCTTCTTATCGGAACCCCGATTTCCACTTTATCCGGAAGCACTCTGGAGCATGACCCGCAATAGTGGATACCGGTTTGTCGGCACCATTCATGCTCCAACAATGAATAAGAGCGAATATCCGAGTCAAATGGACCCCGATTTCGCTCCAGAAAAGCGTCTCACCTATACGCCGTGCGGCACCGCCCGTCCAGCAGCGGCGGTGCTATACTCGTCGCCAACTCAGTCATTTACACCGCTTCACCGGCTTCACGCGCATCTTCAGCCGCTTTGCGCTTCTTTTCGACGGTCCTGACGCAGATGATCGATATTTCGTAGAGGATCAATGTCGGCAGCGCCAAGCCGATCTGGCTAATAGGGTCGGGAGGCGTCAGGAATGCAGCAACGGCAAAGACGCCCACAACCGCATATTTGCGCTTGGCTTTAAGACCTTCCGATGTTGCCAAGCCCGCGCGCGCCAAAAGCGTCAGCAGGACAGGCAACTGAAAACACACACCGAATGCCAGGATGAGAGTCATGATCAGACTCAAATATTCGCTCACACGGGCCGTTAGCTGGATCTGGACTTGTCCGTCGCCGGTCTGCTGCATGGCAAGAAAAAACGTCATGGCGAGCGGCATGACGACAAAATAGACAAGCGATCCGCCGAGGATAAACAAGAGCGGTGTCGCGGCCAGGAACGGCAGAAAGGTTTGCCGCTCATTCTTATAAAGGCCCGGCGCGACGAACATATAGATTTGCGATGCGATTATCGGAAAAGCGATAAAGATTGCGCCGAATAAAGCGAGTTTCAATTGCGTGAAAAAGAATTCCTGAGGCGCCGTATAGATCATCTCGATCGGCACATCCTCGCCGACGGCGGCCTTGTAAGGATAGAGCAGCAGACTATAAATATCGTTGGCAAAATAGAAACAAACAATGAATGCGAAAAACACCGCGATCAACGCCCAAATGAGGCGCTTGCGCAATTCAATCAAATGCTCAATCAGGGGAGCTTTTGAGGCATCGATATCGTCTTGCGACACAGGTCGTTAGGCTCCGCTCTTTTCGCTTGTCACCGTGCGCTCCGGCAACGCAGCACCTGAAACGTCTGCTTCTGACACCGCGCCGCTTTCGGCTTCTGTTTGAGACTCCGGCTCTTCTGGCGCTGCTTCGCTCATCTCTTCGGTATTGACGGGCGCTGTTCCGTCGTCCGCCTCCAACATCGTGTCACTATCGATAGAGGCAATGCCACCATCATTCTCTACATCCGGTAATGGCTCGCTGGCGATCTTATTTATTTTGTCGACTTCCTCGCGAAGGACACCGCCGAGCTCATCCATGCGGCTCGATTTTCGAATATCGCCGATGGTTTCGTTGAGTTCCTGCAACTCAGAATCGCGCAATGCATCATCGAATTGTGTCCGGAACTCACCGGCCATGCGCTTGAACTTACCCACGGTCTGACCCACGGTCCGCAGCATGCGCGGCAAATCCTTCGGGCCGACGAAGATAATCGCGACCGCCGCGATGATCAGAAGTTCACTCCAGCCAATATCGAACATAGATTCGGTGCCGCAACAATAGTGAGAAACTCGGTCTTGTTCCGCTAATTGGATAAAACGTCAAAGCGCGGGTATGCGCCGGCGCTCGGAGATTTCCCGTTTAGCTTGTCCCGGTTTTTTCCTGCGCCTGCGCCTGCGCTTCCGCGGATTTGGCGTCGTCAGCGGCGCTATGATCGAGACTCTTAACCGGCTTCGATTCCGTGTCGTCTTCTGCAATACCTTTCTTGAAGCTCTTAATGCCTTTGGCAACGTCTCCCATAAGGTCGGAGATCTTGCCGCGGCCGAACAGCAATATAAGTATGACGACAATTAACAGAATCTGCCAAATTCCAGGGTACATAAGCCGTCTTTCCTCAAATCCTTGATAATCGTGATGTTTTCAATTTCTTAATAGCACTATCGCAGAACCCCAACACGCCCGCAAGAGAACCACTATATAAGCTAGTTAACGCCGGTCACGGGATCGGCCGGACCATTGTCCATCGTCTGATCGAAAATCAGCACCCGGTCAGGGTCGACTTTCACACCAATTTCAGCCCCAATTTCAGGAGCTTCCTCCTCGCGAACACGGGCAAGAAGCGTTGAATCCAACCCCTCCACCGCAATTTCCAGGAGTGCGGCATCGCCAAGAAATTTGCTTCCGAGAACCCGGCCAAGGCGTCCTTCATCCGGATTAACTATTTTTAGCGCTCTTTGGCGAACACAAAGGATACCCTCGCCGTCGCTAAGCGCTCGCCCGCTAAATCGACCAAGCGGCGTCTCCACCACGCCACCCTTCACCTGGCACGAAATCTCGTTGATATCAGAAAACATGCGCGCCACATAAATGCTCGATGGCGTCGCGTAGAGTTCCTTCGCGGGGCCAACCTGCACGAGCCTGCCGTGCCGCATGATCGCAATCCGGTCTCCCATACGCATCGCTTCTTCCGCATGATGGGTGACGATCATGCAAGTTGCCCGTGTTTCTTTCAAAAGAACCGACGTCTCCTCGCGCAAATTCTCCCGGAGACGCGCGTCAAGACCCGAAAAAGGCTCGTCCATCAAAAGCACGCTCGGCCGCGGCGCAATCGCTCTCGCCAGCGCGACGCGCTGCTGCTCGCCACCGGATAAAACATGGGGATAGTCCTCCGCGTAGCCGCTGAGGCCGACGCGCTCGAGCGCTGCACACGCCTCCTTGCGCGCGTCTTGACTGTCGAGCGCCTTCAATCCAAAGGCGACATTCTCGACAATCGTCAAATGCGGAAAGAGCGCGAAGTCCTGAAACATCAGTCCGACGCTGCGCTTCTCCGGCGGCACGTAACGTGCCGGCCCGGAGACTTCTTGACCGTTCAAAAGGATGCGGCCGGAGGTTGGATGCTCAATGCCCGCGGCAATCCGGAGCAATGTCGTTTTGCCACATCCAGACGGGCCAAGCAGACAGACAATCTCGCCAGGCGCGATGCTTAAAGAAAAGTCCTGCACCGCATACTTCTTGCTAAAGAAGCGCGTCACCTGCTCAAACGTCAAGGCTGCGGCAATGGTTGCGGCGGCGGTTCCCCGCTCGCCCCAGCGCGTCCCGCGAGACTGGGTTGAGATATTTGCCGAGTCTTCAATAGACATTTGTTACGCTACACCCGGTGATCCAATACAATTAAGCGGGGAAGAGCTATGGCTCTTATCCTCCGGCACCACCCGCCTGCGAGATATTGCTATGCCCGTCATCCTCTTGAATTTCGCCGTCATCCTCTTGTGTTTCGCTGTCAGCAACGCTGTTCTCGGCCTGACGGTCGTCCTCCGCCAACGGCTCATCGAACAGATCCGCGGCGTCTTCGTCTTCTTCCTCGAGAGGAACCTCATCGGAGGCGAGATGCGGCGAGTCGTTCGGCTCTGGAACAGTAAATCCAGGCGGCAAATTATTGTCTAACAGTCCCGCGCCCTTGAGCTCACGCAAACCGGGAAGATCCTTAACACGATCGAAGCCAAAATGGTCTAGGAACGCATCGGACGTGCCATAAGTCACTGGCCTGCCGGGCGTTTTCCGCCGCCCGCGCATTTTGATCCATCCGGTCTCCAACAGGACGTCAAGCGTTCCCTTTGACGTGCTGACGCCCCGGACTTCCTCGATTTCCGCCCGCGTTACCGGTTGATGGTATGCGATAATCGCCAAGGTTTCCATTGCCGCCCGAGAGAGTCTCTTTTGTTCGACAACATAATGCTCGAGCAGAAAGGACAGATCTTCCGCTGTCCGGAACGCCCACTTGCCGGCAACGCGAACCAAGTTCACGCCGCGTCCCGCATAGAAACCTTGCAATTCCTCCAGCAAGGCAGTGATGTCCTCATCCTTCGGCAAATGCCGCGTTAGGGTCGATTCGTCGAGCGGCTCGGCAGCGGCAAATAACAAAGCCTCGACGATCCGCAGTCTCTCCCGTCTGTCCGCTGAGGGAAGTGCCGTGACGTTGGATGGGAACGCCGTCTGCGCTTGCCGCCTGTCCCCGGCGCGTTCCGAATCTCTCGCCTTATTATCTTTTTCTGTGCTCATCTGCCTCACCCCAATAATAGCAACCGATTGCCGTGCGCTAGATGCGCTTACGGCCTGACTTTCTCCCGCCACCTGAGATAGAGCGGCGCAAAGGCTTTCGCCTGCTTAAGTTCGAGTTCCCCCTCCCGGGTCATCTCCAATGTCGCGCCGAAGGTACTTGCGATCAGCGAGCGGCGCTCTTCTGGAACATCGAGAAACTCAACCAAAAATTCGGCGAGCGGGAACCAATCGATGGAAATCCCGAGCAACCTCTCAAGACGCTCCCGGGCATCGGCGATCGACCACGTGCTCCGCTGCTGCATTGTTATGGACGTCACCGCGTTTCGCTGGCGCTGCTCCGAATAACACTTCAGAAGGTCATAGACCTCGGCTTTATATTCAGGCGTCCGGATAACCCGGACACCTTCCGGTTGCCCCCGTGCAAATATGTCCCGGCCAAGCCGCCGCCGGTTCATCAGTTGCGCGGCAGCGCCCCGCATAGCCTCCAGCCGTTTCAGACGGAAGGCGAGGCGGGCGGCAAGCTCGTCACCACTCGGCCCTTCTTCCTCATCCTCCTCATCCGGCAAAAGGAGCTTAGACTTTAAATAGGTAAGCCATGCGGCCATAACCAGATAGTCGGCTGCAAGTTCCAGTCGAAGCTGGCGCGCTTGCGCGATGAAGTCCAAATATTGTTGGGCAAGAGCCAAGACGGAAATTTTTGTCAGATCGACCTTCTGTTTGCGCGCTAAAACAAGCAGCAGATCGAGCGGACCCTCAAAGCCTTCAATATCGACGATAAGGGTGTCCGGATCCCTTTCCTCCGCATCCGATGTCCAATCGAACTCGGCGGGAGAAAGAGCCGCAACGTCCCCTGACTGCCCCGGATTTTCTGCGTCCGGCACATCCGAACCGGATATCATCATCAATACGCCCCTCTTGCACCGTTTGGTGACGGCGTCTTTGTTCAATATGCGGCGCGATCTTACACTGATTCACCAGTGAAGGTCGAAGGCCTCCGCAAGAATTGCTTTGGCCCGATCCACATCAAATTCTTCTTGAATTTCGATGCGCGCGAATGCAGCAGCGATTCGCTTTGCGCTGTCGCGGCCAATCTCCGGCGAGGCTTCGGCCACTTGGCACATTTCATCCATATCCCCATTGCAATGCAGCGCTAAATCACAGCCCGCGCCAAGAACCGCACGAGTCCGCTCAGCAAGTGACCCCGATAAAGCTCCCATACTCAAATCATCGCTCATTAAGACACCGTCAAAACCGAGTTCGTCGCGAATCACGCCGTTGATGATCAGAGTGGATAAGCTTGCCGGCGCCTCCGGGTCGATCTGCGAATAGACAATGTGTGCGGTCATAGCGAGCGGCAGATGCCGCAAGGCGCGAAACGGTATGAAATCGAGTTGGCTGAGTTCTTCCCGGCTCGCCGCCACCACGGGTAGACATTCATGGCTATCGGCTGTGGCGCGGCCATGTCCCGGAATATGCTTCACGACAGGCAACACTCCGGCGGCCATATGTCCCTTGGCGACCGCTTCACCTATTGCCGCGATAACATCGCCGTCGCATCCATAGGCCCGGTCACCGATAATATCGTGGGCGCCCGGCACCGGAATATCGAGCACCGGCACCGTATTTACATTGATCCCCAGTTGCAAAAGGCTGCTTGCCAAAAGCTGCGACGTCAATCTCGCCGCCTCAAGACCCCGTTCCGCGCTTGTTTCATAGAGTTCACCGAAAGCGCGGGCCGGCGGAAACTCCGGCCAAACCGGCGGCGCCAACCGTTTTACCCGCCCGCCTTCTTGGTCAATCAGAACGAAAATTTCTGCAGACCCCACCGCCGACTTAAAATCTTCGGTGAGGCGGCAAACTTGATCCGGCGTTACACAATTTCGCGTAAAAAGGATGAGGCCCGCAGGCTGGTTCTCGGCGCAGAAAGACATCTCCTCGGGTGAGAGGCTTGGACCGGCACAACCTGTAATGAATGCCCGCACGTGATTAGGAGATTACTTTTGGCGGACCCGTATCATGGATCCGCGCCGCAGCCGCACTTTCCGATTGTTCAATTCGCCGCGTCAAAGGGGTCGAACAAGACAGCTCTTCAAACCCGCTGTTTTCAACTTCGAGCACAATTTGCTCGCCGACGGCTTGTCGTTCATCGGCCCGATGCGTAGACGATACCAAATACCCTTATTGCCGAGATCTGCTTTCTTAATCAGCGGCTGATAGGGCGCAATCAAGCTCGGATATTTCTGCTGAAGATTAGCAAAGGTCGCCAGAGCGTCTGTCTGCGTGCGCCGCGCCGCAATCTGCACCGCAAAGAGCGAAGATGTTGCAGTGGCTGTTGTACTCGCGGCAGGCAGCGGTGCGGCCAAGGCGGCGACTTTTTGTGGCTTCGGCTTTGGCTTCGGCAATTCCGCAGACCCTGTCGGCGCCCGCGCCACGGAAGATGAAAGTTGCCCGGTTGCTGGCAATGATGCGGCCGCGTTTGTTCCCGCAGCCGACCGATTAATTGACGCCGTGTTAATACTTTCCGGGACCGTCTTTGCCGCAGCCACGCTAACAGGCGCAGGCGGCTTCATTACGGTTCCATCAGGCTTGACGACGAGTGTCCTGACTTTCCTCGGGCTCGCCGCCATCGCAGCCGCGCTTTTCGGTTTCATAAGCTTGGATGACCCATCGGGTTTCATATTGGAAGGCATTGCCTTCTCCATCCCCGCCATCGGAGATGCGCCACCTTCGCCAGCCGGCTTATCGCTTTTTGATTTCGCCCCCAAGGTTGCCGCGTCGAGAACGCTTTCTTGGCGGGCCACGACCCGTTCCTTCGGAGCGGCTTTTGCAGCTTCAGCAGGATCTTGCAGGCGGTCATAAATCAGCTTGCCACCATTGCCGGCCATCTTGCTGCTGGATTCAGCGGCTTTGGTCTTCGCAGGTTTTGTGTCCGCCTGAATCAGTGGCGGACTTCCGGCAAATTGGCTGACGGTCTCAAACCCCAAATAATCATTCTTATAGGCATAGGCCAGGCCACCACCGACAACCAGCGCCATAACCAGTGCGCCACCGACCAATACTGTCCGTTTACGGCGCGGCGCTTCAAGTGGGTAGTCTTCATCGCCATTATCGCCATCGTAAAATTCCGCATCCGGCTGGCTGGCGTTATCGAAATACCCCTCGTGGGCAGGTTCCTGATAGCCTGATTGATCGTGGCTACCAACTGCTGCGCTCGAATAGGTATCGAACGGCGAGTCATAGTCCTTGTGATGCGAATCCTGTGCCGCCGGATTGCTATATCCAGCATCTAAGCCGCTCCGCGAACCGCGTGGTTCGGATGCCGCGGCACCCGCATAGCCATAATCTGAACTGGCTGCGGGCGGATCCGCCCGATAGGCTTCTTGTCCTGTCTGGCTGCCGGAATAGCCGGTTTCCGAACCGCTGTGGCCATAGGCGGTCGATGGGTCAGAAGAGCCATCGAACGTACGAGCAGGTTGCTCTGGCGCGCTGCTTGGTGCCGATGCGCTCGCATATTGCGTTGCCGGCGAATATTCGGGCAGGCTCGGCGGCTGCGCCGCCGGTTGATGATATTGGGCATAATCGGCGGGCTGTGAAGGTGCAGCCGCGTAAGGTTGACCTGCACTGCTCCCCGCGGCCGGGTAACCGGTAGGTGCAGCGTAACCGGCGCTATTATCCGCATTATAATCGGCCGTCGGCGGAGCCGCATAATATCCGGCCTCAGCGCCTGGCGCCGCCGGTTGAGCTGCTGCGGGATAGCCGGCAGCAGGTGACGGAGCAGCCGTAGCGCCCGCGCCTGGATAGGTCGCCGGCTGACTGGTCTGCGTGGCAGCTTGGCCTTGATATTGCGCCCCTTGCGCGAACCGTGGATCGGTCGGCTGGGCAGCGGTGCCCGGAGTGGCATAGCGTGGATCTTGATATCCCGCAGGGCCTTCCGGTGTCGTTCCCGATGTGTCAGCCCCGAAACCTGCTGGATCGTCGGATTTGGTCATGACTGCACTTCCTTAGAGCGGAATCTCATTTATCGCGTACCAAATTTTTCGAATCCTTGTCAGAATTCTAAACTATTTTTGCGGAAATTACCGCAATTCTTTAATTGCGCGAACACCCAGAACGTCAAAGCCAGCGCGCAACACCCGCGCCGTTGCCATAACAAGCGCCAGCCTAGCGTCGGTTAATTCTCGATTACCAAGATTAATAAATCGTAATTGTGGCAACTCTTTGCCTCGGTTCCAGAGACCATGAAAGTCTCCTGCAAGATCAGATAGATAGAATGCTACGCGATGCGGTTCATGAGCTGTGGCAGCCGACTGGACAAGCCGTGGAAAATGCGCCAACCGCTTCATCACAGCGATCTCCGCCTCATGGTCCAGGAGGGACAGCTTCGGTGCCGTGATTGTCGGATTGTCGGGGTCCAAATCCGGAAAGGCTTCATGAGCCTTACGAAATACGGAATGAGCCCGTGCATGGGCATACTGGACGTAAAAGACTGGATTATCGCGCGATTGCTCGACAACTTTCGCAAAATCGAAATCCAGCGGCGCATCGTTTTTCCGGTAAAGCATCATGAAACGCACCGAATCGCGTCCAACTTCCTCGACAATATCGCGGACGGTGACAAAATCTCCGGACCGTTTCGACATTTTGACAGGTTCCCCGGACCGGAAGAGATTGACGAGCTGACAAATTTTGATGTCGAGCTCGCCCTCGCCGCCTGTGAGGGCTCGAACGGCGGCCTGCATCCGCTTGACATAACCGCTATGGTCCGCGCCCCAGACATTGATCATCGTCGCGAAGCCGCGGCTAAATTTGTCCCGGTGATAGGCCATGTCGGAAGCGAAATAGGTATAACCACCGTCGGATTTGATCAGAGCCCGGTCGATATCATCGCCGAATTCTGTTGCCCTGAAGAGCGATTGCTCACGGTCTTCCCAGCCTTCCAATCGCTTGCCTTTTGGCGGCGGCAAGCGCCCCTCATAGACAAGCCCTTGCTCCGTTAGCCAGTCGATTGTCGCGGCGACTTGATCCTCTTCGCCCTCAATCAGCGAGCGTTCGGATACAAAGACGTCATGGTGAATATTGAGGATCGCCAAATCGTGCTTGATGCCATCCATGGCGGCGGCGACTGCCGCTTCGCGAACAATCGGCAGCCACGCCGCCTCTTCCATGTCGAGGAGCGCCTTGCCATGCTCTTCGGCAAGCTTTGCACCGACCGGCTTCAGATAATCGCCGGGGTAAAGTCCCTGCGGAATCTCGCCAATGTCCTCGCCAAGCGCTTCGCGATAGCGGAGATAGGCGGACCGGCCGAACACATCAACCTGTGCGCCGGCATCATTGACGTAATATTCGCGTGTCACATCGTAGCCTGCGAACGCCAGTAAGTTGGCCAGCGCATCGCCAAAGACGGCACCCCGGCAATGGCCCACATGAAGCGGCCCGGTGGGATTGGCCGAGACATACTCCACATTGATCTTTTCGCCCTGCCCGATGTCGCTTTGCCCATATATGCTGTCGTCGTCGAGGACCGCTGTAACGATTTGTCCCCAAAACTCCGGCTTGAGTGTCAGGTTGATAAAGCCAGGACCGGCAATATCGATTTTGGCGATGTGTGCCGATTTTTCGAGGTAGCCGGAAAGATGGCCCGCCAACTCCCTGGGGTTCATAGCCGCCTTTTTGGCAAGCACCATCGCGGCATTTGTTGCGATATCGCCATGGGCGGCGTCCCTTGGCGGCTCAACCGACAATCCGTTGCACTCGGCATCCTGAGGAAGATGCCCATCCGCTTTCAAGCGATCCACGGCGGCCAGAATTTCGGTCTCAAAATGGGCGAACAGATTCATCACGAATTTTCCGTTGGAGTGTGGCCTATGCAGGACGCGCAGCTTGGCATCAATTACGGCGCCGGCAGCCCGCTTCGCATTTTTAGAATTGCGTGCGCGGGATTAACGTAATTCCGGCGTGACGTCAAACAGGCGGCGATGTTCACGAAGCGCATACCGGTCCGTCATACCGGCGACAAAGTCGGCAACATGGCGGGCGCGCTTGTCCTCGTCTTGCCCCGGCAAAGTATCACGCCAATCTTCCGGCAAAATTTGCGGGTCCCCCATATAGCGCGAGAAAAGGTCGTGGACGATCTGCTGGGCACCCGACATGATCCGCATGATCCGCTTATGCCGGTAGACGAAGGACAATAAAAAGAAACGCAACTCATCGAGCGCATCTGTCATGGCCGCCGAAAAGGCAACCATTGGTTCTCCGGCCAGACGAATATCCTCCGATGACTGTGGATTGAGCGCCCCAAGACGGCGGCGGGACTCATCCGCCATATCCGTAACCAGCGCAGTAATAAGGCGCCGCGTTAGCTCATATATCTGGCGCGATGGCTCAAGATCCCCATAAGCAGCGTCGATCTCATCCAAAAAGGTCTGCACGAGTGGCACTTCGGCCAGATGCTCCCGCTTAATGAGCCCGGCCCGCAACCCATCATCGATATCATGACTGTTATAGGCAATATCATCAGCAAGCGCGGCGACCTGCGCTTCCGCCGAGGCGTGGGCCGCAAGATCAATCTCCAGACGGCTGGCATGGCGAAGGAGCGTGCGGGGAATGATCTTCCCGGCATAGTGCCCGTCAGGCCGGCCGCTTTTATCAGTCAGCGGACCATTATGCTTGATGAGACCTTCAAGGGTTTCCCAACTCAGATTCAGCCCATCAAATTCGGCATATTTACGCTCCAGTCCGGTCACGATGCGCACGCTCTGCGCATTGTGATCAAACCCGCCAAACCCTCGCAAAGCCTCGTCAAGAGCCCGCTCGCCC
>BFAS01000112.1 GCA_008974985.1 bacterium MnTg02
TCCCGGGAAATGGTTTTCGAGCTGCTCGTCGCCGATCAGCCAAAGCGCGCGGAGGCGCACGATCCGGACTCTCTGTTTTGGAACTGGTCAGACAAGGTCGGTGTCTTGGACAGCCGATTTCCATCGCGGGGCGAGATAGGCCCCGACTCTAGTCATAAAGCCATGGCCGTTAATCTGGACGCTTGCATTCAGTGCAACCTTTGCGTCCGGGCCTGCCGGGAAGTGCAGGTAAACGACGTCATCGGGATGGCTTATCGTGGCGCCGGCGCAAAAATTATTTTCGATTTTGACGACCCGATGGGGGCGAGCACTTGCGTGGCATGCGGGGAATGCGTGCAAGCGTGCCCGACAGGCGCCCTGATGGAATCCAACCTGCTTAATAGTGACGGTGTGCGGACGGAGTTTGAGGATCGTTCCGTGGACACACTTTGTCCCTATTGCGGCGTTGGCTGCCAGACCAAGGTGCACATCAAGGACGATAAAATTCTCTACATTGACGGCCGCGACGGTCCCGCGAACGCCAATCGGCTGTGTGTCAAAGGACGATTTGGCTGGGACTATATTTATAATTCGGGGCGCTTGACCAAACCGATGATCCGGCGCGAGGACGCTCCCAAAACCTGGGATATCAGAATCGATCCCACAAATCCCTGGACGCACTTTCGCGAGGCGACGTGGGACGAAGCTCTCGACAAGGCCGCCGAAGGCTTCAAGAAAGTCATTGAGCGTGACGGCCCGAACGGACTTGCCGGTTTTGGCTCGGCGAAGTGTTCGAATGAGGAAGCCTATCTCTTTCAGAAGCTGGTGCGTACAGGCTTCGGCACGAACAATATCGATCATTGCACGCGTCTCTGTCACGCCTCTTCCGTTGCCGCTTTGATAGAGGGCATCGGCTCCGCTGCCGTCACCGCGCCCTTCACGGCGGTCAAGGATAGCGATTGCATTATTATCATCGGGGCGCGGCCGGAACAGAACCATCCCGTCGCCGCGACATTTCTGAAGAACGCGGCCAAGCGTGGCGCCAAGATCATTGTCATGGACCCGCGGCGGCAGCAAATCTCCCGTTACGCGACCCATTCCCTCCAATTCAAGGCGGGTCTGGACGTGGCGCTCATTAACGCCTTGCTGCATACGATTATCGAGGAAGGTCTGACCGACAAGCAATATATCCAGGCACAAACGTCTGGCTTTGAAGAGCTTAAAGCGCGCGTGAAGGACTTTTCCCCGGAGCAGATGGCAGAGGTTTGTGGGATCCCCGCCGAAACGATCCGCGAGGTTGCCCGCCTTTATGCCCGCTCGGAGCGCTCCATCATTTTCTGGGGAATGGGCATTTCCCAGCATGTTCATGGCACCGACAATGCCCGTTGCCTGATTGCTTTAACGCTCATAACAGGCCAGGTCGGCCGGCCGGGGACCGGGCTCCATCCGTTGCGCGGACAGAACAATGTGCAAGGCGCGTCCGACGCCGGGCTCATCCCGATGTTCTACCCGGATTATCAATTGGTGGAAGACGATCAGATCCACAAGCATTTCGAGCAGTTTTGGGGGATGGAACTCAATCCAAAACGCGGCTTAACCGTGGTTGAGATCGTGAATGCCATTCTCGATGATAAGATCAAGTCAATGTTTATCCAGGGTGAGAACCCGGCGATGTCCGATCCGGACCAAAAGCACGCGCGCCAAGCGTTCGCAAAGCTTGAGCATTTGGTGGTTCAGGATATCTTTCTGACGGAAACGGCGTGGCACGCGGACGTGGTTCTGCCCGCTTCCGCTCATGCCGAGAAACTCGGCACCTACACGAACACCAACCGCGAAGTGCAACTTGCCCGGCCAGTCGTTCCGCTGCCCGGCGATACGCGGCAAGATTGGGAGATTATTCAGGACATCGCGCGGCGCATGGGTCTTGATTGGAATTACGGTCATATCAATGAGGTGTTCGCCGAAATGGCGGAGGTCATGCCCTCGCTCAACAATATTAGTTGGGAGCGGCTTGAGCGCGAGGATGCGGTGACCTATCCGGTCGACGGCCCCGATGTTCCTGGTAACGAGATCATGTTTGCAGACGGCTTTCCAACCGATGACGGACGCGGACGGATCGTGCCAGCGGGGCTGGTGCCTCCGGATGAAGTTCCAAACGAGGACTATCCCCTTGTGCTTTCGACCGGGCGGCTGCTCGAACATTGGCATACAGGTGCGATGACGCGGCGCTCCGAGGTGCTGGACGCGATCGAGCCGGAGGCTGTTGCCTTGCTTCACCCGAGGGAGCTTGACAGGATGAAGCTTTCTGCCGGGGATCATGTGCGGGTGGCGACGCGGCGCGGTGAGATTACGCTCGCAACGCGGGCTGACCGCGACGTGCCGGAAGGAATGGTGTTTATTCCGTTCTGTTTCAACGAAGCCGCCGCTAACATTTTGACGAACCCGCAACTCGACCCGATTGGAAAAATTCCGGAGTTTAAATTCTGCGCGGCACGTGTGGAGCCATTTGCCGCCGCAGCCGAGTAATTTCCCGGCGTCAGCTTTGTCTCAACACGGACTGTCAGCATACAGATCGTTTGCATAAGGCCCGACGTTTGTGGTTCGATCCCAAAAGTCGTGTCCGGCGAAATTGTGCTCATAGGAGGAGAATTTGAGCCACATTCAATTCGCTAGCTTGGTGAGAGATGGGTTGACGGCATGGCGATAAGGGGCTCTAGGCCATGGGCGGCCCACTAATAATGTCTGGATGGAAAGTGTTATGAAAATCTGCATTTACGGCGCCGGAGCGATTGGAGCTTATCTCGGGGTCATGCTGAACAAGGGTGGCGCGGACGTATCGTTGATTGCCCGCGGTCCGCATCTCGCGGCCATGAAGCAAAACGGTGTCAAGCTGTTGATCGAAGGCGACGAGCATGTCGAGCATATCAACGCCACCGACGATCCCAAGGAACTCGGGCCGCAAGACTATGTCATTATTACCCTAAAAGCCCATCAGGCTTGGGACGTTGCAGAATCCATGCTGCCTCTTTTCGGCCCGGAAACGGCGGTTGTGACGGCACAGAACGGCATTCCGTGGTGGTACTTCTACGGCTTTGAGGGTCAATTTAAAAATTTACGGCTCGAAAGCGTCGATCCCGATGACCGCCAGTGGCAAACTATCGGACCGGAACGCGTTATCGGATGCACGGTTTATCCGGCAACCGAAATTGTAGAACCCGGCGTGGTCAAGCATATTTATGGCAACAAGTTCGGGCTTGGCGAACCGAACCGGAAAGAGACGGAGCGGGTCAAACGGCTTGCCGCGGTGATGAAGGCCGGCGGGCTAAAATCCAGTATCTATCCGGATATCCGCGACGATATTTGGATCAAGCTTTGGGGCCACCTCTGCTTTAATCCTATTTCGGCGCTGACCCGTGC
>BFAS01000113.1 GCA_008974985.1 bacterium MnTg02
ATCGTCTTGGTAAGCACCAATCGCTTGAGCCGTTTGCGTGCCGTAGATTCCGTCGGTCGGGCCGGGATCATAACCAAGGTCGGCCAGTGTCTTTTGGACATCATAAACCAAACCGGAGCGGCGCACGGGCGCGCGATATGGCCGGGCGCGATCATCATAGCTTCGCCCTCTTTCCGCTTCGGCAGCACCACTAAGGATACCAATCGCGGCGCCAATACCCGCACCACGAGCAGCTCCCTTCTTTCCGGCGAGCACGCCACCGATAACGGCGCCGCCAATGGCCCCTTGAATACCGCGGATAATCGGATGCGAATCGGCCATGCTCGCCGTCGCAGCGGAAAGCGAGACGGCAACCGCTAAAGATGCCGCAAGTATGGCAGATCGATTGATCCGAGAAATCGAAAATGTTGCCGGCAACATATTTTCATCCTCCGTTTGTGTCGTCCCGTCGCGCAGATCGGTCACCCGAAATTCCAATGCATCGGGACATAAATCATATATAGAATTTTGTGGCGCGGATACCACCCTGTCCGCTCGCCGAACGAGCAACTTCGCTTTCAAAATGGTCACTTTGGTAAACAAATGCCGAATAGGTCAGAGTTGCTGACCCATCCACAGTTGTTACATATTTGCCCACGCTCTTCGCCCTCAGGGGCGAACATTCCAAATCATAATCTTGCGGTCATCGCTTCCAGAAACGATCTTCCGGCCGTCCGGTGAAAACGCTACGGTCCGCACGGCTTGGCGATGCCCGGTGAAAGTGTGAAGTAGCGTCCCCGAGCGAAGATCCCAAAGTTTGATCAAATTATCCGAACTAGCTGAAACGAGTTGTCTGCCGTTCGGCGAAAACGCAATCGAAGTTACCGGTTCAGTGTGCCCTTCCAATGTGCCCAAGAGACGCGGCGATCCGGTCGACCAGATCTTTACGGTCCGGTCGTCGCTCCCGGTCGCCAGCCATTTGCCGTCCAGCGAAATCGCAACCGCCTCGACTTTGCCCTTGTGGCCGCGATACGTCTGAATGAGCTGGAACGTTTTACCGTTCCAAAGATTGATGGTTTTGTCCGCGGCGCCCGTGACGAGAAATGGCCCGCGTCGTGAATAAGCCACGGCATGAATCGCATCCTCATGGCCGCGAAGAGATTCTTGAGATGTGGTATCCCGGCGGCCGTCCCATAGCTTGAAGTTACCGCTTTTGCCCATCATGATGACCCGGCGCCGCTCGCCTGCAAAAATCGCGGCAGCAACGGCGCCGCCATCATAATCAAACGTGCGAATCTGTTTCCCGCTTTTCAAATTCCAAAGAACTCCCGAACCAGACTGATCCGCCGAAATCATGTAGTCACCATTGACGGCGATATCTCTGACGGCGCTCAAATGATAGCGGTGCGTGCGAATGAGTTGCCCGTTCTCAACACTCCAAATCTTGATCGTTGCGTCCGAACTCCCCGAAACAATCCAGCTTCCATCGCCGCTGAAGGCCACAGACCGAACGCCACCACCGTGACCTGATAGGACAAAGGCTGGTTTCGTGTCATAGGCTTTTGATTGCGATTGTGGTTGCGGACCGGACTGTGATGATGGGTCTTGTTCGCTGAAATACACGACCGTTGAGGCCATCGCCACGGCGAGAGAAAATTGCAGTGTCCGCAAGGCGATAGTTAGTCTCCGGCCACGCGTTTTTCGGCGCGGACGCTTCGTGGATGGCGGAGATTGCTCGTCGGCCAATTTCTTTTTCTTGACGCGCTTTCGTTTGTCAATGCGCCCAGCCGCGTCAATTGTGGACGGCTCAGACCGCACGTCCGCCTTCTTCTTTCTCCTAAAACGCTTTGGCTTGTCTGAGCGACCAGCCCTATCTATCGCCGGCGGCTCTGATAGCAGGCCGGGTGCAGGTTCATGTTTTATTTGCAGGAGTTTTTCGACCTGATCCGCCACAGCGTTAGCGGTGAGCTCGTGTCGATCATTTGCCGACCTCGTTGCGATGGGCCGATCGCGATGATCTCCCGCATCTGCTTCGTCGCTTGAGATTTCGACAGCTTTCAGCCTGTCGATTAATCGAATGCGATTGCTGGAGCCATTGGGCTTCTTTTCTCTTCGGCGTCCCGCATCATGACGCAGCTTTTTCGCCTCCAGCATTCCGGAATTTGGTGTCTTCTGAAAAAGTCCTTTTATCGGGCCATGCACCGCCGGAGCATTCTGTTTCTTTTCAGTGCTTTTGTTATGGACCACCTCTCCTTCCGCTGCCGCTGGCTTACTCAGAAAAGAGGGCATATCCGACGCGTTCGCATTCGCTTGATCGGCAACCTTCCGGCTCGCATTTCCTTGCGGCAATACCGATCTCTGTGATGTGCTCAGCAAATGGGAGCGCCACTCACCTATGGTCTGCGGCCGGTCAGCAATCGAAAGCCGCAGGGCATGATCAATCGCATCGAGAAAGTGAGCAGCATAAAGTTCTGAGACGATCCTGCGAGCCGGAACCAAATTATCCTCGACAATTCGGTGGGGTGCGTCAACTGGCGGCTTCCCCGTTACGGCCAAATAGAGCGTTGCACCGAGCGCATAAATATCTGTCCAAGGCCCCTGCTCCGCGGGTTTATTCCGATATTGCTCAAAGGGTGAAAATCCGGGCTTGACGATGGCGTTAAGCGTTCGCGATCCCTGCGCCACTCCGTGACAAGACGATCCAAAATCAATCAGAACAGGACTGCCATCGGGCCGAATGATTATATTGTCCGGGGCAACATCGCGGTGCAGAATATTATGATTGTGAACAAGCTCCAAGGCATCGAGAAGCGGCGCTAAAATGGTTAGCAACTCGGCTTGCGAGGGTGGCCGTCCGAGCCGCCCTAGCCACTCTCTAAAATCCAATCCCTCTTCGAATTGCAGCACCATATAGCCAGTGCCGTTGGCCTGGAACGTCCGATATACGCGGACAATCGTACTATGGTTGAAATTCGCGAGCGTTTGAGCTTCCTGGACAAAGCGATCAAGACTCCAATCATAGTCCTGTTCGAACGACCGCGATTTTGGCCGGACTTGATGTGAGGCGTGTCTCGTCGCAAACTCGTTCGGGAAAAACTCCTTGATCGCCACCGTGCGGTCGAGAGTGAGATCCTTTGCGATATAGGTAATGCCGAAACCGCCAACGCCGAGGACACCGTCCACGACATAGTCGACGGTTAGCCTTGTCCCAATCGGCAAGACATAGGGATGCTCTAGCGCCACGGAATGGGGATGTGTTGTTGCAAGCGACAAGAGATGTTCACTCTGTTCAGGATTAATAAACTGCGACGCATCGCGATTCGGCCAGCCAGCTTATGAAGGTAGACCGCAAATAAGGCAATCCAAGGCACGATTCTGTCCTATTGATGCCACGGCCGCTCGCTTGACTTTGCGGCCTCGCCGCTTCATCGAGGACAGCACGTCTTTAGCCGGTTGCGATCCGCCTCCCGAGCGACACGCCCGAGCGACACCAGGGAAGCCAACTATCTCACCATGCCAACGCACTTTACCTACGCCAGCCGGGCGATCCGAGGCGCGCGCTCTTATCAAGAGGATGCCTGCGTCTTCGTCACGCTGCCGGGCTTCGATCAACCAGGAGCCTCGTCTCCAACATTAACGCCTCATGCGCTTTTGGCGGTGCTCGCCGATGGCATGGGAGGTCATGTCGGCGGCGCAATTGCAAGCAATACGGCCTGTAATTCTTATTTGTCCTCCTTTTGCCAACTCTCCGGTGATCCAAACACGAGGTTGCAAAATGCGTTGCAGGCGAGCAATCGCGCCATCGCCGAGAAAGTTAAGCGCGATCCAAAAATGAATGGGATGGGCTGCACGCTCATAGGGGCGGTGTTTGGCGCCTCGGGGCTGAGCTGGGTCAGTGTCGGGGATTCCCTGCTCCTTCTCTTTCGGCGCGATACCCTGCAACAGCTCAACGAAGACCATTCTCTTGCCCCGATGATCGACGATCTCGCCAAACAAGGCAGCATTACAGAAGCCGAGGCGAGAGATCATCCTCGTCGCCATCTGCTAACGTCCGTGGTTGCCGGTCGTAACATCGAGAAAATCGATCTAAGGATGGAGGCTTTTTCGCTTTTTCCGGGAGATTGCGTGATTATCGCAAGCGATGGCCTGCAGAGCTTGGAGCACCGCGAAATCGCTCAAATCATGCGGGATACCCATCGCGATACGCCCGACGCGATCGCCGAAACGCTCATCCAGGCTGTCGAGAAGGCCGAAGATCTTTTTCAGGACAACACAACAATAATGGTTGTGCAGCCGCACGTCCCACCAATCGGCATTTGACCGCCAATTGTCAAACGCTCAAGCCCGCGCGCCTGCGTCTTTTCAAACCCTTGACGCTACTTTTGATCTGAAAGGCTTTATGGCAGCCTTTTGGATAAAAAGAGGGAAAAGCGCAAAGACATTCAGACCGGGTACGTTGAACCGTTCCAAGTACCCGGTCAGAAAATTGGTTCGCCTTAACCTGCGAGCAAGGCCATCATCCAAGGCGAACTCTTATTCGCAAGGAAAATAGACGTGCTAATGCCTGTGACTGTTATGAAAAGAACCGCCCAACGGGCCAGACCTTTTACAAAAATCCGCACAAATTGTCTACGTTCCGCCTTGGATTCTGAATAAGAGATGGCATTTACCGTCCGCATCAAATAACGCGGTTGGATCCAATCAAAATCATCACCCATCATAACGCTACCCCGCAACAAATATCGCTCTCTTCAATAAAGTGCGGGAATAAACCGCGATATCGTAGAGGCGCGTGTCAAAATAGCAGACCCACGCCCACATCGCTGCGCATACGAACCGTATCGTAAACGCTTAACGTTATTTACCCCGCACTTCTGAACCGACATTTGATAGCCGGTCTGGGCTGAGATCAAGACGCGCCAGTTCGATTGTGGGAAAGCTTAGGATAAGTCGCGCGAGACCCTGCCTTGCGCTGGCATTAAAGCGGCGTCAATCTTACGCCTTCGATGCTGATTTTTCTGCAAAAATGGCGGCCTTGGGAGAGGTGTAGACCTCTGGCAGAATGATTGTGGCACGGTATATTGGCACATATCACGACGTCATTATCGGATCAGGTTCGGCTGGCTGCGTTCTTGCCTACCGGCCGTCGGCCGACCCAAACTTTGCGGTTCTTCGTCTCGAGGCGGGAGGTAATGATAATTACATCTAGATCCATACTCGCAATCGGTTTTCGTCCGAAAAAGCGTCAATAAACAAGGGATCCGAATACGCCGCCTCAGCCGAAATCAAACAGAAGCTGATTTTTCTTCTTGCGCTTCGTCGTAATCGTGCCGGCCGCCAATTCCTCAATCCGATCAAAAGGCACCTGCTCGGCTATAATGAGCGAGAGGTCGGCCTTCATGGGCTGTACGATGCCTTCCTGGATCAAATGGAATTCACCCACCTTCTGGTTTGGCAAAGCGGTCGCAGGATCAATACCCGTTTCGCTCGCGAATGCAGCCTTGAGTTTCCTTAAAGCTGTATCCTCGCGCACCTTACCGATGAACCATGAGGTAATCTGATCACGGGATTTGTAATCGAGGTCGCCGGGACTTTGCGTCGCCAGCATCAAACCAATGCCCGCGGAGCGTGCGCGCTTTAAAAGACTCTCAAGCGGCTGCTTGGTGGCTGGCTTCGAGTTGGCCGGAATGTAAAGATCGGCCTCGTCAAACATAATGACCGCCTGCAAGTCCTCGTTTGGATTGCGTTGGCTAAAGCGCAGCGCTTCGGAAAGGAATTGCGAAACCCAAAATAGGATATTCGCATTGTCGCCGAGGAAACCGGTATAGATGATCGACAGGCGGGTTTTATTCGGTTTGGCATAAGTTCCGAGACCCAGCAGCGAATCCATCAACAAGGGCTCACCACCGCCTTCGAACAGCGCCCAATTCCTGTGTCTGAGCGAATCGAGCTGAGCGATCAGATCGCGGCGCAATTTACCCGACGGGTCCATCCTCTGGGTCTCGTCGACGAGATCGTCATAATCATCTTCGAGAAGCGCAATGAGGTCGGCAAGGGTTACTTCCCGTGTCGCCATCGCGCCCAATTGCCGGAGACCGACGGTGAGAATGCCACACTGTTTTTGATGGGTCGCCGAATTGCCAAGATGCAGCATGTCGCTGAGCGCCGCCGCCGAAACATTGGCAAGCTGCAGCAATTCGTGCGCCGGCAAATCAATGATGCCGTTGGGCAGCAAGGTAATCGAAATGGGACGTCCCGTTACCCGGCCCGGCGTGTAGACGGCGACATCGATCTTGTCTCTTAGATTGTCGCGAAGCCTGGCAATTTCGTTATTTTCGCCCTCAGAGGGCGGCCAGACATCCGGATTGGCGTAGCTGCAGAGATCTCCCTTCCGGTCAATCAGCACGACCGGAATATTGTGAAGCAGCAACTGCTCGATAAGATTGAGCGCCAGCGTCGTCTTGCCGCTGCCCGATCCGCCCAGAACAGCCACATGACGCTTAAATACGGAGATCGGAAAAGCCACTTTCTGGTCCGCCGTTCCTAAAACACGGCCGGCCCGAATTTCGTTTGCCGTCTGCGGCGGCCATGCCGAAAGAAGCGGCTCGGCGGATTGCTCTTCGCCGACGGAGGAAGCAGCTTCGCCAGCCGGCCGATCGTCACCGGGCCGAGACGGGGTTGGTGCCACATCAGATTGGCGATCGTCACGGTTAAAACGAGCGGTAGAGGCGTCTTCGCTTTGCAGCGCGCCCATCGGCAGAATGTCACTAAAGGCTTCCGACGTTTCATCGCCGCCGCCCGCGGCGGCAGCTCCTCCTCGCCCAGCGCCCGAAAAATCTAAATGGTGCACATTGTCCAATCGCGGTGCCGGCTCCGGAGCGGCGCCCTCATCTCGTGCAGCATCGGCCGCGGATGCCGGCGGAGGCGCCGGCGGCATGATCCAATTCGCAATACGCGCTGTCAGACCGGACCGTTTCGGAGTCTCCCGTTTTCGATTGGCCAGTTTTTCCGCCACTTGCTCTTCCAAGGACGGTCCCAATTCAACGGGTGGCAGCATCGCGCGGTTTGCTTTCGCCGAAGGGTCGCGCATCTCCACTTGTGACGTTTCTGATTTTGCGGCCTCCACTGGCGGGCGCAAAGGTTTCGGCGCCGCCCGGGGACTAACCGGTTCTTTAACATGCGTCGCATTGGATTCGAACGATTCCAGGCGCACAAGCCGGCGAAGTGACGGCAAATCATGAAGAATTTGGGCCGATCGCATCCAGCTATCAAAGCCGTCGTCCAATTGACGGCTGAGAAAGAAGGCGTGAAGCGTCATCATGCGCTCCCATTCATAGATGGGAACCACAAGGCATTGTCCGCCTTCTGACATAAAGCTGAGCAGCAACTTGCCTGTGACACTCTTCTGATTGGGCGGGAACTCACTGGTCCGTAAAATGATCGAATTCTTACCGGCCGTCGACGCAATGACCTTGTCAATCTGCCGCTTCAGGCTGCCACCTTGGCTGCGCTTATTGCAAATAAAGAGCCGCGTCTCGACTGCGGGGTTATTTTCACGGCCAGCGGAGAGATCGATGGCGCTCAGCTTTTCCAACCCAACAATTGCCGACATGGTAACTTCGAGCTTAGAGTCTTCCCGTCGGCTCAGTGTCAATGCTTCGGACAATATGGTGATGAGCGCCTCTTCCTCGGCCGGAACCTCGGCTTGATGGTCGAGCACAAAACGCTCCCAGCGCTGCTGAACGCCGTTGACGACCTCTTGCGAAACCTGCGCGATCGCTGAGGCGGCGCTTTCTTTGTCGAGACCGCCGCCAAACAATTCCTTCCGGCGGGTCTCCACCGCCTCGAGCAAACGCCGGGTCGAAAGCCCGGCGAGTTCGTTGCAAAAATCTTCGTCGAGCAAGCTGGACTCGTTGATGTTCTCGCTTGCCTCGCCTGCTTTTTCGAGCACATAGGCGATCCGCTTCTCAATAATCTGTCGCGCTTCCGCCGCTGTCCGGGATTCCCGCAGCAGAATCGGTCCCGCCTTCTCGATGCGATCGACAAAGGATTGCGGCAAGTAGTCACGCATTTGGAAATAAAAATCATCCAAGCATGAAATAAGAATAATGCTCGAGGGCACGCGGTTGGCGATCTGGATAAGATCGCGGATCGCTTTTTGAAAGCGCTCCTCGGCATTGTCAAAAAAACGGAGATCCTCGACCTGATCGATGCAAAAGACGAGGGCTGCGCGCTCAGTCGTCCACATAACACGACCGAGGGATTCAATAATCTCAAAGGCCCGGTCCTGCCCATCATTGGGATCAAGTGCGGCAACCGAGCTCACGCTCAATTCATTGAGCTGGCGGCCATAAAGATATTGCCGGACGCGCTGATCGATACGCGGATCGTTGCGCTGCAGATAAAGAAGAGCCCGAACAATATTGATATCCAGATCCTGATCGGCGAAGCGCGGCGAGGATACCACCCCGTCCGCCATATCGATAATCAGCCTGGCAAGATCATCCGCTTCGAGCGGAGCTTCGCGTAAGTTCTCGAGATCCGCTGCCGGAACAAGTTCGGCATCGGAGGCAAGCGCGTTTGAGAGCCGCAGCAGACTATTTTCAGACGCTTGGGCTGAGCAATGCGGTTTTTCAAGGGAATTCACCAAGCGGCGCAAATAATAGTCCGCATAGTTGCCGACATCCGGCGTCATCTGCGCATAGCCGAAATAACCCGCCTTAGAGCCGTGGCAATAGGATCTGAGCGCTCTGACGAGATGCGTTTTGCCCGCGCCGGATTGGCCATGAAACATCAGCATGCGGGTCTGAACGGCCCCATTACCACTGGATAAGGAATTCAACACAGAGATGAATTTCGTCCGCGCCGCCTCATGCACCTGCTCGACATCGAGCGGATCAGCCTTCCAAATATCATCTTCCCAAGTGATATTGTGATCAAACACCCAGGATGCTTGATCCGATCCGAGCAGTTCTTCCACTACCCCCATTGCCATTCCCTAATCCTCGACGCGAATGAGATGCCATTCGGAATTTTTGTAACGTGTGACGGACTCTTTGACGTCCGCGATATTGCTCTTGTCGCGAAGATCGGCGATGGCAAGAGTTAAATGACCGGCGCGATGCGCATCTGTGAGTTTTGCCTTGAATGCCTCCTCATCCATATTCCAATCCGGCCGGCGGTCCTGAACGGTCCGCCAAACATGAGAAATATAGGCCCTCATATTTCCGGCCCATCCCTCGGCATGAGCCCGCGCCAACTCGTGAACCGAGACGGCGAATTTCGCCAAATCGAGTTCGTGCGATATGACCGTTGGAACCGCACTTTTTCCGTTTTCGTGACCGTTCGCGGCCGCTTTCAGTACGCCATTCGAGGCCCCGTTCGCGCCAGCGGCGCGTGGCAATACAAACTCCCGCAGAAGTGCCAGGCGCAGCGATTTGGGATCAGGCTGAACGGCACCAGCGGCCTCTGCTGCGAGCAGGGCCACTAATTTGTCCGTCGACGTGACAGTCCGGGGCGGCTGTAAATTCTGGCTCGCCAAAAACAGCGACAATCTTTGCGGGATCCGCGTAGAGCCATTTTCCAGTCCCGGCAAAGGTTCTGCGAAAGCCTCATCCAACGCCCGTACAGCCAATGCATTTCGCAACTGAGCGGCTGTCGGCGCGATGTCCTTGATTTTGAGATCAAAATATTTGCAGAGAACCAAGGCTCGCAATCCGTCTGAAGAACTGAGCGCCTTCATGCGCTTTTGCGCGCCCGGCCTAATATCCAGAGTCTTGGCGACCAGGTGCACGGACAAAATCTCATTCCAATTGCGCGTCGGCAGGCTGGAAAGGCCAAGATAGGCCACGGCGCTGCGTTTGCCGTCCTTCGTTATGGCAATTCGGCCTTTAGGGGTTTTGGAAATTGCGCTCGCCGACTCTAAAGCCTCTAAATGGGTGTCCAGACGCGTGTTCCACTCGCCTTGGCTCAACCGATGGGAGAGAAGCTCGAAGAGATCATCCTTGACGTCCGCTCGCGCACAGCCGCGTTTCCCGCCACAGGCAATGCGTAACGCAATGATCTGCGCAAAATCGGGCGTCTCACGCGACCCCGCTGCCATGATTGCCTCCTCTAACTTGACCGCCATGCGCCGTGTAAACGTGCACGGACGCGCACGCAGAACCACTGCAGCGACAAGATTTCACGAGGCGTACCCATCAGGCCGTTCGCTAAACCAGGCTCTTTGAGACCTGACGCAGAAGCGCCGGAAGAATGATGCCGCATCTCCCAGGTTTACGCCGGCACGATAGCTGTTCCGCCCGCAATTCGCTTGTCGTTCCGCGACTGATTCGCGTTGCGACTCTTAGGCGTAATCGACGCCGTGCCTGATGGCAAGAGCAGGCCAGCGCACTCTTTTGATAATTCAGCGCAAAATCAGTTAGGTGAGGCCGCAAGATCACGGCCTGCAAGATCGATTGACAAGCCGCATGGAAAAAACACAATTAATTCAGATAGATAGGTTTTTTCCCGTAGCCTATATCTTCCTCAGCAACTTCGAAGGCAAGTTTTTGCAGAGCTGTCAGTTGAGTGATGACCTGCATGAGCGGTGGGCTCAAATGCTCCATGACCGGATCATCCTTGAGTTGCGCCTCGACAAGCTGCAAAAGCATCATGATTTCACCAACCGTCAATTGGCCAATCGCAGCTGCGTCATATCCCAGTTGGAACTCTTTCGACATGTTGACACCCCTTATGTCCTAACAGACCCGATATAGAGGTCCGTCCGGCGCAAACGCCAAGCATACATACTATGGTATTTAACAATATATTCCGCCAGACCACACCAAAATTGCCGCGGCTTTATGACAATTGGCCATTTTCGCAACGCCGCCGCCGGTTCTAAACGGCGGGACAGCCGTTCGACCGCAACACAATGCAAGTCCGCTGGCAAAACTATATTTTTGTTGACGCGGTTTCGTCAAAATAAGGTCACGATTTTTGTGTCCCAAAGAGGGACCGCAAGCGCCGGATGCGATGCCATAGAGGATCGAGCAATCCTGCATCGTGAGGGGGAGGTTCCAATTACCGGCCGAAGCCAACTAGCCCGATACGAAGAAACCATAACGGGTTGGATCTGGCGAACAGCGGATAAGTGTTTAGGGAAAGCGGCAATTGGCGGCTTGGTCGCCATCCAGTGACATTTGAAAATGTCATCGGGGGACGTGGTTTTAGGCCACGTGAGAGATCAGAAGGGAATTAAAATGTTGCGTATCGCGTTTCCGTGTTTCTGCCTAGTTATTGCAGTGTCGCTCGCAGGCTGCTCGAAATCATCCCTACCGCTCGGTTTTGGATATGGGACGTCATCAACCGGCAAAGTTTCCACCAATGTTCGCAAAGGTCTTCTCAAGGACCTCAAAGCCCGCAGGCAAGCCCGATTAAAAAAAGCGGCTGAAGACAAAGCCGCTAAAGACAAGACCTCTAAGAGCGCCGCGGCCTCAACAGCTCCTGTTATGAAAGCTCCGGCGAAGCCTGCGCCTGCGAAAATGGTGAGCAAGCCCGCAGCGAAGCCTGCGCCTGCGAAAATGGCCGGCAAATATATGGCGAAACCGGCTCCTGCAATGGCTGCCAAAACGGCAGCGGCAAAGGTTGCCGCGCCCGCAAAGCCGATCATGGTCAAAACCATGCATAAGGCCGAACCTGTCAAAACAGCAAGATTGGATCTAAAGGCAGCCGCGCCCAAGGCCCCAAAAGTCGTCCCAACAGGGAGCGCACCTCGAATTGATATCATCGCGGCGCGGGACATGGTGAACAAGTACAGGAAGTCGAAAGGACTGAAACCTATCGAGCTCCATCCGCAACTTTCAAAGGCGGCGGCCAAGCATTCCCAGGATTTAGCCCGTCTGGATAAGATTACCCATTTCGGCTCAGACGGATCAAATCCATGGCAGCGGGTCGAGCGCACGGGCTACAAACCTAAACTTGCGGCCGAGAATGTCGGCACGGGTCAGAAAGATTTTG
>BFAS01000114.1 GCA_008974985.1 bacterium MnTg02
TGCTCAGCGCCCGTGATTTCGGACGTTTCGCCGAAAACACCATAAATGCCTTTTGGCAGAAGCTTGTCGTACATATTGCCGACCGTCGGGCACGAGCCAAGTCCGGTGGTGGTGTCGGATTCGCCACATTTTGTGGACACCCAAAGCTCGGCAATATCGCATTCCTCGCGCTGCAGCTCCGTTGCCCAATGGACGAATTCCTTGGCCTTGCGTGAGGCCGTGGCGATGGTCTCCAAATCGCCATGCTGCTCGATGGAAAATCCGGCAACCGGCTTTCCGGTTTCAGCGATGCCATCGACAATGCGCTGGGTCCAGCCGGGCTCGATGCCGATAATGATGGCGGCGGCAACGTTCGGATTAGCGCCCGTACCGATCATCGTGCGAAAATGCAGATCAAGGTCCTCGCCGAACTGCAAGCGGCCATAAGAGTGGGGAAGGGATAGGGTGCCCTTGATATTGTTGCCGACGCTAACGCAAGCCGCGTTTGAGATATCATCAACGGGCAGAATGATGACGTGATTGCGAACCCCGACGCGGCCGTTTTCGCGCCGGTATCCCATGAATTTTTCCGATGCCATGGCCGTCTCCCTACCAGCGTTTTGTTTTTAGATTATGGACATGAACATGCTCGCCTTCACCGGCGTCGCCGACCATTTTGCCGATGTCCTGACCATATTTGATGATGGTATCGCCTGTTTTCAGATCACCAAGCGCCACCTTGTGACCGATCGGAATAGCATGCTTGGCATTAAGATCGAGCGTGGTGTCGTTTTCGGTAACGACGCCGAGCATATCGGTGCCAGCTTCGAGGCCTTCGACAACGATGACGCCGACATTATCTTTCGGGCTGTGCACGAGAAAATGAGGTTTGGACATGGATCGTCTCCCAGGACTGCACCTGTCAATAAGCCGAATGGCAACAGCCTTCAACTGGTTTTAAAGTGCTCTTTTCATTGCAGAGTCTTGGATCAGGCTGGGGCAATAGGATTTGTGGGAAGCGTATTGGTGCGCATAAGCGGGACGGCGATGGGCATTGGTGATGTCGAATGGACGGACATGCATATTGCAATGTTGCTGACTTTGGTTATAAATCCGAATTCTCAATACGGATCGCGGGCGTAGCTCAGGGGTAGAGCGCAACCTTGCCAAGGTTGAAGTCGTGAGTTCGAATCTCATCGCCCGCTCCAATTTTTTGCAACGGCTTAGCTTTCACAGAATTCCTATCGGTATTGTCGCGTTCGTGTCGATCGCTGGTCCTTGGTGGCGATCTTCTTCTCGTCGGTCCCCCTTTTGGCTTCGCGACAGAAGTGCCTACAAAGGCTGTAGAAGTTCGTGCGCAGGGCCGAATAAGGATTTTTTGACCGCGGACAAATCTTTTTCCTTATTGTGTGCCCCGAAACCGTCTCTATTCCGACGTCAATTCCGGCCTCTCCGCACTCAACAAACCTGTCGTAGCCGCCGCTTACGCCAACATGTGGCAGAAAAAGGGTAACTGAGGAATTTTCTGCGTTATCAAGCATAAATGCAACGACCTTCAGATATTTATGAGCTAATAAAGCGGTTCTCGGCGACACATTTAAGATGAATTCCCAGAAATCCATAGAGTTTTCATTTGTTATCTGAGCATCACCTTTATTCGAAACCGCTTATATTTTTGTCAGGGTTGAAAAACTGACAGATACAGAGTATGGCGATCGCGGGAACGTTTAATCGTCTGGCTCATTGAGTCAAACCGTCAATGATTTGTAGAGAATATGGACGTTATTGAGGGTATGCGTATCTTTGCGGCGGTTGCTGAGGCGGGATCGTTCACGGCCGCCGCGGGAAAGCTGAACATCTCCAAAGCGCTTGCGAGTAAGTATGTCGGTCAGCTTGAGGATCGCTTGGGTCTTCGGCTGTTGAACCGCGATACGCGCAATGTCAGCCTCACCAGTGTCGGCATGGCCTATTTAGAACGGTGTAATCGGCTTCTGGCTGATTTCGATGAGCTTGAAACCATTATCCACGATCAAAAAACTATTCCGAGCGGGGAGATCCGCGTATCCGCTCCAACTCACTTTGGCGAAGCCTATCTGCCCCGGCTGGTTTCCGCCTTTCTCGATGAAAATCCAATTGTCAGTGTCGATCTTTCCCTGTCCGACCGGTACGTAAATTTGGTTGAGGAACGATTTGATTTGGCGCTCCGTATTGGCGTATTCGCAGGGTCGCGCTTAAACGGAAAGCGGTTGGCGTCGACGCAGCATATCGTTTGCGCCTCTCCTCAATACGTTAAAACCCATGGCGTTCCCGAGCGTCCCTCAGAGTTGATCGAACATCACTGCATAATTGATAAGTCCATCGTGGATGCAGACCGTTGGACGTTTCATCGTGATAGCGATGTCGATACCGTGCCGGTGAAGGGGCGATTAAAAGTGAATAGCGCGCGCGCCATTCGCGAGTTTCTTCTGACCGGTGATGGCATCGGCCTCTGTCCGGATTATTTGGTGAGTGAAGATATTCGTTCCGGCGCTCTGCAGCAACTGTTTCCCGATTACACCAACGAAGATCATGGCATTTATGCCGTTTACCCCCATAACCTCCCGTTGGGGCCG
>BFAS01000115.1 GCA_008974985.1 bacterium MnTg02
GCCGGAGGAGATTGAGCGCCTCACCAACGATATGATCGCCGCGATTAAGACCGTTTATGATCCTGAAATCCCCGTCGACATTTATGAGCTTGGACTCATTTACCGCATCGATGTCGACGATGATCGCGATGTCATCGTGGATATGACCCTAACGGCGCCGGGTTGTCCGGTCGCTGGCGATATGCCGATTTGGGTTGAAAACGCGGTGCGTTCTGTCTCTGGGGTTGGTGACGTCAAGGTCAATTTGGTGTTCGACCCGCCTTGGGATATGAGCCGGATGTCGGATGAGGCGCGCTTGGCGCTGAACATGTTTTAGGGCGGTCCGCAACGGGATATCTCATCAGCTTGCAAAAGGGCCAGTAAATTCCGATCTTAAAGTCATGGAAAATGCACGCATGAAATCAAAAATCATGACCCTAACTGAAACTGCGGCGGAGCGCGTTCGCAGCATCATGAAAGAGTCGGACAAAGAATTTGTTGGCCTGCGCGTTGGCGTGAAGAATGGTGGCTGCGCCGGTATGGAGTACACCATGGATTATGCCGTTGAGCAGGATCCGCTGGATGATGTTGTTGAGGATAAGGGCGTGAAAATTCTCATCGACCCGAAGGCCATCATGTTTCTTCTGGGCACGGAAATGGACTACAAGATCGACCAGCTCTCTTCGGGTTTTGTGTTCAATAACCCCAATCAAACCAGCGCCTGCGGTTGTGGTGTATCGGTTGAGATCAAGCCTGCTTCCATGAACGATCTTACGGGGTTCGACAAACCAGCCAAGCCTGCTTGAGGGCTCGCAAAGCCCGCTTCGAGCAACGATGGCAATTAGCGACGAATATAAGGGATTTATTCAAGACATTCTCGCCGAATTCGGCCCGGTGCGTGTGCGATCCATGTTTGGCGGCGCCGGTGTTTTTCTGGACGATGTGATGTTTGCGATCGTCGCCAGCGAAGCACTCTTCCTCAAAGTAGATGATGAAAATCGAAGCGATTTTGAGAATGAGGGGATGCGTCCCTTCTCCTATCGCGGCAAGAACCGGCAGACGGAAATGTCCTATTATGAGTTGCCGGAGCGGCTCTATGATGATCAGGATGAACTGGCCGAATGGGCACGGCAGGCCTATAGCGCGGCTCTAAAATCGAAGCAGCGCAAACGCCGGTCAAAGAATTGAAGTCACTCAGATAAGGGCGTTACCCGGCGCGACTTCACGTCGCACCTTATGGTGGGCGAGCCTGCGTGGCGCCTGAACGTCTATCGGTCATTCCCAATGACCGATGGCGTAAAAGCATATGCAGGAAAAGCATGTCTCCGCACAGGCGGGCATGTGTGCGGTTTTCCGCCCGGAAAATGCGTGGAGAAAAGAACGAGAGCATATTCAATGAACTGGAGTTCATCAAATATGCTCTAGCAGCATCGCAAAAAGAGTTGCCTTGGATCGCCCTGAAGAAAAATGTTTAGAGTTCTTCCGGATAAAGTGGAAACCGGTTTTCCGATTAAGTTGCACGAAAAATCAAAGAACTAGGGTCTGTTTTTGATTCGATCAAAAACGAAAAGACCCTAGGCGGCGTTAGGCCCAAAGTCCTTGATTTCGACGTCGGCATCCGTCTCGCATTTCACCGTATTTCTACCGGCGTCCTTAGCCGCATACAGACAAGTATCGGCGCGGTGAATAAAGGCATCAACGGCCTCGTCTGGCCGGTAAACGGCGACGCCAATTGAAATCGTGATACGGCCAAGGCTCTCGCCTGTGGTCTTTTTCACGAGTTCCTTGGTGTAAACGGCGCGGCGGATCTGTTCAGCCAGCTTCAAAGCGTTCTCGAGGGAAGTCTGGGGAAGGACAATCGCGAATTCTTCGCCGCCATAGCGCGCTGCGAGATCGCGTCCCTTGACGTTGGTCTTAAGGGTATGCGCCACGAGCCGCAAAACCTGGTCGCCTGTTTGGTGGCCGTAAGTGTCGTTGAAGTTCTTGAAGTGGTCGATATCCGCGAGCAGAAGGCACAATGGCGTTTTGTTCTCCACTGCTTCATTCATCTCATGATTGATGACTTGATCGAACCTCTTCCGATTTGCGATCGAGGTGAGCTGATCGGTCATCGACTCGGTTCGGATGACTTCAAGGCTTCTATTCAATTCCGTAATCTGCTCACGCGACTCTTCGAGACGGCTCTCTAGATTGCGGTTGTGCTCGACCATTTCTTTGGTGGATCCAATCAGCGACGTTACAATTGGTTTGAGCTGATTAGCGCTTGTCACGGTGTCGAGTTCTGCGACGGCATCTTCGAGTGATTCGCCATATTTGCCGGAATTGCTCGACAGCTCGCGGACGAGGTCAACAATATCCTTAAGCTCGGCGCTTATCTGCGCGCCAACCTCTTCAACCTGCTCCGTCTTGCGGAGCGGCGAGAGAAAAATGTCGTAGAGTCTTTCGGTCTCTTCAGGAGTAAGACGGGATTTGGCGGCCAGCAGCTCCCTGACGGCGTTAATCAGAGCCATGTTGTGGCCTGCCGCATAGGTATACCAAAGCTCGTAGTACCGTGGGATAGCCGGAGTTACATTGTACTTCAGATATCCGAGAGCGCGCTCGCCAAACGCGATTGTACGCTCAAAATCTTGATCTTCGCCCACCATTTGGCCCTCTACTCATAGGGTTGGCCGCCGACAACGCTCATTAACTGCAAACTTCGGTACCCGACCGGAACTACGCACAATTACGACGTTATGCGACACTGTTTTTTCGTGAGTGAGTGTGCTTGAAGGAGGTTAAGTTGCCGTAAATAGGGGAGAAAATAATTGCGGCTAACTTGTCGTCCGGATCGGGCGCTTCATGAAAGCAGGAACATGTGTCCCCATACCAACTGTGGCGGGATCCTTGGGCGATTGACGTCTATTCGAAGGTTTCGAAGCCGATTCCTTACCAGACTCTTGATATTGCGGTTGAGCGGGCTTTCTTGTTTCCGCAGCTTTGGTCTCAGGTTTGGCTGGGCGCTGCCGCTGTCTTGACCGGCTATCGCGGCTTGGCCGGTGCCGGCTCTTCGGCTGCTCGCCATCGGTTTGCTCTGGCCGTTGGTTGGGTGGCGGCGCGCCGATCCATTCGAGTTTGTTCCCACTTAGGCGTTCAATCGCTCTAATGGTTTTTTTGTCACCGCTGGTCACAAGCGTTGCCGCGAAGCCTTTCCGGCCCGCCCGCCCGGTGCGCCCAATCCGGTGCACGTAATCGTCAGCTTGCAGCGGCACATCATAGTTAAAAATGTGACTTACGTCAGGAATATCCAACCCTCTGGCCGCTACGTCGCTGGCGGCCAGAAAGATAATCTCGCCATTGCGAAACGCTTCCAATGTCGCCGTCCGGTGATGTTGATCCATATCGCCATGCAGCGCGCCGACATTAAAGCCGTGTCTTTGTAAGGAACGATAAAGAGTGGCTACGTCGCGTTTGCGATTGCAGAAGATGATCGCGTTTTTTACGTCTTGACCGCGCATAAGAGTGCGCAACACGCTGCGTTTTTCTTTGGGGTCGAGCGGTACGGCGCAAAATTTTTGTGTAATCGTTCCAGGCGCTGTGGCCGGTGGCGCGACCTCGATCCGTTCGGGCGCTTGCAGAAACTTATCGGCGAGCCTTTGAATTTCAGTGGGCATGGTGGCCGAGAAAAACAAGGTTTGCCGCGTGAAAGGCAAGAGTTTGCAAATGCGCTCAATATCCGGAATGAATCCCATATCGAGCATACGGTCTGCTTCGTCGATTACGAGAATTTCAATACCATTTAACAAAAGCTTGCCGCGGCCAAAATGGTCCAACAACCTGCCCGGCGTCGCAATCACCACATCGGCGCCCCTGCCGAGCTTGCGGTCTTGCTCGTCGAAGGATACGCCGCCGATAAGCAGCGCGACGGTTAATTTGTGACCCGAACCAAGCGCTTCGAAAGCCTGCGCGACTTGTGCGGCAAGCTCCCGGGTGGGCGCGAGAATGAGCGATCGGGGAATACGCGCCCGTGCACGGCCGCGCTCCAGCCGGGTCAGCATTGGCAGCACGAAAGATGCGGTTTTGCCGGTGCCGGTCTGAGCAACGCCTAAGATATCGCGGCCTTCAACCGCAATAGGTATGGCGCGCGCCTGTATAGGTGTGGGGTCTTTGAAGCCTGCGTTCTCGACGCTTTCCAGAACGCGCGGGCTGAGACCAAGTGATTGAAAGTTCATGCGATGTTGAGTGACGATGCTTAACGCTCTAATTGCTGCACCGTGTTTCTCTTTATCCCGCCGAAATGTTTGTGCTTGACGTGATTCTGCCCCGAATAATTAAAGGGAAGATAGGAGCTAGAGGTTATTTGTCAATCGTTTCACGCCGTTTATTCTATTAATAGCAGTTGTTTTCAAAACTTTTTTAATTTTTTCTGACTTGTGGCTAACGCGACCGGGGATTCTGGTGTGCTCCGGAACGAGAGCGGTCTCGCTTTTAATTGAGTCGTTCAACCGCTCTAATTTTTGTTTTTACGCTTTTTACCGGAAAACCGGTTCCTACTTTTCCGAAAGCGCTCTAGATATCCAAATTATCGGAGCTGACAAATTCGGCATTTTCCTGAATGAATTGGAATCGGGCTTCGGGTTTGTTGCCCATAAGCTGATCGACTACTTTCATGGTAATGCTCGGATCGGAGTCCGAGATTTCAATGCGCAACAGAGTCCGGGTCTCGGCACTCATGGTCGTCTCCTTCAACTGCTTTGGCATCATTTCGCCCAAGCCCTTGAAGCGTGAGATTTCGATTTTTCCGCGGCCGTCGAATTCACTCTTGATTAGTGCGTCCTTATGAGCGTCGTCGCGAGCATAGACCGAGTTGCCACCCTGGGTGAGCTTGTAGAGGGGCGGAACCCCTAGATAGAGGTGCCCATTTTCGATCAACTCAGGCATTTGCCTATAGAAAAACGTGATCAGCAACGATGCGATATGGGCTCCATCAACATCGGCGTCGGTCATGATGATGACCTTCTCATAACGCAAATCATCATTCCTATAGCCGGCGCCAGTGCCACAGCCGAGCGCCTGAACGAGATCCGAAAGCTGTTGGTTTTGGGCAAGTTTCGCCGAGCTTGCATTGGCAACGTTCAGGATCTTGCCGCGCAGCGGCAGAATTGCCTGCGTTGCCCGGTCACGCGCCTGCTTCGCCGATCCACCGGCGGAATCGCCCTCGACAATAAATATTTCCGTTCCGTTTTTGGCGGATTTGGAGCAATCGGCAAGTTTGCCCGGCAAGCGCAGCCTTCGCGCCGCGGTCTTCCGGCTAATGTCTTTCTCGCGGCGCCGCTTCAATCGCTCTTCGGACCGCTCGATCACCCAATCCAGCAATTTGTTAGCTTGTTGCGGACTTGCGGTCAGCCAATGGTCGAAGGCATCCCTGATGGTCGATTCGACGATCCGCGCGGCCTCCGGCGTGGCAAGTTTCTCTTTGGTTTGACCTTGAAACTCGGGTTCACGAATAAAGAGCGAGAGCATGGCCGCGGCAGAGGCGAAGACGTCGTCGGCATTAATCTGCGCCGCTTTTTTTACGCCTGCCAGTTCGCCATAGGCTCTTAGGCTCTTGGTGAGGGCGCCGCGAAGCCCGGTTTCATGGGGCCCGCCTTCCGGCGTCGGAATAGTATTGCAATAGGAGTTGAGAAAACCGTCGGCATCGCCGATCCAGGCAATCGCCCATTCCACCGAGCCGGGACCGTCTTCATGCTCGCTTTTTCCCGAAAAAATCTCCCGGGTGACGAAAGTCCGGCCATCGATCCGCGTGTTGAGGAAATCCTTGAGCCCACCCGGAAAATGGAAGACGGCTTTCTCCGGCGTTTCATCCTTGGCTCCAATAAGTTCGGGATCGCAGCTCCAGCGGATCTCGACACCGCCAAACAGATAGGCCTTGGAGCGCGCGATACGGAATAGGCGGGAGGGTTTGAAGGCGGCGCCTTTACCGAAAATTTCCGGGTCAGGCCGAAAGCGCACCTTCGTGCCGCGCCGGTTCTTGATGGCGCCTATTTTTTTCAG
>BFAS01000116.1 GCA_008974985.1 bacterium MnTg02
GAGCTGACCCTGTTTGAGATCGTGGTCTCAGATACTCGGCGCCCACCTACACTAGTAGGGACCCAGGGAATCATTGTTCCGACGGCTTGCGCGGCTCTGCATGATCATCGTTGAGGGAAATCCGGCTGCTTTCGCGCTGCGACGGTCATCCCGCCTGAGGCTGTAAGTGTTGCAGACCAGGTGCGCGTCTGCTCTAACCCGCCAAATGCAAGACGCATTACCCGTGGATGCGGCCAAGACCGCGCTCAGAATTCAGATACGAAAACGCCGCGCCTCGATTACACCTGATTCGAGAATGAAAGCCGCTGCGGATTTGGCGAAACACGGGCTTGATTTTCTAGATAGGTCGAATGCGCCCGCAGTCTCCGGCTATTACCCCGTACGCGATGAGCTTGATTGCCGCCCCCTCTTGAAACGGCTGGAAGATCAGGGCATGGGGATCGCTCTTCCGGTGACCATTCGCGACTCGAAAGATTTGCACTTCCGTGCATGGTCGTGCGATGCACCGACAGTCGTCGGAGATTTCGGCATTCCCATTCCATCGCAAAGGGCGCCGGAAATCGTTCCGAAAATCGTTCTAACGCCGCTGCTAGCCTTTGATCATCAGGGTTACCGTTTAGGATATGGGGGGGGATATTATGACCGTGCGCTTGCCCGGCTGGCCTTGGAAGGGCGGGTCGTCGCCGTCGGTTTGGCTTTTGACTGCCAACAGGTCGAGGCCGTTCCTCATGAGCCAAGCGACTATCGGCTTGATTGGGTGTTGACACCATCCGGTCCGCGCAAGACAGGGAGTTAAGGTCATGCGGCTTCTGTTTTTAGGCGATATTGTCGGCCGGTCCGGACGCACCGCAGTGATTGCAGAGCTTCCCAAGCTTCGCGATCGCTATAAGCTCGACTTTGTCATTGCCAATGGCGAAAACGCGGCTGGCGGGTTTGGCATTACAGAATCGATTTACCAGGAATTCATCGATGCCGGCGTCGATGTGGTTACCACGGGAAATCATGTATGGGATCAGCGCGAGGCGCTCGTCTTTATTGAACGCTATGACCGTTTGCTTCGTCCTGTTAATTACCCGGAAGGAACGCCCGGACGGGGATGCGGTCTCTTTCCCGCAGGGAACGGCCAGAATGTGCTCGTGATCAACGCCATGGGGCAGGTTTTCATGGCCGATCTCGATTCGCCGTTTACCGCTTGCGATCGCGAGGTCGGCGCCTGTCCGCTAAAAGAATCAGCAGATGTGATTTTCATTGATTTTCACGGCGAAGCGACGTCGGAAAAACAGGCCTTCGCCCATTATTTTGATGGTCGCGTCTCTTGCGTTGTCGGCACCCATACCCATACGCCAACCGCCGACGATCATATTCTGCCGAACGGCACCGGATATATCTCCGATGTTGGCATGTGCGGCAATTATGATTCGGTTTTGGGGATGGAAAAGGAAGAATCCATACATCGGTTTCTGACGCGCGTTCCGCGGGGACGTTTTCAGGCGGCTGCGGGCGAGGCAACACTCTGCGGTCTTGCTGTCGAAATTGATGATGAAACGGGATTGACGAAGACCCTAAAAGGTTTGCGGCTCGGTGGGCTTTTATCACCCTCCGAGCCGCTTTTTTGGGTCGATTGAAAAAGAGTTTTTGGACTCACTTGAAATCAATCTGTGCTGATTTCAATATCTAAGTCTAGACGGTGGTGACTCTAGCTTTCTCCCGCATGTAACCCTGGGCAACGATTGTTCCAGGCAAGCGGTGGCCACATCGAGATTTGGCTAACCGTGCGCTTGTTTCTTTGATTGAGCTTAGCCTCCACTTTGGGGGTCTGGATCTGGGGCTGGTAGATAGAAACCCTTAGTGGTGCCCTCATCTCAACCAATGCGTCTTTGACCTCCGTCAAAATGTCCGATTTCTTGAATCGGTTTAGGTTCGTTGCACGTCCGAAGCTGGGGTAAAATAGTTAACAATGTGTTAACCAATTTGGCTTGTTCATATATACGATTATATTGCAATCGGCTTCAACAACGAGCCTGTATAATAAGAGCGCAGTGAAATTCTAGCTGACTCTATGGATTTTGGCTGAATCCAGGCCTATAACACCGCAACTTTCGAAAATCGGATTTTTCCACAGTGTTTTTTGACGCCCTCTTGGGGCGATCGAGCGCGAGAGACAGAGCATGGCAGGCCATTCCAAGTTTAAGAACATTATGCACCGCAAGGGCGCTCAGGACAAAAAGCGTGCGAAAATGTTCTCGAGACTGTCGAAAGAAATAACGGTCGCTGCCAAGCTTGGATCGCCGGATCCGGATATGAACCCGCGCCTGAGAACGGCAATCGTCGCGGCGCGCGCGCAAAACATGCCGAAGGACAATATCGAGCGTGCCATTAAAAAGAGCCAGGATGTCGGCGTGGAGAGCTACGATGAAGTCCGCTACGAAGGCTTCGGTATTGGTGGCGCCGGTGTGATTGTCGAGGCCCTGACCGATAATCGCAATCGCACAGCCAGCGAAGTGCGGTCGATATTTGCAAAGCATGGCGGCAATTTAGGCGAGCAAGGCGCGGTTTCCTTCATGTTTGACAGAGTTGGCGAAATCGAATTCAACGGCGATGTCGCCTCCGCCGATGACATGTTCGAGGCGGCCCTTGAAGCTGGCGCCGATGATTGCGAGTCGAGCGAGGATGGACATACGCTCTATTGTGATGCCGAATCGCTTCACGAAGTGGCTAAGATGCTTGAGGAGAAGTTCGGTGAGCCGCGTTCGGCACGGATTATCTGGAGGCCTCAGAATGCGGTTGAGCTTGACGACGATAAGGGGGAGAAGCTACTGCGCATGTTGGAAGCCCTCGAGGACTCCGACGATGTGCAGTATGTTTACGCAAATTTTGAAGTGTCGGACGCAGTAATAGAAAAATTGAGCGCGTGATTCGCGCATAGAGCCGAAGGCGGCATATTGGCCTTGGGAAGAGCAAGGGGGCTCCCGTGGCGAAGATGGTCCGAATAGTTGGAATCGATCCAGGGCTTAGACGCACCGGCTGGGGCGTGATTGAAAGCGATGGCGTGCGGCTCAGCTATGTGGCGAGCGGCACGGTTGCCACGGACTCGGGATCTCAATTGTCCGTCCGTTTGGCTGAGATCTATGAGGGTCTGAATAGTGTCTTGCGCACCTATCAACCGACGGAAGCCGCCGTCGAGCAAACCTTCGTCAACCGCGATGCGGCGGCCACGCTGAAACTTGGTCAAGCGCGGGGGATCGCACTTCTTGTCCCCGCGCTCAGCGGGCTTGGCGTTGCTGAATATGCGCCGAATGCTGTTAAGAAAACCGTCACCGGCAACGGCCATGGCGATAAGGCGCAAATTCGCGCAATGCTGCGCATTCTATTGCCTCGCGCGGAACCCGATAGCGCGGACTCAGCGGATGCGCTGGCCATTGCCATTACCCATGCGCATATGAGACGCGCCGCGCGTCTTCAGCAGAAACTAAAACAGAATGGGCTCGGCGGCGGGAGGCTTGCCGGGGCGATTTCATGATTGGCAAGCTTAAGGGTCTCGTTGAGTCCCGCGGCGAGGATTGGGTGATCCTCGATGTCGGCGGTGTTGGCTATGAGGTGACCTGTGCGCCGCGCACGATCGCCGCGCTTCCGGCCATTGGCGAAGCGGCTGCGCTGGCCATCGAAACTTATGTCCGGGAAGATCAAATTCGCCTGTTCGGATTTTCAAGCGAGTCGGAGCGAACCTGGTTTCGTTTGTTGCAAAGCGTACAAGGTGTCGGCGCCAAGGTGGCGCTTGCCATTCTCGGCACGCTCGCGCCAGGCGATCTCGCCAACGCTATCGCACTGCAGGACAAGGCCATGGTGGCCCGCTCGCCAGGCGTCGGTCCAAAAGTCGCGCAGAGAATCGTTTCGGAACTGAAGGATAAAGTCCCGGCGCTGGGGCTTAGCGCAGTTGAGATCTCGCTGGGCGGCGCGGCGATCGCGGCTGTTGCAGGCAGCGCCGCTGCTGATGCCGTCTCGGCCCTTGCTAATCTCGGCTATGCGCCCGCTCAGGCCAGCGCTGCGATCGCAGCGGCGGCGCAACAGGCCGGCGACGAGGCAAAAGCGGAAGACCTCATTCGAATTGGGCTTAAGGAGTTGGCGCAATGAGCGACCGGCTTCTTGAAGGCGAACTAAAAGATAGCGATTCGCAGGAGGTTTCATTACGGCCTCAGCGGCTCAGTGAATTCATCGGCCAGGAGCGCGCGCGCTCTAATTTGCGGGTCTTTATTGAGGCGGCACGGACGCGGGGTGATGCGCTCGACCATGTGCTTTTCGTCGGACCGCCGGGCCTTGGTAAGACGACTTTGGCGCAGATTGTGGCCCGCGAGCTTGGCGTCAATTTCCGCGCGACGTCCGGGCCTGTTATTGCGAAGTCGGGAGACCTGGCCGCTCTGCTCACCAATCTCGAAGAGCGCGATGTGCTGTTCATCGATGAGATTCACCGGCTCAATCCGGCCGTCGAGGAGATCCTTTACCCCGCCATGGAGGATTTTCAGCTTGATCTGATCATTGGCGAAGGCCCGGCCGCGCGTTCGGTGCGGATCGATCTGGCGCCGTTTACGCTTGTCGGTGCGACGACCCGCTCCGGCCTTTTGACGACGCCGCTTCGTGACCGGTTTGGAATCCCTGTCCGGCTGAATTTCTACAATGTGGAAGAGCTGGAAGAAGTTGTCGTTCGCGGCGCCCGGGTTCTCGGCATGTCCGTCACTTCGGATGGCGCTCATGAGATTGCAAAGCGCTCCCGCGGCACGCCGCGCATCGCCGGGCGCCTGTTGCGGCGGGTGCGGGATTTTGCCGCGGTGGAAAAGTCGGGGGAGGTGAACGCTGAGGTGGCCGACCGGGCATTGCGTCAGCTTGAGGTCGACAATCGCGGGCTTGACGCATTGGATCATCGCTATTTGCGCTGCATCGCCGACAATTATGAAGGCGGCCCCGTGGGCATCGAAACCATTGCAGCAGCGCTCAGCGAGCCGCGCGATGCGCTTGAGGAAATCGTCGAGCCATATCTCTTGCAACAGGGCTTCATTGGCCGGACGCCGCGCGGCCGCGTGTTGACCCTTCATGCCTACCGGCATCTCAATATGCCCGAACCGCAAACGGTCAAGGACAATCAGACCGAGCTCTTCAGTGCTGACGCGATCGACGATGAGTAAGGCTTCGCCTTCTTGGCCGGACTTGGCCGGCCGGATCGATGGCAATCGCCACATCTTGCCCGTCCGCGTCTATTTCGAGGATACGGATTTTAGCGGCCTGGTTTATCATGCGAGCTACGTCCGGTTTTGCGAGCGGGGGCGGTCCGATTATGTCCGCCTGCTCGGCATTCATCATAGCGATCTCGCCGCCCCTGGCGGCGATCAGGAACCAGCCACATTCGTGGTTCGCTCAATATCTGTGGATTTTCTAAAACCAGCGCGCATCGATGACATTTTAGAAGTTATCACTGAATGCATCGAGATCGGTGGGGCCACCCTTACGCTTCACCAGGAGATTTGGCTTGGTACGGTATGTTTGATTAAAGCCGATGTCCGGGTTGTTCTCATCAGCCAATCAGGCAAACCCCTGCGGCTCGGCGACAAGGTTCGTGCGGCCTTTGAGCGGTCGAAAACGCCGCACTGAAGAGTGTCTTGAGATTTGCGCGCCGTTTTGATCTAACGATTTGATCTATGGACGTTACGGCTCATCTTCCACTCGCGAATCGATGAGCCCTAGTTTAAACACATTCACATAAGCAAATTTGGGTCATTCGGGTGACGTTTAGGGATTTTTTCACAGAACAATTGGGGCGCTGGTACGGTGGTGTACCGGTTGGGCTGACCATGTTGCCGCCTGATGGCGGTAAAAGATCAGGCCCGCAACCTGCGACGAGGACGTTATGAAGTCGTTCGACACCGCCGCTGCCGCTGTGGCAGCACCAGTAGAAATCATTCCGGCCGCGATCGTATCGCCGAACGACTTTTCATTTATTAATTTGTTTTTGCAAGCTGATCTTGTCGTACAACTCGTTATGGCGGGTTTGCTGTTCGCGTCCGTATGGTCCTGGGCCATCATCCTCGAGAAACTGTATGTCTTTCGCAGGACCCGCCGCGATTCCAATAGTTTCGAGCAACAATTTTGGTCCGGTCAATCGCTCGACGAGCTCTACGCATTTCTCAATCAGCAGCGGCCGCGCGCTATGGCGGCGCTGTTTGTCGCCGCGATGCGCGAATGGAAGCGCAGCATCGAAGGCAATGCGAGGCCCTTGGCGGGCGTTCAGATGCGGGTTGAGAAGGTCATGGACGTATCCATCTCCCGCGAGATGGACCGATTAGAGCGCCGCTTGTTGTTTTTAGCCACCGTTGGCTCCACGTCGCCCTTTGTTGGGCTTTTTGGAACCGTCTGGGGAATTATGAATAGCTTTCAGTCCATTGCCGTGAGCAAAAGCACCAATCTCGCGGTTGTCGCGCCTGGTATTGCCGAAGCGCTTTTTGCCACAGCTCTTGGGCTGCTCGCCGCGATCCCGGCCGTGGTTTTTTATAATAAGTTCTCTCACGAGGCGAGCCGCCACGCCAAGCGTCTCGAAGGGTTCGCCGACGAATTCTCAGCCATCCTATCGCGTCAAATCGACGAGAGGAGTTGAGCCATGGGTCTCAGCACAGGCAATAATGGCAGCCGGTCGAGTGGCCGCAAGCGGAGCCGGGGCAGCTACGCGCCCATGAGCGAAATTAATGTCACGCCGATGGTCGACGTGATGCTTGTCTTGTTGATCGTTTTCATGGTGACGGCACCGCTTTTGACAGTCGGTGTCCCCATCGAGTTGCCCAAAACGGAATCCAAGCCGCTTGAAGGCGAAAAAGAACCGTTGACAATATCCGTCAATCGCGAGGGTCAAATCTTTCTACAAGACACAGAGATCAAGCTCGACGAAATTGTGCCCAAACTCATTGCTATTACTAAGCGGGGTTATAATGAGCGCATCTATGTGCGCGGAGATCGCCGCTCAAGTTACGGAGCCATAATGAAAATCATGGGGACGATTAGCGCTGCGGGTTTTCGCCGCATCGCTCTTGTGACCGAGCTTGAGGATCGAATTTGAGAGCATGCCGTGAACGTTACCGTTATCATATCAGGCTTGATCCATACTGCGATTTTGGTTTGGGCAATCGTCGGTTTGACGTCGCCTAAGGCCTATATTGTGAAGCCGGTGGAATCGATTCCGGTGGAGATTCTGACTCCGAGTGAGTTTACGAAGATCAAAGCCGGGACCAATACGGCAAAAAGTAAAAAAGCCGCGTCGGCGAAAACGAAGGTGCTGCCTGCACCGGTGAAAAAGGCAAAGCCCAAAAAGAAAAAACGGATTGTAAAGGCTGTGCGTCCGCCATCTCCGAAAAAAAAGGCGGATAAGCCGGAACCCAAACCGAAAAAAAAGGCCAAGGCCAAGCCCAAGCCGAAAATAGCCAAAAAGAAGAAAGCGCGCCCGAAACCCAAAAAGACGGCCAAGGCTAAGAAGCCAGTGAAAAAGCCCGGCAAAAAATCTTTGGCGAAGAAGACCAAAAAGCGCAATTTCAGCTCGGACAAAATCGCGGCGCTGTTAAACAAAATCCCGGACGCAGGGGCTCCAGAGCGGCCCATAGCGCCGCCGGCGCCGCGCCTTGAGAAACGTGCATGGGGTCAATCGGATGGCAGCGACGCGACGATGTCGATCAGCGACATTGATGCCTTTCGCGCGCAGATATCGCGTTGCTGGAGTCCGCCGGTCGGCGGGCTTGGCGCCGAGCGCCTGATTGTCAAATTGCACTTTGGCTTAAACAAGGACGGAACTTTGTCGCGCCAGCCTCGCGTCGTAAATCATCTGTCCTCGCCATTCTTTTTGGCGGCAGCCGATAGCGCCGTTCGCGCTGTCGTGCAATGCCAGCCTTACCAATTGCCAGCGAAGACGTACGCCGTTTGGAGCGACATGGTGCTGAATTTCGATCCACGCGACATGTATGGCGGATAGCGCCGTGCCTCAGACAATGACATTGCAGTAACGAAGGGTCGGAGTATGCGCAATAAGGGTCGATGCAAATTCACTTGTGGTTTGTGGCGCGGCAACAAGCCCTGCTCAATCTTTTCGGGCAGAATTTGGCTTCAGTTTTTTATGCTCGTGTTTGCCATTGTCCTATATGCGCCGGCAACATCCTATGCCGCCGTCGAAATTGACGTCACGCGCGGCAATCTTCGCCCACTACCCATTGCCATTCCGGTGTTCGACGGCAGAACCCCTGAGGAGCAAAAATACGGCCGTGATGTTGCCGACATTATTGCGGCGGATCTTCAACGTTCAGGCCTTTTCGAGCCGGTCGACCGGGCGGCCTTCATCGAGCGCAATGCCGGTATCGACAAGGCGCCCCGTTTTGGTGATTGGCGTGTCATTAAGGCAGAGGCGTTGGCTGTTGGCCGGCTTTCCCGTCAAAGCGACGGCCGGCTAAAAGCGGAATTCCGTCTTTGGGACGTCTTTTTGAGCAAACAGCTGACGGGCCAGCAATATGTAACCGAGGAGCGAAACTGGCGCCGTATCGGTCATTTGATCGCCGATGCCATTTATCAGCGTCTCACGGGAGAGAAAGGTTATTTTGACTCCCGTGTCGTCTTTATCGATGAAACAGGACCAAAGAGCGCCCGGGTCAAGCGTCTCGCGATCATGGATCAAGATGGCTACAATATGCGTCTCTTGACCGAAGGACGCGATCTCGTTCTCACTCCGCGCTTTAGCCCAACCAATCGGGAAATCGCCTTTATGTCCTATGAAGGGGGAAGTCCGCGCGTGTTTCTGTTCAATATCGAGTCTGGGCAAAAGCGGGTTGTCGGCGATTTTCCGGGGATGACGTTTGCGCCGCGCTTTTCGCCGGATGGGAAAAAAATTGTGATGAGCCTGCAGCGTGGCGGCGACAGCAATATTTACGAAATGGATTTGCGGAGCCGTCGAACCCGCGCGCTTACCAATATCGCGGCCATAGATACCGCTCCATGCTATTCCCCCGATGGGCGGCGCATCGTTTTCGAATCCGATCGAGATGCCGGCAAGCAGCTCTATGTCATGAATGCGGACGGTTCGGGCCAGCGCCGTATTAGTTCCGGAGGAGGACGCTATTCAACGCCCGTCTGGTCGCCGCGCGGCGACCTCATTGCCTTTACCAAGCAGCTCGCGGGACGGTTCCTTATCGGCGTCATGCGCCCGGATGGATCAGGTGAGCGGATTCTGACCGAGGGCTACCATAATGAAGGTCCTACTTGGGCGCCCAATGGGCGCGTTCTGATGTTCTTCCGTGAATCACGCGGCCCAAGAGGTGGACCGCGTCTTTATACTGTCGATTTGACAGGCTATAACGAGAAAATCGTTAGAACACCGGCATTTGGTTCAGATCCTGCATGGTCACCGCTGATCAACTAGTACATTTCTGGAAATAATATTGCAAGTGTATCTCTGTATTGACCATTTCTTAGTAAGTATACATTGATATTTATTGTTTGTTAAGAATTTCAATCCTTGTTTTTGCGTGGCATTTTGGCACCAATCGCCATGAAATCTGCATTTCGGCCACCTCAAGTTCTTGATATCCTGTGTTAACCTCGGTTATTGCCATAATGGCATATGCCTATAAGCAGAGGAGAGAAGACAATGCAGGGTTTGAAGGGCGCTTTCGCCATCGCGGCGATTCTCGGTATAACTGCTGCGCTTGGTGCTTGCCAGAGAGCCGGGGAGCCGATGAAGCTTGGTTCGGCTGATGTGGTTGTTGAGCAGAGCTCCAAATAACCATTTAGGTTAAGCGCGCAGTAGCGCCGAAAAGCCAGATTCCCGGGGGGGCAACCTCGGAAATTAAGTTTGTTGGAAGCCGTATTGTCGGGGCTAGCGCTCGGACAATACGGTTGTCCGGCATTTTTTTTGCGTGTTTTTCACCAGTAGCGACAGACTATTTTCACCTATTGGCCATAATTTGGCGACAAGTGCTGATTAGCACTAAATTCGGGAAGCTTATTTGGATGGACGGATAAAGGGACAGCCCATGCAGCGTTTTATTTGCCGGGCCCATCTCCAAAGAATCGCAGGTATTTTAGCCGTATCGGCAATGCTTGCGGCCTGCTCAAATCAATTGGACCGCGCATCTTCGCAACTCGGGCCAGGTGGTGGTGCGTATGGAGGCGGGCCGGTTACTCCGGGGACCTCGCGGGATTTTAAGGTCAACGTTGGCAATATTGTTTATTTTACAACCGATAGCTCGGAATTGACACGCGAAGCGCGTGCGACTCTGAGCGGCCAATCGCGATGGCTACAGCGCTACCCGCAGTTTACGATCACTGTCGAAGGGCACGCGGATGAACGCGGAACACGCGAATACAATATAGCTCTTGGTGCGCGCCGTGCGGATTCTGTGAAGCGGTTTTTGGCTGGCCGGGGCATATCGCCTGCGCGGTTGCGGACGATATCCTACGGTAAAGAGCGGCCGGTCGCTGTGTGCGACAACATCTCGTGCTGGTCGAAGAATAGGCGTGTTGTCACTCTGCTCAACAGACGCGCGGGATCCTAGCGGATCAAACCTGACATTAGATATTAAACCGTATCGCATCAATTATAGCGTCGGTACGAGCCGTCCTTGCGCTCTTCGGAACCATATTGTCACCGGATAGAGTCAAGAGGCGCGGTCAAGGCTCGGGAGGGCAGCGCTCCTGGCCGCTAACAAGGTGTGGGCGTTCGCGCGCGGCGCCAGCCGGGCAAAAGCCCACGAAAAAGATCCACCTCTTAGCGTTCGGCGCACAGCATATGGTGGCGCAATGCGATACGACAAAGTGCCGGTCGAAAAATGGTAGAGCTGCAGTGGACATCAGTGACAAGACACTTTTTGATCGGTTCGGTTCACGTAAAACACCTAAAATCGATGTTTGCGGACAGATCGAACGAGCCTATGCACCGGTCTCTCTTTGCTATTTTATCCCAATAGCATTCAATGGCCGACGTCAGGGACGTTGACATCGGCTTGTGTGACCATAAAAGACATAAATTGATATTGTTTTGAATATCAAACGCACACATGCATGAGAGCATCGATCTTAAACCTCCATGTCCACGATCCGAGTGGATCAAGATTCGATTAGTTGTGAGTTGCAGCAAGGCGCATCACCGATATGACTCTAAGATCTTTATTCCTTTGTGTTTTGGTTACAGCTTTTGCCGCCGCGCCAGTTAACGCGCAGGACACGGCAAAGCCGGCCTCTGACGGTACGCCAGCCGCGAGCACGGACGCTCTTCGCAAACGTATTGACCGTCTGGATGAGCGGCTTGGCGATATGAACGCTATGATCGGAACACTCGAGTCGCTTGCACGGCAACGGCCAGGTTCACCGCCATTGGCACCTGGCGCGTTGCCGCCGATATCACCCGAAGATCTGGCGCGGCAGCGCACGAGTATCGGCGAAAGTGGAGAAGGATTTTCAGCGCTTGCCGATAGGATCGATGGCATGGAGACCCAGATCCAAGCGCTGGCCGGCCAGTTGGAACATCTAACCCTGCAGCTGAACGATGTGCAAGCCAGGTTAGGCTCTGCGGCGACCAATACGATCCTGCCATCCGAAAATTTGAACCCTGAAATCCGGCCCGAAATCCGGCCTGAAATCCGGCCTGAAATCCGGTCTGAAATCCGGTCTGAAATCCGGCCCCAAATCCGAAAGGAACGGGGCGCACGGCCCCGAGACCAAGCGGGCAGGTCCACAATTATTGGCGAAGTCAATGCCGAAAGGGAGGGTGCAGGCTTGGGATCAGTGGCTATTGCCCCAGCTGGGCCGGGAGAGCGCAAGATACCAGGGTCGCCATTGCCGTCTTCACGCAAGCAATCCCCTCGGCCGCAATTTTCAACGCCAATCGCCCCGGCATCGCCTCCGCGCCGCCAAGCTGAATTGACGGGTCCGATCGCAAAATCGCTCTATGAAGAGGCCTATGGGCATTTATTGCGTCGCGATTATGGGGCGGCCGAAGTTGGATTCCGAAAGTTTCTCCGTCAATATCCGAAAGATAACTTATCGGGTAACGCGCAATTTTGGCTTGGGGAGTCGTATTATGTGCGCGGTCAGTATCGCCAAGCCGCGGACAATTTTCTCAAAGGCTATACAAAATATAAGGGAAATCTGAAGGCTTCCGAGAGTTTGCTGAAACTCGCAATGTCGCTGAAAAAGCTCGGGCAATCAGGGGCGGCGTGCGCGACTTTCGAGGAGCTGAAATCAACATTCCCGTCCGCACCAGGACATGTGAAGAGGAAAGCCAAAGTTGAGCGCCGACGCGCGGGATGCTAGAGCTTGGTCCTTAAAGACAAGCCCTTGGAATTAACCCGCGACGGTCCGATTAGGCTTTGATGGCTAACTCGCATGGCGTTCGGGATGGGGGTGACCGAGGCAAACCTAAGGTTGTGAGTTTTTGACCAAAAAATGCCCCTCACCCTTCGCGCCGAATGACTTAGCCTGCGGCTAGGATCAGGGCGCAAAGCCCTCTCCCCCAGGGGAGAGGGGGAAACAGCACCTTCTTGGCAAAACCGGACGCTAGTAGACTTGATCTGCGGGTAAAAACCGGTTTTGCGGTAAGATCATGTTCAACAAAGAGATCGGGCAAATGGCCGAGCGGCCGCTTTGCAGCAACGATATAGCGTCGGCACTTCACGGCTTACAGGGCAAAACGGGCATCGCTCTTGCGGTCTCCGGCGGCCCCGACAGCATTGCTTTAATGCATCTCGTCCACAAATGGCTGGATAGTCTGGGAGCCGCGCGCCCGAAAATTTCGGTGCTCACGGTTGATCATGGTTTGCGTGCGGGATCAGACGCGGAAGCCAAATGGGTGAAGCAGCGCGCTATGGAGTTGGGTTTCGCCGCGGCAATTTTGAATTGGACGGATCCGAAGCCGGATAGTGGTCTGCAAGAGGCGGCCCGCGAAGCCCGGTATGATTTGATTTCCGCGTACTGTCTCGGCGAGAATATTCCGGTGTTGCTCACAGCGCACCATCTCGACGATCAGGCCGAAACGTTTCTGATGCGGTTGGCGCGCGGGAGCGGCGTCGATGGATTGGCGGCAATCCCGGAGAAGTCATTCTGGGCAGGGATTGAGATCAGAAGACCGCTTCTTGATTTTCCGAAAAGTCAGCTGATTGCGACGTTGAAAGCAATGGGCCGCGATTGGATCGAGGATCCAAGCAATGCCGATGAACGCTTTGAGCGGGTGCGGATCCGGCGTTTGCTGATCGAGATAGAGAAACTTGGCATTTCGACCGAATCTTTGGCGCGGACGGCGAAAAGAATGCGCCGCGTTCAGCGTCTCCTGGATCAGATGACCGATCAGTTTCTCAGGTCCGCGCTTTTCGTGGCGCCAGCCGGTTATTGCACGCTCAACCGTGATGAGCTTATGAGCGTCGCAGACGAAATTGCCTTGAGATCTCTCGGCCGTTGCTTGTGCGCAATATCTGGCAGCCGCCGGCCGCCAAGGCTTGCAAAGCTCGAAGCCGTTTTTGAAGACTACAAACAAGGCGACTGG
>BFAS01000117.1 GCA_008974985.1 bacterium MnTg02
CAGACACCGGACCCTCGGCGTTTTGGTTCGGCTGACTTTGTATAGGGTCCAAGGCGATAGATTCGCTCATAATCACATCCCGTCGTTCATTGCCGGACTTGCGGCTGGATGATAGCGAACTGCGCTCGGGAATGAAGACTTAGTTTGTATTTTTTGCGGGATTAAGGCGCTGGCCCATGGCGCGGCGAACAGGTTGGCGACCGATTGCCAATATGGACGCTTATGATGATGTGGGTGGGGAAAGTCTGAATTGGAGGGCACATGCCGCGACCGGAAAAGCATATTATTGTGGTGGGAGCGGGCATCATTGGCGCGTCTATTGCGTGGCATCTGGTGCGCGCCAATATGCGGGTTACGGTTGTTGATGCCGCCATGCCCGGCGGCGTGGCGAGCCCGTGCTCGTTCGGTTGGATCAACGCCTCTTACGGCAATCCCCGGCCCTATTTCGATCTGCGCTGCCGGTCGATGCGGGAGTGGGACCGGATGGCTTCTGAAATTGATCGGTTGCCGTACCGGAAAACAGGCACGCTTTACACGGACTTCGAACGGATCGATCTCGACACATTTGCCGCGCAACACACGGGCTGGGGGTATGACATCCGATGGATCACGCGTGACGAGGCGCGCCGTCTTGAGCCCAATCTCACATCAATTCCGGAACGCGCGCTCCTTGCGCAGGATGAGGGCGTTGCGGAGGCCCAAGAGACAGCGCGGTTTTTGATCGAACTCTGCCGCGATCAGGGTGCGGAGATTGTTCCAAACACAAGGATAAATGCGCTTCAGGTGAGCGGCTCCCGCGTTACTGGTGTCGTCACCGGCAATGACGGGATCGGCGCCGATGACGTCGTTGTCGCGGCGGGCGCTGAAACGCCGGAGATTGCGGCAACGGCGGAGATACATATTCCTTTGCGCACCCCGCCTGGGCTCCTCATACAGACGGAACCTCATGCCCGAATTGTTCACCGCACGGTTCTGGCCCCTGATCTGCACGTCAGGCAGCGGAGCGATGGGGTTATTGTTGCCGGGGCTGATTTCGGTGGTGGCGCGATTAATGACGATCCGGAAGCCGGGGGCGCAAAACTGCTGGCGCGCCTTGGCGATATGTTTGAGGGCGCTAAGGGGCTCAAAGTCGCATGCGCCACAACTGGATTTAGGCCAACGCCCGAGGATGGCTTTCCGATTATAGGACGGCCGGCAAATATTGATGGGCTGTACCTCGCCGTCATGCATTCCGGCGTCACGCTGGCTCCGGCCGCCGGTCTTTTCGCCGCGCAAGAAATCATTGAGGGTGTCCGCGATCCCCTCCTAAGTCCCTTCGGAGTTGACCGGTTCGTGTGATGCCGGGTGGTATGAAGTTCGGCCGGCGCAAAAGAAAGCGCTGCGCAGCCTTCAATTTCGGTGCGGCGTTAGTGCCGCTTCACGAAACTATCGACCACCCGTTTCTGGCCGGCTTTATCGAAGTCGATGATGAGTTTGTTGCCGTCAATCTGAGCGATCCGGCCATAGCCAAACTTCATATGAAAGACGCGTTCGCCGATCTCGAAATCGGAGCTGCTTGCGGTGCTTGAGGCCACGAGTTCGCCGTCAATTGTCAACGGACCGCGCCGGGCAGCGGGTTGACCTTCCGATTGCGCATTGCGTTTTGCCCGTTTCCAGCCCGGCGTGTCATAGGCGTTTGAGAATATCCCGTCGGCTTGATCGAACCGGTTCATGCCATAATTGCCAAACTTTTCCTGTCCTTCGATCGCCTCGACATGGGCTTCTGGCAGCTCATCGATGAATCGTGACGGAATAGCGGTTTGCCATAGGGCATGAATGCGCCGGTTTTGGGTAAACGAAATCTTCGCGCGGGTCTTGGCGCGGGTGAGGCCGACATAGGCCAGCCGCCGCTCTTCTTCGAGACCCGCTTGGCCGGCCTCGTCGAGATGGCGCTGATGAGGAAACAAGCCCTCTTCCCAACCCGGTAGAAAAACCGTTTCGAACTCAAGGCCCTTGGCCGAATGCAAGGTCATGAGATTGACCCGATCTTCGGATTCTTCCCGGTCGACACCCATCACCAGGGAGACATGTTCGAGAAAACCGGCGAGCGAATCAAATTCGCTCATGAAACGCACCATTTCCTTCAAATTTTCAAGCCGTGACTGGGCTTGCGGGCTCTTATCCTTCTGCCACATGGCCGTGTAGCCGGAGTCGTCCAGAATAAGCTCTGCGAGTTCGGTATGAGGCAGCGTTTCGATTTGCCCTCGCCAGCGGTCAAACATGGCCAGGACATCTGATAGGGTTTTGCGCGGTTTTGGCCGGAGTTCCTCCGTCTCGATCAATTCGCGCGCCGCTTGCGCCATAGGGATCGACCGGGACCGGGCATGGCTGTGAATGATTTGGAGCGTCGCGCTGCCAAGACCGCGTTTCGGTGTGTTGATGATCCGCTCGAATTTTAAATCATTGGCCGGATTGAGCGTGACATCCAAATAAGCGATGGCATCCTTGATCTCCAGACGCTCATAGAATCGCGGTCCGCCAATGACCCGGTAATCGAGACCGAGCGTAATGAAACGGTCCTCGAAGGCGCGCATTTGAAAGCTCGCGCGCACCAAGATAGCGATATCGTTGAGGGCATGATCCTGGCGCTGCAGCTGCTCAATTTCCTCGCCAACGAGGCGCGCTTCCTCCTCATCGTCCCAGACCCCTTGAACGGTAACCTTTTCCCCTTCGCCGCCGACCGTATGCAGCGTCTTTCCGAGACGTCCCTCATTATGGGCGATGAGGCCAGACGCGGCGCCGAGAATATTCGCGGTCGAGCGATAGTTGCGCTCCAAACGAATAATTTGAGCGCCCGGAAAGTCTTTTTCGAAACGGAGAATGTTATCGACCTCGGCGCCGCGCCAGCCATAAATGGATTGATCATCGTCGCCGACGCAACAGAGATTTCCCGTGCCTTGGGCCAGCAGCCGCAACCAAAGATATTGCGCCACGTTGGTGTCCTGATACTCGTCCACCAGGAGGTAGGAAAAACGGTTGTGATATTCGCTGAGCACGCCGGGATTGTCTTGAAAGAGCCGCAAGCATTCGAGCAAAAGATCGCCGAAGTCGGCGGCGTTCAATTCCTTGAGGCGCCGCTGATAGGCGGCGTAAAGCTCGCGTCCCCGGCCATTGGCGAAGGCAAACGCTTCTCCTTCGGGGATTTTCTCCGGCACCAGACCGCGATTTTTCCAGCCGTCGATATGGCTCGCGAATTGCCGCGCCGGCCAGCGCTTTTCATCGATATTCTCAGCCGAGATGAGTTGTTTTAAAAGCCTGATTTGATCGTCCGTATCGAGAATGGTAAAGCCGGATTTCAGATCCACCAGCTCGACATGGCGGCGCAGGATCTTCACCCCGATAGAGTGAAACGTGCCAAGCCACGGCATGCCCTCGACGGCCCCGCCGACCAATTTTCCAATGCGGTTTTTCATCTCGCGTGCCGCCTTGTTCGTGAATGTGACAGCGAGGATCTGATGGGGCCGGGCGCGCCCGGAGGCGAGGATGTTGGCGATGCGCGTTGTCAGGACCCGTGTTTTTCCGGTCCCGGCGCCGGCCAGCACGAGAACCGGACCATCCAGCGCCTCCACGGCGGCGCGCTGCTCTTCGTTGAGCGCATCAACGAAGGACGGTCGCGGCGCGGCGCGTGCCGAAATGGAGAGCTTCTGGGCCGGTTCAGTCATATGCATGTCGGCCACGCCTGGTGGCCGCCTGTTAGCGAATCTCGAACATGATTGGTGAGTATATCATTCTATTCAGCGGAAAAAGGCTTGGCATTCAGCGAAAAAGAAACCGGCACAAACTTACCGGTGTTCTTCCACATGAACCTCAATAAGTGCCGTATTCAAGGCATCGAGGGCGGCCCAATGGTCTGCCCAGCCGATAATTTTACTGGTGTTGCGGGCATCGATGACGGCGATCCTGTGATGTCCTTTGCGGTCAAATGCGCGGAGGGCGGCTTCCAGCGTATCTTCGAGGATCAACCAGGCCGCGCCGCTCGAAGGCTTGAACGCCGGCACGTCCTCATCCTCCTCCAGCTCGGTCATGAAATCTCGAACTCTGAGGGAGCGGATAATCCGCTTATGTTCACCCTCCTGGAGGAAAAGCCCACGGGTCGCCAATTGCCAGTGAAAGAAACTTCGGCCGTGGATCGCCTGGCTCAATCCGCTGGAGATGGAGACAGCGAGAAGGAGCGCGATGGAGACTTCAAAGCCGCCCGTGAGCTCGAACACGATGAGCGTGGTCGAGATTGGAGCGCCAAGCACGGCGGCTGCGACGGCGCCCATGCCGACGATGGCGTAAAGGCCGTGGCTCGAGGCCACTTCAGGAAAAACCATGGCGGCGATCAGCCCGAAGGCGCCGCCGGTCATCGCGCCGAGATAAAGGGATGGCGAAAAGACGCCCCCCCCGAAGCGGCTTGCAAGGGTAATCGCCGTTGCCGCCGTTTTCGCGACAATGAGCGCGAGTAAAACTTCGAGAGCGAATTGCTGTTTCAGCGCCGCATCTGTCGAATCATAACCGACGCCCAGAACTTGGGGAAAGAAGACTGCGATCGCGCCAATCATCAATCCACCGATCATTGGCCGTGACCAGAGCGGAATGTCCACCGAGCTCGCGACGCGATCCGAGACAATCAGAGAAAACTGAAAAAGGATGGCCACCGCGGCGCAGGTCAGCCCAAGAAGCGCGAAGGCCGGAAACTCCCAATAAGATGTAATTTGGTAGTCGGGAATGATAAAGGCGGGAAAGTCGCCAAGATGGATGCGCGCGATGATGGTGGCCGCCACACTCGAGATCACGATCGGCACAAAGGCGCTCAAGGCGTAATGGGCGAGAATCACCTCATGCGCGAAGAGGACGCCCGCGATCGGCGCGTTAAAAGATGCCGACACGGCGGCCGCCACGCCGCAGGCAAGGATCGTGCGCCGCGCGCTTTTGGGCAGTTTAAAGAGGTCCTCGATTGCCGATGCCAGCATGGCGCCCAAATGTACGACGGGACCTTCGCGCCCCGCGCTGGCGCCGAAGCCGAGGGATACAGCGGAGACGATCGCGCTGCCAAGGCCGGCTTTGACCGGAATATTGCAGTCCTTGATCGCCCGCGCCTCAATAACATCGGCAACGCCGAGTGCCCGCCGGTTGGGCATGACGAAATGCAGAAAAAGACCGATCAAAAGTCCGCCAAAAGCGGGCGTTATCAAAATCACCAGCGATGGCAGGTCCGCGGCAATGGAGGCGACCCGTTCGCTATGGCTCCCCAGCCAGAAAAGTTGAACGAAGCCGATAATTGCCCTGAAAAGGATCGCAAAATAGGCGACACCGACACCGATCCCTATCGCAAGTAACCAGACAAATGGCTGCCGGTCGCCGAGGAAAACGCGGAGATTTGGGACAATTCGCTCCTTGGCGAGAAGGATTAGCTGCGCCGTCAACCTCTTTATCAAGTCTTTGAATGAGCCAGAGCGAAAAAGAGAAACGATGGATCGCGCGTGCAGCATGGTCACGTGCTTTGTCGTGGGTTTGGTCGTGGATGGTCCATCAGTTGGCATGATTGACGCGTCGGAAAGCGCGAATTGTCTGAATTTCGATAGACTGCTTGAGGCAGAATTTAGGGTCCGGACTCATTAATGCTATCCATTGTGCGTGATGGATTTTGCCGCTGAGAAGGCAGGAAGGCGCCGCTAACCTGCCTGGTTTGCAAGCCTTTCTAACGCCCTCAGGGGCAAAATCCAACTCGCCCGCAGGGTTTGGTCAGGAGGGCCCGCCTACAGGCAAACAATGCTCGAAAAGGCGAAAAGCCTGTTCTTGCGCTCGTTTCCCAGTATTCGGACCCTCCTGACCAAACACAATTGCATAGCATTAATGAGTCCGGACCCTAGTGCGCCAGCTTAGTGAGCCCCGCGCCTAAGTCCAAGCCTTAACGATGAGTTTTAGACGGCTCTCTTTGGCGAGAGGGGCAGGATTTGCTAGTCTGAGGCGAAAATCTTGATTCCCGCCGTGGAAAGCCGCAGGGCATTAACATGTCGATTGCAGATTCAACCAGTAAGCCGGAGCCAAATGTTGGGATCGCCGGTGCAGCACTTGAAACACTCAAGGCACAATTTGGCGACCGCTTGGCGGTGGGACAAGCGATCCGGGAGCAGCACGGCCATACGCTGACCTGGATACCAAATCAACCGCCTGACGCGGTTGTGTTTCCGCAGTCGGCGGCGGAGGTCCGCGATGTGGTTAACGTCTGCGCTGCCCACCAGATCCCGCTCATTCCCTTTGGCGCTGGAACCTCCCTTGAAGGACATTTGAACGCGCCAGCGGGCGGGATATCGATCGATTTATCCCGGATGAACAACATCCTGTCCGTCAACAGCGAAGATCTCGATTGCGTGGTTGAAGCGGGGGTTACGCGTAAGCAGCTCAATTCTTATTTGCGGGATACCGGCCTCTTCTTTGCTGTCGATCCAGGCGCTGACGCGACGCTTGGAGGAATGGCGGCGACACGGGCGTCGGGAACCAATGCGGTCCGCTATGGCACCATGCGGGAGAATGTCATCAACCTGACCGCCGTGATGGCCGACGGCTCCATTGTGCGGAGCGCGAGCCGGGCGAGGAAATCCTCAGCGGGCTATGATCTGACCCATTTGATTGTCGGCTCCGAGGGGACATTGGGGGTCATTACCGAACTGACGGTAAGGCTCTATGGCATCCCGGAGTCGATTGTCTCCGGCGTCTGCCCCTTCGATACGGTCGAAGGCGCGTGCGATACGGTCATTATGGCGATGCAAATAGGGCTCAAACCGGCGCGGATCGAGCTATTGGATCCCCTGCAGGTCAAAGCGTGTAATAAGCACTCAAAGCTGACATTGGCGGAAACGCCGACCCTTTTTCTCGAGTTTCATGGCACTGAGGCCGGAACGGCCGAAGAAATCGAGCGATTCAGGGAGATTGCGAACGATTTTGGCGGCGGTACGTTCGAGTGGGCGCGCGAAACGTCCGAGCGCAACCAACTCTGGGCGGCGCGCCATGATGCCTATTGGGCGGCGCTGGAACTTAGGCCGGGCACGGAATGTTTCGTCGGCGATGTCTGCGTGCCGATCTCGCGCCTTGCCGAATGCGTTAAGGAGACCATCGAGGATATTCACCAATCTGGGCTGATAGCGCCTATTGTTGGCCATGTCGGCGATGGCAATTTTCATGTCATGCCACTTGTGGATATGAATAATACGGTTGAAGTCCAAGGGGTTACGGTATTTTTTGACAGGCTTGTGGAACGGGCATTGCGCATGGACGGGACATGCACGGGCGAGCATGGCGTCGGATCCGGCAAAGTGAAATATATGCAGGCCGAGCATGGTCCTGGAATTGAGGTCATGCGTGCCATAAAAAAGGCGCTGGACCCGCTCAATATTCTTAACCCCGGCAAAATTATCCCTATGTGACGGGAGGGCCGGAATAGGGAATAGACCAGGGTGGATGTTGGGAGCCCAAAGAGCGGGGAGATGCCGCCTATGACAGCAATATTGAGGCAAGCAACGACGTGAACGCCCTTCTTTTAAGCATCGGATCGTTCCTCGTTTTGCTGCTGAGCGCGCTCGCTGCCGCGCCCTATGTCGTGGATTGGAACGACTACCGCCATGTTTTCGAGACTCAGCTGACAAATCTTCTGGGCCGGGAGATCCATGTTGGCGGCGATGTGAACTTGCGCCTTTTGCCATCGCCCTATGTCCGCTTCGAGCAGGTATCGCTCTCCGGGCGTGAGAAGAATTTGGAGCGGCCGCTTCTGAAAGCCAAGTCTATTACCTTATGGCTCGCCGTCCCGCCGCTGTTACGCGGGGCAGTGGAGGCCACGGAAATGGAAGTGACCGAGCCTCATATTATTATGAGCATTCTTGAAGATGGCGAAGGCAACTGGACAAGCCTTGGAGCCAGTAAGGAGGCGCGGCAGTTTATTCCGGAACACGTTGCGCTCGAAACGGTCCAAATCCGCAATGGCACCGTCGAGTTCGCCCATCAGCCTGGCGTTCGTCCTTTTGTTTTTGAATATATCAATGGGACGCTTTCTGCACAGACGCTTCAAGGCCCCTATAAATTTTCTGGCCGCTTTAGCTATGGCAGTTTGCGCCGCGATATCCGTTTCTCGACGAGCAAGCATGTTGCCGGCCGTTCTATGCGTTTGAAATCCGTTTTACGGATTCTTGAAACGGGCACAACCTACAGTTTAGACGGACAGCTGGACGATCTCGGCAAGCAGCCAAAGCTGGCCGCATCGCTCATTATGCGGATTCCAAAAGATGCCAAAGCGGCGTCTGAGGCAAGACCCCTGCCGAGTGAAGGGGCGAATTTTCAATTGCTGTCCGATGGCCAGGCGATCGAGGTGCGCTCATCGGTAACAGCGAACCTAGATCGGGCTGTATTTAGCGACGTCAAGATCCTCCTCGCCAGTCAAGGGCAGCCGCAGAGCATCGGCGGTGAAGCCACGGTCGATTGGAAAGATGGGCTTAATCTCAATGACCGCCTGGGCAGCAAGTGGCTAGATGCCGACCGCCTGTTGACGCAAGATATTTCCAAGAAAATATCCGTACGCGATGCCTTTGCGCGTTTGTCCGGAATACTCAAATCGCACCAATCCAGATTCAATCGTGCGGCAATCAATATCAAAGTCGCGCAAGCGGTTTTGGATGGCGAATCGATTAAGGCATTGGACCTTCACATCGAGAAGGACGGCAATGGCCTGTCGATCTCCAAATTAACTGTTGAGCTTCCCGGAGCGACCAAACTCCATCTAAGCGGAAGACTATATCTTGATGGCGAACAGCGTGGATTTACCGGACCCGTCAATGTGAAGGGGCGCGATCTCTACCGTTTCGCCCGCTGGGCTCTTGGCGGCGGGACGGAGAAGGTTGCACCCCGAAACGACCATTATTCCGTGCAAGCCAGGGTCGCCTTTGCGCCTGGCGTAATAAAGGTCGAAGACGCGCAGGGCGAACTTGCTGGATCGGCCTTTTCCGGAAACTTCCGTTATCGCTTTGATGACCGGCGAGAATTTGTGCTCGAACTCGATGGAAATCGTTTTGACCTCGGTTTGATTTCCGGCGGTCAGGTGTCGCTGAAGTCGCTTGCTTCGACCTTATGGCTCGGCCGGGGCGGTGCGGCGGTCGAGGATGGGACCGCAGGCGCTGGGTCAAAATCATTTGCGGAATTTCTCCAAACCGCGACAGGGCATATCAAGGTCCGTGTCGGTCATCTCATTTCGCCCGAGCTTGAAGCCAGGGATGTCGATGTGAGAGCTCGGCTCGTTGACGGCACGCTCGAAATCGAATCGCTCAGTCTGGATACCGAAGATGGCGTATCCATCCGGGGTGAAGGCAGGATCGAGAAATTGGGCAAGGCAGCGGACGGGAAAGTCCAACTCATTGTCGCATCCGAAGGGCCGGCAGGCCTTCAAACGCTTGGCCGGCTCCTCTCACTGCCAAAGACCGTAATTGAAAATGAAAGCCTGTTGAAGGCATTGAGCCCCTTGCGCGTGGCAGTTGCCTTGGAGACGGGGCTGGCGGGCAACAATGTGACCCGTATTTTGATTGATGGCGCCGCTGCCGGCAGCCACCTATCGATTAAGGCTCAGCATGAAGGCGACCTCTCCCGCATTGGCAGCGAGCCCGTGGAGATTTCCGCAAGCCTGACAAATCCCAACGGCGAAACGCTCGTAAAGCAGGTGTTCTGGCGCGCGCGCTCAATGCGGTTCGCTGGGAGTGGAGACGGGGTCTTGGCGCTTCACGCGATAGGCATTCCGAGTGAGGGATTGAATACACTGCTTGAGCTTGAGGCCGCTGGATTGCGCGGCGGCTTCGAGGGCGACATAAAAATAGCCGACGGCAAAAGCACGCTTGATGGGGTTGTTGGCCTGACGGCGGAACGCGCGTCGGCGGGCCTCGCTATATTTGGCGTCGACGGCTATCCAGACTCGGATCGCCAACAGTTCAGTTTGCGGGCCAAAGTCGCAAAGAGCAGCGCAAAATATCGATTTGACGAGGTCACGGTCCGTATTGGCGCGACAGTTGCCAAGGGTCATGCCACTCTTGACGCCGATCGCTCACCGGCCCAATTCGACGTTTCGATCAATGCCAACCGTGTCTATCTGCCTCACCTGATGAGTTTACTGCTCCGTGATGAACTTCCGGCGATCGTGGCGGCTGCAAAAAAAGCCGTTGGGACGCCTGAGTCCGATTTCTGGCCGGAGCGAATTTTTGATCGGGATATGTTCAGCCGTATCGAAGGGCGGCTGAAGCTGACCGCAAAAATGCTTGATATAACCGGTCAACTTGCTCTGAGCGATGGCTCTCTAACAGTTGAGCAGAGTGGCGGCATATTAAAAATTTCCTCGCTCACCGGACGGCTATTTGGAGGGGCGCTATCGGCAACGGGGCAATTTACGCCGAGCCGGTCAGGCGTTGGCTTTGAAGGCACAGGCAGGCTTACGAACGCCGTGCTCGGAGCCTTGGCGAAGACAGGTCAAGCCCAGCCCTTGGCAGTCGGACAAGCGAATTTGGATTTGTCTCTTAAAGGTCATGGGCGCAGCCCACGCGGTCTTGTCGCCGTGCTATCGGGCAAAGGGACAATTAGCCTCGGCGACGGTCAAATTTTGTCATTATCGCCTGCGGCCTTGCCGAAAATGGCGAAACAAACGGCCAAAGCGGATGATGATGGTTTTACCCAGAGGCTGAAAGCGACGTTGGACAGCGGTGCGTTTCCCTACAAGGCCTTTAATATTCCAATCAACATTGCTCACGGCACTCTAAATATCACGGATGTGGCGCTCAAATCGGGCAAGACCACGCTAAAAATTAACACACTGATAGATCTGGTGCGATTGAAGCTCGATGGGTCCATCACGCTGAGCACGAAATCCCCCGATAGCAAGCAAGATCTGCCGCCTGTGACTATTGCATTCACCGGGCCGCTATCCGACCTTGGCCAGCTTGCCCCTGCGATCGATGCAAAATCACTGAAGCGCTATCTAACGGTTCGCCGCATAGAAAAGGATGTCGAACAGCTTGAAAGGCTTGAGCTTGAAGAGCGGTCTTCGTCTCTCGGTGCGCCGGGCAGACCTGTGGGCGTCCCCGCCGGTGCCGGTGCCACAGCTGTTCAAGGTGCCGTGTCGCGTGGACCAGGCGCCACCAATAGTATCGCGCCCGCCGACGCCCTTGCGCCGCCGCCGCGAGCGTCATCGCCACTTTTATCATCACCATCCGCTCCCCCGGTCGCGATTCCAGTCAGGCCATCGCAACCAAACCGGGCAGCTGTGTCCGATACCGCTTGGACAGCGGTTCCGGAGCGTGCGGACGGCCTGTCATCGTCTTCTGCTGTTGAAACCGGACCCGTGTCAGAGCTTCCCGTTGCGGACCGCCCGCCGGTGCATGTCCGGCGGAGGACAGAAAGCCGGGTTCGAAAGCTGCCCAGTGACATTAGCTGGGACAACCTCGATAATCCGCTCACCTCCGATTGACATCTACGGCCGCGTCGCTTGGACCGAGGCGCGTGGTCTAGGGTCTTATACCATCGGTCATTGGGAATGACCGATGGACGTTCAGGCGCCACGCAGGCTTGACCGCCACAAGGCGCAGACCACGCGGTCGCGCTTGCCAAAGGGAATTATGAGTCAATCGTAATTTCCTTTGGGATTATTTTGATGCTGCGGTCTCCGCCCGGCTTTTGTAATAAGTCAAGATGCGAATGCGAATGGCGGCGGAGAGTCCCATAGCGCCGCGCTGCCGGTCGATTTCGCCAACAAGAGCGGATACAGACGTCTCCTCTTTGGCCGCAATATCTTTAAGAGCATCCCAAAACGGCTGGTCCATCGAAATGGATGTCCGGTGTCCGGCGATGGTCAGAGACCGTTTTTGCGGAGCTTTAGACATTGGCTTTCAACATGACGGAGAGATTGCGAATATGGTTGGAGCTAATCCCCCGGACCGATCATATCCTCCGGCCGCACAATCTTATCGAAGTCCTCGGCACTGATATTGCCAAGCCGTAACGCTTCTTGTTTGAGCGTCGTGCCGTTCTTGTGAGCGGCCTTGGCGATCTCGGTGGCTTTGTCATAGCCGATCGTTGGCGCCAGCGCGGTGACCAGCATCAGTGACTTCTCCATGAGCTCAGTTATGCGCTCACGATTGGGCTCGATGCCGATGACGCATTTTTCGCTGAAGCTCACAGCGGCATCGGACAAGAGGCGGATCGACTGCAAGACATTCAGAGCAATCACCGGTTTGAAGACATTCAATTCCAGGTGCCCTTGGCTTCCGGCGAACGTGACGGTGCTATTGTTGCCCATAATTTGGGCGCAAACCATGGTCAGGGCCTCGCACTGGGTTGGGTTCACTTTGCCGGGCATGATGGAGGATCCGGGTTCGTTCTCCGGCAGCATGAGTTCCGCGAGGCCGGAGCGCGGGCCAGACCCCAACAAGCGGATATCATTGGCGATCTTAAAGAGGCTTACGGAAATCGTATTCAGCGCGCCATGGGCCTCAACAAGCGCGTCGTGGGTCCCCAACGCCTCGAACTTATTGGCAGCTGTGACAAAGGGTAGGCCGGTGATCGCAGCAACCGCCTCGGCGAATTTCTCCGCGAAGCCACTTTTCGAATTGAGGCCTGTGCCGACGGCGGTGCCGCCTTGGGCAAGGGCGTAAAGTGGTTTCAGGCTCGCTTCGGCCCGGCGAATTCCGTTTTCCACCATATGCACATAGCCTGAGAATTCCTGGCCGAGGGTCAAGGGCGTCGCGTCTTGTAAATGGGTGCGGCCGATTTTGATGATGTCTTTAAAGGCCTGGGCCTTATCGTTCAGCGCATTGCGAAGCTGCTGGAGCGCCGGAATAAGCCGGTGGTGAATTTCCTCGGCTGCCGAAATATGCATTGCCGTGGGAAAAGTATCATTCGACGATTGGCTGCGGTTAACATGGTCGTTGGGGTGGACGGGGTCCTTTGAGCCGAGCGTTCCGCCCAAAATTTCAATCCCGCGATTGGCGATCACTTCATTGGCATTCATGTTCGACTGGGTGCCAGACCCTGTTTGCCAAACGACCAAGGGGAAATGGCCGTCGAGCTTGCCTTCGACGACGTCTTGCGCCGCTTTGATAATTGCTTCGCCAATTTCACTGTCGATATTGTCCTGGGCGAGATTGGTGCGGGCCGCGGCTTGCTTGACGATCCCTAAGGCGCGGATCATCGGTGGCGGCATGGTCTCATTGCCAATCTTGAAATTGCCGAGGCTGCGCTGGGTTTGCGCTCCCCAATATTTGTCGCCAGGAACTTCAAGCGGACCGAAGGAGTCTGTTTCTGTGCGCGTCTCTGTCATCAGGGGGCCTCGGCTCATGGGATGGCTCTCATTGGCGCGGATCATACGCGGCTTGGAGCGGATTTAAAGCGTCTTTCGACGGCTTCGAACAATCTCTGTCAGCCGCGTGAAGAGACGGCCATCGACAGCCGCTAATCCAAGGCCAATGAGCGCCATACCGGCGAAATGCTCCACGGCAAGCCGTTCGCCGAGCATGAGATATCCAAGAAAAATTGCACTCACCGGAATAAGGAATGTCACCAGCAACACGTTGGTCGCGCCCGCGGTTCGCAATATGCGGAAATAGATGACATAGGCCAGCGCGGTCGAGAGCAAGGCGAGCGCCAACACGGCCGCCCAGACGGCGGCGCTTGCCGGAAGCGTGAAACTCTGAGGTTCTAGAACCAGGGCAACCGGCAACATGATGAGGGTGCTCATGGCGAGTTGACCGGTTGCGGTTACCGTCGGTGACAAATCGTGGAACCGGCGGGCGAAAATTCCGGCCACCGCATAGCAAAAGGCCGCCAGCAAAACCGCGGACGACGCTGCGACACTGGAGGCGATCCCGGTGAGCGCCGTCGGTCCTATGATGACGCCCACGCCAAGCAGGCCAACGACAACGCCTGCGATTTTCGCGCTGCTCAACTTTTCGTCACTGGTGACAAAATGGGCGAGGACGACGGTGAAGAACGGTGTGGTCGCGTTAAAAATCGCGGCCAGGCCGCCGGTGATGGAAAGCTGGCCCCAAAATATCAGGCTGAAGGGCAGCGCATTATTGACAAGGCCAAGCAGGGCGAAGGCTCCCCAGACGCCCCAACTTCGCGGAAAGCGCTGTCCCGTCAATACGGCATAAAAAAACAATGCCAGTGCGGCGAGTCCGACCCGGACAAGCGTCAACGTCAGGGGCGCGATGCGGTCAAGCGCCACCTCCGCAAATATGAACGATCCGCCCCAAAGCACCGACAAAAGGAGGAGGAGACCCCATTCCGCGAGGGTGAGGGAGCGGATGGCTGGAGAGGGCATTCGCGATCCTGCAAGGCATGATGATGTTTTTGCCAACGCCTTGAGGCTAGGCGGTCGGGCGGTGTTTGACGACCCGAAAGTTGCGATAGCCGTTGGAAATATTTGTTTGGTGAGCGGGATGCCCCGACTGTACCGCCCTCAATGCAAAACAGGCGATTTAAAGAGCTGGTTGCGATCGATGGACTGCAAGTCCAGATCCATGCTCTGTCCGTCGCGGATAACCGAAAGAGGCACCGTGACGCCGGCATTGCCCAAAGCCCAAATACGGCGGTAAAATTGCGCGAGGCCGTTCACCTCGATACCGGCGACGGCGAGAACGATATCGCCGGCATCGACACCGGCGTTGATTGCCGGACCCTCGTTTGCAAGTCCGGCAATCACCACATGCTTGCCGAACTCGGCGGCATAAACGCCCAGCCATGGCCGTGGCGGACGTTGTGGGCGCCCAAAGGACAGCATTTCATCGAGGATGGGCTTCAACAGGTCGATGGGGACGATCATATTGCTATCTTGCCCCGTCATATTGTCAGGACCTTGCTGGACCTGAAGAGAGCCAATGCCAAGGAGCTCGCCGGAAGAGTTGATAACAGCCGCGCCTGCCCAATGCATATGAGCGGGGGCGGTAAATATCGCTTCGTCGAGAAGATATTCCCAATAGCCGGCAAATTCCTGCTTGGATACAATTTTCGCCGCGATAGAGTGCCGTCTTCCGCGCCCCGCGCCAATCACGACGGCGTCGCCAACTTCGGCGCTTTTGGAATCGCCGAGCGGCATTGGCGATATATCCAAACGCGAAAGCGCCTGCACAAGGCCGAAACCGGTCTCTTGGTCATATGCGAGGACATGTCCGGGGACCGCGCTGCCATTGTGCAGGCTGATCCAAACTGTTTCAGCCTCGGTGATCAGATAGCCGATCGTGAGCACCAAGCCCTTATCATTGATCAGGACACCGTTGCCCGACCGTTCGGTGCCGAGGATATCGGCCGTAAACCCGTCCTCAGGGATTATTGATCGAATGCCAACGACCGAGGCAAGCGCCTCGTCGAGTTCAAAGTCGTAATCGTCTGGCTGCGGTTGCACGGGGGAAACTCACATTCTCTGCGTTGCCATTATGCGTTTTTCAATATCATTTTATGTTCACACCGAACAACCGTGTTTCATAAAATTGATCCAATGTTCGAGATGGCCAGCCCTTGAATTTCGCGGAGGTCAATGTTCCTTGAACACACGCGCTCCAACATATGAAATGAAAGTCTTTGGACCGTTTGAACTGCCCGCCCAGTGCGGTTACTTTTTCCGGAATGTATCGAGCTCGACAATTTCAGCCGATGCGCTGCCGCTTTCCGGCGATGCCGCCTCGTCGGTCTCGGCGCCCTCTTCGTCGGCTGGTAGCTCATGAAATACTGGCAGCGCGTTCACCTGATCTTGCTCGCTGATGATCCCGGGCAGGACGGCTTCGATCCGGCCATCGTCATTGGCCGCTTCTGACGTGCCGAATTGCAAGCCATAAGGGACGCTCGGATCAAAGAAGACGTTGATGGCTGCATAGGGAACGACAAGGAGTTCCGGAATGTTATTGAAGGAGAGGCGGATCTCGAAAAAGCTTTCCTGGACATTTAGATCCCAGAATTGATGTTGAAGGACGATGGTCATCTCATCGGGATAATGTCCTTTCAACCGCTTTGAAATGACAACGCCGTCGGCATGCGTATCGAAAGCGATATAGAAATGATGATCGCCGGGCAGGCCGCTTTTCTCGACGCGCTCAAGCACCTTGCGGATGACGCTTCTAAGCGCATCTTGTGCAAGTTCTTCATAATGGATTTGGTCGCCAGTCACGTTTTTAAGGCCTCACATTCGGCGTTTAATCCATCGTCATGCGTTTCGATCTTCGCTGACACACTAAAACGTGCTTGCCTCGCTTTTTGCAAATAGCCAAGCCGCAAAAATTGTAGTGGAGGGCTTCTGTTGCCCGGTGCCCTCCGAACCGCGCCCAGACCGGCTAAGGCCTAGGACTTAATATTTCGGCACTCAAGCTGCATTACGCAGCCATCGTAGCCGGAGCATAGTTGTCGTTTGCAACTATTTGGATGGCCCGATAACGGCGGAACCATGCCGAGCGAAAACAAGCCCTTTACACCCTCGTCGATCCTATTTCGCCCCCACAGAAACCGCCTCAAGGAACTGCATGCGCATCCCGAGATTGCGGCTTGTGGTGGAGGCGCCGGGTACCGCCCCCGGGTCCGAATGGTTTATTACGACGGCCATTTATCGCCATAGCCGGCGAACCGGCAGATCTAATATATGACTTTGAAAAGACAAAGAAAAGATTTAGCAGCGCGGGAGTTCGCTGCTGCCATGAGTCCATAACCTTAATTTGGTGCTGCACGCATTTCGAGACGCTCTATAAATCAGCGCTGCCGCTGCAAAAAACAATCGCAATATCAGTAAGTTAGTCCAAATCCGGAGGTTTCTTCCCGGTGCGCCGGGAACAGATTTAGGCCTGTTAGAAAGGACGTCCGAAGTTTTCTACAACCTATCTTTTGGGCTTGGGCATTCTTGGCTTTTGAGCCTTTGATTGGTGAAAAAGGGCTCTAGGGACCCGCCATGTCCTTATCCGGTCAATCTGATTTGGGTGTGATAGGGCGCGCGGAAGGCTCCCGGACAATGGTTGCGCCCTAAACCGCGCCTTGGGTTTCGATTTTGAGTGTGCGTCCGCAATGTTTGCAGTGAATGGCGTCCGGATCGTGGCGGCTCAGACCGCAATCGGGACAGTTAAAGCGGACTTTTGTTGGCCGGAAAATGGTTTGGATAAGCCGTAAGAAAAGCGCGACGCCGGCGATCATGATAAGCACGGCCATGAGACGGCCGGTCGGGCCTTGCAGGGTGATATCGCCGAAGCCCGTCGTCGTTAAAGTGGTGACCGTGAAATAGAGCGCGTCAATATAGTTTTGGATTTGCGGATTCGAATCCACCTGCAACACATAAACAATCGCCGTCACGATAAAAACGAACACGATGAGATTGATAACGCTTTGAATAACGTCCTCGTTGCGTTTGAAATAGGCGTATTCTTTCCGGAGATCTCTGAGCACGTGATAGGAGCGCAACAAGCGCAGTGCCCTCAGGACACGCAGGAAGAGGAAGCTTTCCAAGAAGAAGGGAGCGAGAAGCGTGGCGACAACGACAATGTCCGCCCAGGTCGTAAACTGCCACATATAATAGAGTCGATTAGGCGCGATCCAAAGCCGGGCAGATAAGTCGGCCAGAATAACCAACGCAACGGTAAGTTCGACGCCACGTATCCAAGACGCATCCGGCAGGAACGACGAGACGACGAAAAACAGGATCGTCAGCATGTCGAATAGCAACATGCCCCAGCGAAATCGTTGAGACCGTTTGCTGGCGCCGTGATAAAGGCTGATGAGAAGACGCTTGAGGTCTTGCTTAGACGTTTCCATGGCGGACAAATTGTTACGAGTGGCTGGGCTGAATTGACGTTTGACGCGTCAATAGATCGCTTAATTGCCGCAAACGCAAGGTTGGGCATGGAATTGGAACTGTGAGTTTCTGATGCGGGCCAGACCGCATTGGGCGGGGTGGGCGAAGCCGCGACCCTATTCTCGAGAGAATCGCGATAAAACAAACATCATGCGACAATATCTTGATCTTATGCGCCGGATACGGGACGAAGGCGTCCGCAGGAAGGATCGCACCGGGACCGGTACGTTCAGCATTTTCGGCGATCAGATGCGCTTCGATTTGGCGGACGGTTTTCCCTTACTGACCACCAAGAAGCTTCATCTTAGATCGATCATTCACGAATTGCTGTGGTTTCTGCAGGGCGATACCAATATCCGCTATCTCAATGAAAATGGCGTGAAAATTTGGGACGAATGGGCGGATGAGGACGGCGATCTGGGGCCCGTCTATGGCTACCAGTGGCGGTCGTGGCCGGCAATTAATGGACGGCCAATTGATCAAATTTCCAAGCTTATCGAAGGGCTCACGAATAATCCGGATTCGCGCCGCCATATCGTCACCGCGTGGAACCCAAACGATGTTGATGATATGGCGCTACCGCCTTGCCATTGCCTCTTTCAGTTTCATGTTTTGGAAGATAGGCTCTCCTGCCAGCTCTATCAGCGGTCCGCTGACGTGTTTCTTGGCGTGCCGTTCAACATCGCCTCCTATGCGCTGTTGACCTTAATGATGGCGCAGGTGACAGGGTACCGTCCGGGCACATTCATCCATACCTTTGGCGATGCCCATCTCTATCTCAATCACCTCGAGCAGACGGATATTCAGCTTCAGCGGACGCCGCGTGCGCTACCGAAGATGACTCTTAATCCCGAGGTTCGAAGCTTGTTTGATTTCGTCTACGAGGATTTCGAACTGACGGGCTATGAACCGCATCCGCATATCAAGGCGGCTGTTTCCGTATAGAGGGGCACATTTGAAAGGGGCTGGAGCCGATGAGGGTGTCCTTGATCGTGGCCAAGGCCGACAATGACGTGATCGGGCTGGATGGAGGCTTGCCCTGGCGGCTTTCTTCCGATCTCAAACATTTCCGCCGCATCACCTTCGGCAAGCCGGTGATCATGGGACGCAAGACGTTTGAATCAATCGGCAAGCCGCTCATGGGCCGCGACAATATTGTGGTGACCCGGGATCGTTCTTTTTTCTCTGAGGGGGCCATACCTGTTGGCAGTGTCGAGGAAGCCATAAGACGCGGGCACGACCTCGCACGCGAGCGCATGGTTGATGAGATTATGGTGATAGGCGGCGCCGAGATATACAAAGCCGTCATGGCCAACGCGGAGCGGATTTATGTGACCGAGGTGCACGCCCGTCCTGAAGGCGATGCGGTTTTTCCGAAAATTGATCCGGCGGATTGGCGCGAGACTTTGCGCCGGCGTCACGAGGCCGGTCTGCGGGACGATCATGATTTCAGTCTAGTTGTGCTGGAACGAAAAACCTGTGATTGAATAGGTTGTGTTACATTGAGCGGCGGATTTCGGAAAAAATGCCGCAAGATTGGCGCGTCTTGACAAAAAGCGCGAACTTTAACCGATGAATGGGATTAATGTCTGGATCGCGCGGTTTTTTAGTGGGCTCGGCTTCGGGCTGCGTTGCATGGTGGAGCTGACTGTCCTATAACCGGTTAGCCTCTTGGAAATTCATGACGCGATACTCATTTAGGGCGTAACGATCGCAAATGATGGGGCGAGCGTTGAAGTGGGGCAACCCGCAGATATCATCCAGCGAAAATTAGATGAAGGACGACGAGGAACATGCCTTGGAGTAGTCAAAACGGCGGTGGCGGATGGAAAAGCGGCGGTGGCGGTCCCTGGGGACAGGGTCCAGCCGGCGGCGGCCAGGCTCCGGATCTTGAGGAAATTTTGAAGCGCAGCCAGGATAGGCTGAAACAGGCCCTGCCGGGCGGCGGCTTGAGCGGATCTTTGCTGTTTTTTCTCGTTCTTGCGGCAATCGCCGTGATTGGCTTTTTTGGCTTCACGTTCCGCGTGAACCCTGATGAAAAGGGTGTTGTGCTGCGATTTGGCGAATTGGTGCGGGAGGTGCCGCAGGGTTTGCACTTCCGATTACCTTATCCGGTGGAAGAGGTGTACTTGCCAAAGGTTACAATCACCAGGCGGACGGAAATCGGGCTCAGGGAAGG
>BFAS01000118.1 GCA_008974985.1 bacterium MnTg02
CGCAAAGCTTCAACACGCTTTTCGCCCTTGCCCGCCACTTTCACCAGCGCCAGCTCGCGCTCCAGAGACGTTCCTTCAATAGTGAGGTCGGTCACTCGATGCACGGGCACCAAGCGCTCCAGTTGCGCCTTGATCTGCTCGATGACCATCGGTATCGCCGTCGTCACGATCGTGATGCGCGAAATATGCGCGCTATGCTCCGTCTCCGACACGGTGAGTGAGTCGATATTATAGCCCCGCCCGGAAAAAAGCCCGATCACGCGCGCTAAGACGCCAGGCTCATTGTCGACCAGCACCGACATGGTGTGTTGTTCAGTTGCTTCTTCTCGAGGGCTCATCTCAGCTCATATCAATGTTGTGAATTCGGGCATCCGAACGAAATGCCTTGCGCTTTAACCAGGCCACTCCCGCGACAACCGCCGGCGGCTTTCCGCCAGACGGAATCTAGCGGCCAAGATCTTATACGAGAATTTTTCCTTCTTCGGAAACCTCACCGGCGAGATCATCCGTCTCGGCTTCGTCGCCAAACAGCATATTGTTATGCGCCTCGCCAGACGGGATCATTGGGTAGCAATTCGCGAGCTTATCGACACGGCAGTCGAAAAGCACTGGTTTATCGACGGAGATCATCTCCTTAATGGCATCGTCGAGTTCATCAGGCTTTTCAGCACGAATCCCGACGCATTTATAGGCTTCCGCCAGTTTCACGAAGTCCGGCAACGCAGCGGTATAGCTGTGCGAGTAGCGGCCGCCATGCATCAACTCCTGCCACTGGCGCACCATGCCCATATATTCGTTATTGAGGATGAAAATCTTAATTGGCAGATCATATTGAACCGCCGTCGACATTTCCTGCATCGTCATCAGCACCGAAGCTTCACCCGCAATATCGATGACAAGCGAATCCGGATGGGCCATCTGCACACCAACGGCCGCCGGCAGACCGTAGCCCATCGTCCCGAGCCCGCCCGACGTCATCCAGCGATTAGGTTCTTCCAAATGATAATGCTGAGCCGCCCACATTTGATGCTGGCCCACCTCGGTTGTGATGTAAGTGTCCATGTCCTTCGTGAGCTGATAGAGCCGCTCAATAGCGTATTGCGGCATAATCACATCGTCGCGCTTCTTGTAGGACAAGGATTTGCGCGCGCGCCATTTGTCAATCTGCTTCCACCAGCTTTTGAGGGCCGCGGCATCCGGCTTGGCTGAGCGGGCGCGCCAAACGCGGATCATTTCCTCAAGCACATAAGCCACATCGCCGATTATCGGCAGGTCGACCTTAACGTTCTTGTTGATCGATGACGGATCGATATCAATATGAATTTTTGTTGAATTGGGTGAAAAAGCATCGATCCGTCCAGTGATGCGGTCATCGAATCGGGAGCCTATTGCAACCATCACGTCGCAATCGTGCATCGCCATATTTGCTTCATTGGTGCCGTGCATGCCGAGCATTCCAAGAAACCGGTCGTCGGAAGCCGGAAAAGCACCAAGCCCCATTAATGTCGACGTGACCGGATAACCTGTCGCTGCAACGAAATCGCGAAGAAGCTGGCTTGCGATCTTGCCGGAATTGATGACACCGCCGCCGGTGTAAAAAATCGGCTTCTTCGCTTTCGCAATGATATCCACCGCCTCACGAATGGCCGCCTCATCCCCTTTCATCTTGGGTCGATAGGTTTTGTGAACGACATTGGTGCGCCCGATATAGGTGCCGGTCGCAAACTGAACGTCTTTCGGGATATCGACGACAACAGGTCCGGGGCGGCCGCTAGATGCGACATAAAACGCTTCATGCAGGACGCGGGAGAGGTCATCAACATTTCTCACAAGATAATTGTGCTTGGTGCACGGGCGCGTAATGCCAACCGTATCGCACTCCTGAAAGGCATCATTGCCAATCAAATGGGTGGGCACCTGACCGGTGATACAAACAATCGGAATGGAATCCATCAACGCGTCGGTAAGACCGGTGACGGCATTCGTCGCTCCCGGACCAGAGGTTACCAGCACAACGCCGACCTTATCGGTCGAGCGGGCATAGCCTTCGGCAGCATGAACGGCACCCTGCTCGTGGCGCACAAGAATGTGCTGGAGATCTTCCTGCTGGTAGAGCTGATCATAAATCGGCAAAACCGCGCCGCCCGGATAGCCAAAAATGTGTTTGACGCCTTGATCCTTCAACGCCTGGAGAACGATCTCCGAGCCGGTCATTGTGCGTGGCATAAACGCTCACTCCGCGTTCTCATCAGGACCGCCAATTCAACTGGACGATCCTCGGATTTTACTCGTACAACCAACCGCAAATGCACGGAAATCTGTGCATTTGGGCGGCGAAACCTATCTGCTCATAGCATGCAGGTCAACCATCAAATATCAATTACTGCAAAAATTTCATCCCCTTGCCTTTCCATAAATTGCTCAAAACCCCAATTCCACGCAATCATATTACGTTTCAGCCAGGTTAATTGCCGTTTTGCATAGTGACGCGATTCCGTTTTCACGCGCTCGGCCGCCGCCTCCAAAGTTAAAGTTCCGTCGCTGTATTCGATCAGGGGACCAACGCCCAGCGCCCGCATTATGGGCAGATCCGGCGGCAAACCCAATGCCTTTAGGGCTTCAATTTCCTCGATTGCGCCATTCTCTATCATCTTGTCAAAGCGGGTATCGATCCGTGCGTAAAGACTCTGCCGCGGCGGCGCGACCACAAGTTTTGTCACGCATGAGGCATTAAGAAGCGGCTTACCTGGTTTACTTTGCCACTCGGCGAGGGGCGTTCCGGTCGCATCAAGCACCTCAAGCGCCCGCACCAATCGTTGTGGATCCGACGGTCTGAGCCGTGCCGCTGTCACCGCATCCCTGTCTTCGAGAATTTTGTGCAGCCTTGCGCCGCCAATCTCCACCGCCTGGGCGCGCCAATGATCGCGAATATGGCGAGGAATATCCGGTATCGGCGAGAGGCCCTCAAGGAGCGCCTTAAAATAGAGCCCCGTGCCGCCGACAATGACGGGACGTTTTCCCGCGGAGTTTGATTTGTCGATCGCCTCGGCGCAGCCGGCGATCCAGCGTCCCACCGAATAGCCCTCCCGGCCCGCAACGCATCCATAAAGGTAATGGGGGACGCGTGCTTCTTCGTCCGGCAGCGGGCGGGCGGTTAAAATACTGAGCTCACGATAAACTTGCATGGAGTCGGCATTGATGATCACGCCATTGCACGCTTCCGCGATAGTCAGCGCCAAAGCCGACTTGCCGCTCGCTGTCGGTCCTGCAATAAGAACGGCCTTGAGTTCGGTCATAAGCTGGTTTTAAAGCCGGACCGGACACAACCACAAGTCTCTCGTACAAAGTCCAGCCGATAGTGTCCGCCAGAACAAACGCCGAAAGCCCGCCGCCATGACGACTTATTGCCTTTCCCTGATCGGGCGCCCGAACCGGACGGATATTTCCGAAGCCGTTGCGGCACAACTCATGGAGCTTTTACCAGCGCCGGAAAAACCCGTTTGGCTTGCCGAGGGGGAAGCGTGCGACGTTTACTTTGAAAAGAGCGATGAAGACGGATTGCGGGAATTGCAGGAAAATATGCGCCTCCGGTTTCAAGACCATCCACTGGATGCCGCAATTCTGCCCAAAGAGAACCGGCGCAAATCGCTCCTTATCGCGGATATGGATTCGACCATAATTCAGCAGGAATGTATCGACGAAATTGCGGACTTTGCGGGCCTGCGCGAGCACATCTCCGGAATTACGGAACGAGCCATGCGCGGCGAGCTTGTTTTTGAGCAGGCCCTCGAGGAGCGCGTACACCTGCTCAAGGGCCTGCCCGCCAGCACCCTGCAAAAGGTGATCGACGAGCGCATTGCCCTGATGCCTGGCGCCCGGACCCTCGTGCAAACCATGCGAGCCCATGGCGCCTTTACGGCACTCGTTTCCGGTGGCTTCTCATTCTTCACCAGCCGCATCGCCGCCATGACCGGCTTTCAAATCAACCAGGCGAACATATTAGACATTGAAGAAGACACGCTCACCGGAGAGGTAAAAAAACCTATTCTTGGCCAAGCCGCCAAATTAGAGGCCCTTAATCGGCTGAGTGATGACAATGGAATTGAGCTCTCGCAAACGCTCGCGGTCGGCGATGGCGCAAACGACCTTGCCATGATCAAGGCCGCGGGTCTTGGCGTTGCCTATCACGCAAAGCCCAAAGTCGCAGCGGAAGCGCGGGTGCGCATCGATCATGGCGACTTGACGGCGCTTCTCTTTTTGCAGGGTTATCGCCGCGCGGAGTTTTGCGACTGAGCGCATAGCGAATTCATTGCGCCTGTCTTCTTAACGTCTTGGCTGTCTCATACCATCGGTCAGTCATAATGCCCGATGGTATCACTCGCCAATCGGGATCGAGACAAAGCGTTTGTCGCCCTTGGCGTCTGACAAAAGCAGCAATGCATTTTTCCGGTCGGACTTTTTAACTTCGGCCACGCGCTTCGCCACATCGTCGGGTGATGCCACTTTTTGCTGGGTGACTTCCACGATCACATCACCAGCTTTGATATTTTCCTGTGCCGCACGGCTTGCCGAGTCGACTTCCGTTATCACGACACCTTTAACGCTACTATCGATCTTGAACCGCGCCCGCAATTCGTCGGTAATGGGAGAAATCGAAAGTCCTAGCAGAAGCCGCTTCTCGTCGTCTTCCTTGCCTAATATCGAATCCTTGTCTTCCGCATCGCTTTCCTCTAGGCGGCCAATCTTGACCTTAAAGGTCTTCATCTCGCCATTCCGTAACACTTCGACATCAACGATTTCGTCAACGCCGGCCCGCGCGACAACACGCGGCAATTGCCGCATCGTCGGCACCTCCTGGCCATCGAATTTTATAATAACATCACCGGCTTCCAAACCCGCCTCTGCGGCCGGGCTGTTCGGCGTCGTACTCGCCACCAAAGCCCCTTTGGGTTCATCCAAGCCAAGGCTCTCGGCAATTTCATCGGTCACCGATTGAATGCGCACACCGAGCCAGCCGCGCCGCGTCTTGCCGAATTTCTTAAGTTGGTCGACGACGTGGGCGGCGGTATTGGCCGGCACCGCGAAGCCGATCCCGATGGAGCCACCCGTTGGCGAGATGATGGCCGTATTGATCCCAATGACTTCACCGTCCATGTTGAACAGCGGTCCGCCGGAATTGCCCCGGTTAATGGCGGCATCCGTCTGCAGAAACTCATCATAAGGCCCGGAATTGATATCACGCTTCTTCGCCGAGATGATGCCGACCGTCACCGTGCCGCCGAGCCCAAACGGATTGCCGATCGCCATGACCCAATCACCGACGCGCATCTTTGAGGAATCGCCAAACGAGACGGAAACCAGCGGTTTTTTCGGCTTAACTCTAAGAATCGCAAGATCGGTTTTTTTATCGCGGCCAATCACCTTAATGACTTTGAGCTTCGTCCCGTCGTTGAAATTGGCGACAATTTCCTCAGCACCTTCGATCACATGATTGTTGGTGACAATGATGCCCTCTGAATCGATGACAAAACCGGATCCGAGTGAGTTGATCTTGCGCGGGCCACGTTGCCTGCGCCGGCGATCAAAAAACTCCTCGAAATACTCTTCGAATGGTGACCCCTTGGGAACGCTTGGCAGCGGAATGCCTTTCGATCCTTTGAGAGTCTGCGTTGTTGAAATATTGACGACGGCGTCTTGCAGCTTTTCGGCGATATCGGCAACAGATTCCGGCCCTCCTGCAAACGCACCTTGCGGCGCCACACTCAGCCCATAGAGCAAAAGGGCCGCCGCGATCAGAAATACGACAGGTTGTGAAGTGTATGAACGCGAAGCACTGGCGACGTTCGCTTGGCTACGGCGGTTCATATCCATATAAATCATTTTGAGAACTCCAATCCGCTCGCCGATGCGGGACCACCTTCCCATATCGTATCATCCCCCCGGCTAGTTGAGGCCAGAATATCACCGGTCCGGCCGCATCTCTCATAGAGTTGAAGTCGTCACAAAATGCGGGCGAAATGACGGCAATTCCAGTGCGATCCCGCTTAGCCGCGTATCAGCCAGATCGTAAGCACGCCACCAGCAACAGCGGCGGCCCCGCCCATTCTGAGACCTGATTCAGACGACGCGGCGGCAAATTCCAACAACCTGGTGGCGATATGAGGAAACAGCGCCCATAACAATCCTTCAATAACGAGGACGAGCCCCACGCCAACAACCAGGTCATTCATTAGCGCTTTTTCTCGGCGGCGCGGTTCAATTTACCTGCCGGATCATTGAAATAGCGGAAAAATTCGGTGTCCGGCGTTAACACAAGGCGCGTATCATTCGATCCGAGCCCCGCCTCATAGGCCTGCATCGACCGGTAAAAGGCAAAGAAATCCGGATCCCTGCCAAACGCGTCGGCAAAAATAGCGTTCCGCTTTGCATCTCCGTCACCGCGAATTTTTTCCGAGTCCCGTGTCGCATTGGCTTTGAGCACCGTGACCTGCCGGTCGCCATCGGCGCGAATACGGCGCGCCTGTTCCTCGCCTTCGGCGCGGATTTCGGCAGCTTCCCGTTGACGCTCCGTCTTCATGCGACTGTAAATTGCTTCACTATTGGCTTCAGGAAGATCAGCGCGCTTGAGCCGGACATCGAGCACCTCGATGCCAAAATCCTTGGCCTTTGCGTTGAGCTGCATGGTGATATCGGCCATGAGGACGGCGCGCTGATCACGCACGACATCCGTGAATGTCGCGGAGCCGAGCACGCTTCTCAGTGAAGAATCGAGAATGGTTCCGAGCCGCGAACCGACATTGCCTTGATTCTGAACGGTTTGGAAGAAAAGAAGCGGATCGATGATTTTGTAACGCGCAAAGGAATCGACGATCAATCGCTTTTGCCCCGAGACAATCACCTCTTGCGGCGAAGTATCCAGGTCTAGGATACGCTTATCGAAATAGCTTACCGTCTGCACAAACGGAATTTTCCAATAAAGGCCGGGTGTGCGGAGCACCTTTTTGATCTTACCAAATTCAAGAACAAGCGCTTGTTCGGTCTGGTGGACCATGAAAAATGCAAAATAGGCGCCGACGCCAGACACGCCGATGAGAAACAGTAGAAAGATTAGGAAACGTCTCATCACTGGGCCCCTCCGCCGGTTCCACCACGTTTGGTCAATTCCGATAAGGGAAGGTAAGGCACAACACCTTGTCCGCCTCCCTTGGTATCAATGATGACTTTGTCCATGCCGCTGAAGACGCGCTCCATTGTCTCCAGGTACATGCGGCGGCGCGTCACACCGGGCGCCTTTTTATATTCGCCATAGACCTTGAGAAAGCGGTCCGCTTGACCGACGGCTTCGGCGATCGTCTGTTCTTCATAGCCCTTGGCGGCCTGCAAAATGCGCTCCGCCTCACCGCGCGCCTCAGGAACGATCTTATTGGCATACGCTTCCGCTACGTTTCGCACCCTCTCCTGGTCGGCCTTTGCGGCCTGAACATCTCTGAATGAGTCAATAACCTGTTTCGGCGGATCGACTTGCTGCATTTGCACCTGGGT
>BFAS01000119.1 GCA_008974985.1 bacterium MnTg02
GGGAGGAAAATCGAAGTGAAAAAATATCTTAGCGCAGCTGTCGCAGCTGCAATGGGTTTCGGCGTGATGGCAGCGGCATCAGACTCCGCCAGCGCCGGGAATGACCGATTCAAAAGAGTCCTGTCGCGTGGCAAGCTCGTGGTTGGCGTGAAAGCGGACTACAAGCCCTGGGGCTTTAGAGATTCCAGCGGCAAATTGGTCGGCATGGAAATCGACTTGGCCAATGATGTAGCCAAGGCGCTGGGCGTATCGCTTGAGCTGGTGCCGGTGCAGTCGTCAAACCGGATGCAATTCCTGCAACAAGGCAAAATTGATCTGATGATCGCCACCATGTCCGACAAGGCAAATCGGCGCAAGGTGGTCGGTATTCCTGACCCCGACTACTACTCCTCAGGCACCAACGTGCTGGCCAAGAAAGGCGTCGTCAAGCAGTGGTCGGACCTGAAGGGCAAGCCGGTCTGTGGCAAGCAGGGCGCTTTCTACAACAAGATCGTGTCGAGCCGGCATGGCGCCAAGATCGTCGCCTTTGTTGGCAACGCGGAAGCCAAACAGGCGCTACGTGACGGCAAATGCGTTGCCTGGGTTTACGACGATTCATCGATCATGGCAGACTTAGCATCCGGTCAGTACAATGATTATGAGATGCCGATGAAAACCGAGGACGATACGCCTTGGGGTCTCGCCGTGCCGCTCGACGAGAAAGAGAACATCTGGGGCCACTTCATGTCTGGCATGATTTATAACTGGCATCGCAGTGGCCGGTTGATCGAGCTTGAGAAGAAGTGGGGCATCCAGTCCACCGCCTTTGTGCAGCAGATGAACAAGAAGTTCGAAGCCTATACACCGAAATAGGCTCTGATGACATGCTGGCGCGGCTTCTGAAACGGGAGCCGCGCCGATTTCCCGGCCCCGGAATGGAAAACATATAGGCTGGGAAAAGCGGCTGGACGCCAAGTGCCAACATAAAAACCAAAAAAGTCACATTGTCTTGCCGCGAATAGAAGAGGAAGGGAGGTCCTCGTGGAACTGTTCGGCGACTATTTTAAGCAGCTCTACGACACATCGGGCTGGAACTTTGTTATTTTTTACGATCAGGTCGAGTGGCAACGGTTCGTCGAGGCGATCTGGACAACGATCAAACTGATCATAGCGTGTCTGATATTCAGCCTGATCGTCGGCTTCGTCGGAGCCTGGGCGCAGGGCGCTCAATCCAAGATCGTCCGCAATGTGATTGCCGGTTATATCCAGTTCTTCCGCAACACGCCGCCCTTTGTACAGATCCTTTTCTTCTATTTCGTGCTCGGCAACCTGACGCCCTCCTATGACGCGGGCGGCTACCAGGAAGCCTATATCGGAAGCTTTGGCTGGGCCGTTATTTCACTGGGATTTTTTGCCGGCGCCTTCAACACCGAAATCTTCCGGTCCGGCATCGAGGCTGTTCCGGAATCAACCGTTGAGGCGGCCTCCGCCCTCGGCTACACGCGATTGCAATCATACATTCACGTCGTTTTTCCGCTCGCCTTCAGGGTTTGCCTGCCAGCACTCAATAACAATCTGGTCAATCTGCTGAAGACCACGACGCTAGCCTATGGCATCGCTGTGCCCGAGATGATGTACACCGCCAACCAGATCTGGTCCGACAATGTCAACGTGCCGGAGATGATGATCGTCCTGTTTTTCTTCTATGTCGGGCTGGTCGCCATTCTGGTCTATGGCATGAGCCGTTGGGAAAGAAGTATGAAAATTCCGGGGTACGGCTGATGGTTGCGTTAGACCATAAGGGCATGTCCGATAATCGCACGGCCGGGACGTCGGACGAAAAAGTTTTCGAGGTGTTGCTGCCTGTTGCACGCCAGCAGCGTTCACAGGCAATGATCGAACGTCTGGAGGGCACCTTCCGGCTCAATCTTCATCCTCACCACGCCATCTGGATGTTTCTTCTGTTCATACTCGCGGTCGGCACCGCGCATGCCCAGGCGCCCAAAGAGCTTATCAGCCCCATCGACGCGCTGATCAAATGGTCTCCGTTCATTCTATGGGGGCCGGAAGGCGGACTGACCGGTTTTTCGCTCAATATCATCATCAGCTTTTTCGCGATGCTGTTTGGCACGATCGCCGGCGTTGCCCTCGGTCTCATGCAGATCTCGCTGCTGCTTCCGGTGCGCACGGGTTCCTGGATTGTGACCCAGTTCTTCCGCAATTCCCCGTGGCTGGTGCTGCTGTTCACCATCATGCTCCTGTTCCCGTTCGAGATTGATCTCGGTTTCGTCGTCATCCCCATTCCCGATTGGATGAAGGCGGTGATAGGGTTCTCGCTGCCGGTGATGGCAAATCTCTCGGAAGTCGTGCGCGGCGCGGTTCGCTCCTTGCCCTCGGGGCAGTGGGAGTCCGCGGAGAGCCTGGCCTTTAACCGGCGTGAAACCTTGTGGATGATCATCCTGCCGCAATGCTTCAAGCGGATGATCCCGCCATGGATAAACTGGTACTGCATCCTGACCATGTCGACGCCGCTGTGTTCGATCATGGGCGTCGAGGAATCCGTCACCTACACGGCGCAAGCTCTGAACGCGGAAGGCGACCGGCCCGAACTGCTGCCGGTCTTCTACGTCTTCCTGTTGCTCATCCACTTTATCTACACCTATCCGATCGCGCGCTGGTCCATCCAGCTTGAAAAGAAATTTGCGATCAAGCTCTGAAGGAGACGAACCCATGGCTTCGCCCAGCCAATCAGGAAATGGTTCCGGCACGAATTGGACGCCCGATCAGCCGATGGTGAGCATCAAAGACGTGCACAAATCGTTCGGTGATCTTGAGGTTCTCAAAGGCGTCTCGCTGGATGTTATGAAGGGCGAATGCATTTGCATCATCGGCCCTTCGGGGTCCGGCAAGTCGACGCTGATCCGCTGCGTGAACGCCCTCAACGACATTCAACAGGGATCCATTCTGGTCGAAGGGCTTGAGGTTAACGATCCGAACCTCGACAAGCTCGAGTTACGCAAGAAGGTCGGAATGGTGTTCCAGCAATACAATTTGTTCCCCCACAAGACCGCAATTGAAAACATCATGATGGCGCCCATCACAGTTCTCAAGCAGGACAAGGACGAAGTTGCGGAGCATGCGAATTCACTCATTAAGAAGGTGCGTCTGGAAGGCAAGGAGAACAGCTATCCGGGCGAGCTTTCTGGAGGCCAGCAACAGCGGGTCGCCATTGCGCGCTCGCTCGCCATGAGCCCGGATGTGATGCTGTTCGACGAGGTGACGGCTGCGCTCGATCCGGAAACGGTCAAAGAGGTGCTGAACACTATCCAGGAGCTGGCCGAAGAGGGCATGACCTGCATCCTGGTGACCCATGAGATGGGGTTTGCCCGCGAGGTGGCGAACCACATCTACTTCACCGATTTCGGCCTCATCGTCGAGCACGGCGCGCCTGCGACATTCTTCGACGATGCCAAGGACCCGCGGACGAAAGAATTCTTGAGCCAAATTCTGTAGACTCCATCGAGACGGCAGTCCTGAGTTCTTATTGAAGAGCTTATGGGTTTGGCGATGGTTCCGTTCGCAATGGACATGCCGTGCAATTGGCGCGGTCTGCCCTTTGTTGAGGGAATTGGACGGAATGCTCGCCTCCGCAACAATTTTTCGGCGGGCCGGCGTTTTTCATACACTGTTATGTTTCTCGGCTAATATTCTCCTCTCGACCTTTTGGGCGGTGCGAAGACGGAGAGAGAAATGTGAAAAAAAACCGCGGTGAACCGTCCTCATCTTTAGGAATTCCAAGACCTGGCGCTGCCGGAGCGGCCGCGGTCCCAGCCATTGAGCTAAACCGTGCCGTGCGCGCTGCGCTCGCCGAGCGCCGGTTTGATGTCGCCCAAACCCTGCTCGACCGGCGTCTTGATATCGAGCACCGTGATGTTGAAGCACTCTGCCTCAGCGCGTTGACACGTTGGCGTGGGTCGGGCGATTTCGAGACCGCAGATGTGCTCTTGGAGCGGGCCAGAGCATTAGAGCCGGATCACGCTCGGGTCCTGACGCTCAGCGCAGAGTTGCATTTGCATATCGGACGGATCAGCTCAGCGCGGTCATTCGCCGAGCAAGCAATTTCGACCGACGATCGCCATTCGCCTGCTTATGTTTTATTGGCACGCGCGGACGCAGGAAAAATTGACGATAAGACGCTTCACCAAATGGAGCAGCTGGCGACGGGCGGCGAGATTGAGACTCGGCGGTTACGTGTTTTACGAAACGCTATCGGGCGCGTATTCGAAGCGCGCGGTGATTTTGGTGCGGCGTTTGCGCAATTCGCGCAGTCGAACCGGTATGCGAGCGGCACCTACGATCCAGCGAAGCGAGAAGCGCGTTGGTCAGAAGCCCGCGCGCTGTTTACCCCCGATTATTTTCATGCTCGCCAAACCTACGGTCTTGCGAGCACCGGTTGCGTGTTCATCATTGGTATGCCGCGCTCTGGATCGACATTGCTGGAACAGGTCCTCGCAGCTCATCCCGACATCGATACTTGCCGCGAGTCGGACGCACTGAGAGATATCAATCATACACTGTATCGGAGCCTACCTTCCAAGCTGCGCGGCGATGATTTCTTTGCGCATCTTCGTGAGATTGAAGAGACGCGCGTTGCCCAAGCCGCTAGCACTTATCTGGCGGCGACGTCGCGGCAGATGCGCGATCCGAACTCGCTGCGCCGGATCGACAAGAAGCTCGGCAATTTTCTGCATTTCCCGCTCATCAAACTGATGTTTCCGGACGCGGTCACGCTTCACACCCACCGCCATCCGCTGGACGTCTGCCTATCCTGCTTCACGCAGGATTTTGACGGGCATCACTATTCGAATGATCTCAGCGATTTAGCCCACTATTATCTTATCTATCAGGATTACATGCGGCTCTGGTCCGAACTGTTCGGAGACGCGCTCAGACATTGCTGCTACGAGGCGCTGATTGGTTCGTTCAAGCGGGAAGTGCTGCAGGTGCTGGACGCGCTGGATCTCGCGTGGAACGAGTCCTGCGCTGAGCCCCATCGCACAAACGATCTTGTGGACACGGCCAGCGCCGCACAGGTGCGTGAGCCGATCCATGCCGGGCGTATCGGCCGCTGGCGCAATTACGAAAAGCATTTGGAGCCGTTGATCGCCAAACTCGGCGGGCATCAAAACATCGAGCGCATGCATCAAGAATTCACCTAATTGCGCCAGGCTTCTCGTCAAGGATTATGCCATCGATCATGGAAAATGACCGATGGGCATTCAAGCGCCACGCAGGCTCACGCGCCAAGAGGCGTGGGCCACGCGGTCGTGCTTGCCAATGGTCGCCAATCGTTCGTGAGTCAAACTCAAGAACCATTGATATTACATAAGACTCAATAAGGCCGCCAAGCAGCAGCTTGACGGCCTTATTTTCGGATTTAAAAGCGAAGCGGCTAGGCGAACTGTATGTTGGCTGCCTGCTTGCCGCGGCCTCGCGGATCGTCTTCGATATCGAAAGTGACTTTGTCACCTTCGTCCAAAGCTGGGATGCCAGAACGCTCGAGCGCTGAGGCATGAACAAAAATGTCCTTGCCGCCGTCGTCGGGCGCAATAAATCCGAAACCTTTGGAACGATTAAAGAATTTTACGGTGCCATTTTGGCTCATGGAGAAATCCTATTCCCTTGTCAAAGTTAGAACGCCGGTCTCATCAAGAAGTCATCGAAAGCGCAGCAACTCAGATTTTAGGAAAGGCAGTCAGGCCAGTTATGGCAAGGCGTCTTGTCCGCAAGTCTAAGAAATACCCCATCTTCGGGCTTACCGGCGGAGCATGTATGAGCCCGTGTGGAGCAAGTTTCAAGGAAAATATACTGTCTGTTTTATTGTTGGCCGTTTAGCAAAACGAATGAATATCAGTGTGGTCAGTCGAAGTGCGCCGGTCTGCCGGGCTCGGTTCGACGGAACTTCAATGCAAACGGTCAACTTCGGGCCATGAGCGTCCGATTTTCAAGGTGAGAGGCAATGTCTCCCGTCTCCGATTTTGTGTGCTGAAGGAGCCACACGGTCTTATATGTTCAGCGGCCCAAGATAAGAATCAGAATTGCCGCGACGACAAAAAGAATGCCCAGCACCTCAAGCCAACTGGTCTTTTCGCGGAAAAGAAAGACCGAGGCGATGAAGGTAAAGACTAATTCCACTTGACCGAGGGCGCGGACATACGCGGCGTTCTGCATCGTGAAGGCCGTGAACCAAGCAATCGACGCCAGCACGCCAGCCAATCCGACGGCGAGTGACCAGCGCGGCGGATATATAGGCGTCATTCGGCAGGCGGGATCGCCTTCGAACAATCATGAATCAGGGGGGCGTATCTTCAGAATTAGCGCAGAGTGTTATTGAGTTCTTCCAGCGGTTGACTTCCCGGGCAAAGCTCGTCCATCGAAAGCTCGTTTAGAGGGCGTTCGGTGGTTTCAATCAAACTGTGCAGGTCTTCTTCCTCTTGGTCAACGTAAAGCAGGCCCGTGACCACTTCGCCCTCCGCGTAGCGCTTTCGGATATGCATCAACGCCTCATCGGCATTGCGCGGATCATAATCTGTTTCCAGCTTATGAAGCCGCATGGACGAGCCGTCATGCATCGTTACATTGACGGTTTGACCCTCGTCATAGTTTGCCGTGATTTCCTCCTGTGCCGGTACAAAATCCAACTTATCAACGGCCTCTGAGTGATCGCGGATATAGTCGTAACTCTTGGTTGATGCCGCGTGATTGTTGAAGGTGACGCAGGGCGAGATGATATCGAGAAGCGCGAAGCCGCGGTAACGCATCGCCGACTTTATGAGCGGCACAAGCTGCGCCTTATCTCCCGAAAAGCCCCGTGCCACGAAACCCGCCTTGAGCTGAATGGCAAGGGCGCAAAGATCCATGGCTTCGAACAGATTGTTACCGCCCTTTTTGCTTTTGGAATTTTTGTCGTTGGTTGCGGAAAATTGTCCCTTGGTGAGGCCGTATGTGCCGTTGTTTTCGACAATATACACCATGTTCAGGCGCCGGCGGACCGCATGGCAGAACTGGTTTAGGCCGATGGAGGCTGTATCGCCATCACCGGAGACGCCGAGATAGATCAAATCCCGGTTTGCCAAGTTCGCACCGGTAGCAATCGCCGGCATACGGCCATGAAGCGAATTAAAGCCATGGGCCTGCGAGAGAAAATAGGCGGTCGTTTTTGAAGAACAGCCGATGCCGGAAAGTTTGGCCAGGCGATGGGCCGGCAGTTGCAGCTCAAAACAGGCCTCGATTATGGCGGCTGTGACCGAATCATGACCACAGCCCGCGCAAAGCGTGGAGAGAACGCCCTCATAGTCTCTGCGGGTGAGACCAAGGTCGTTTTTCTTGAGCCGCGGATGCCGGATTTTCGGCTTTTGCATATATGTCATGACAGTGTCCTCACACAGCGCGCACCGATAGGCGGAGCGCATTGGCGACATGTTCATTCGTTTCAATGGTGGATTGGATGCAGCCTGCCACGAAGGCCCCGCTAAGGGGCATGCCGTCAAAATTCAAAACGGGGATGAGCTTTTCGGCCTGAATGCCCGCTTCGGTTATCAGCAAGGATCGCATTTGGCCATCCCGGTTTTGCTCAATAACGAAAACGCGCTCGTGAGCGGCAGCAAATGCCGCGACATCCGGCGAAAAGGGAAATGCGCGCAGCCTGAGCGCATTCAATCGATAGCCGTCTCTTTCCAGTAAATCGAGGCCTTCCCGCACAGCATGGTCTGTTCCACCGAAATATATGATTCCGAGTTTCGAGTTCTCATCGCGCTGATTGATGGTGGGGCGTGGCACCATTGACATGGCGGTCTTAAACTTTCGCAAAAGACGCGCGAGGTTCTTGGCATTTACCAAGCCATCTTCCGTGTAACTGGCATATTCGGTGTGCGAGGATCCGCGCGTAAAATAGGCGCCTTTTTCAGGGTGCGTGCCCGGTATCGTGCGGTAGGGGATGCCGTCACCGTCACTATCCTTATAACGTCCCCACTTCTCTTTTAGCGCCTCAAGTGCTTCGGCATCGAGAACCTTGCCGCGGTCGTGTTTCCGGCTGTCGTCCCATTCAAGCGGATCGACCACCCATGTGTTCATGCCGATATCAAGGTCGCTCATGACAATGACCGGCGTTTGCAGCCGCTCGGCGAGATCGAAGGCCTCGGCTGCCATTTCAAAACATTCCTTCGGATCGGATGGAAAGAGCAGGACATGGCGCGTATCACCGTGCGAGGCATAGGCACATGCAATGATATCGGATTGCTGCGTGCGCGTGGGCATGCCGGTCGACGGTCCGCCGCGCTGGACATTGAAGATCACGACGGGAATCTCGGCAAAATAGGCGAGCCCGATAAATTCGCTCATCAAGGAAATGCCTGGGCCGGATGTCGCCGTAAAAGCGCGCGCGCCGTTCCATCCAGCGCCAATGGCGATGCCGACTGCGGCAAGCTCGTCCTCCGCCTGGACGACCGCTCCAAGTTTGCGGCCGCACTCATCGATGCGATATTTGTTGAGATAGCGCTCGAATGCTTCGGCAAGCGACGTCGATGGCGTTATGGGATACCAGGCGGCGACGGTCGCGCCCGCATAGATACAGCCCAATCCAGCGGCATCATTGCCGGAGATCATAATTTTGCCGGTGGCAGCGTCGCTCTGCCTCACGCGCAGCGGCAGCGGGCATTTGAATTTTTCGAGCGAATAGTCCAGGCCGATATGGAGTGCTTTGAGGTTTGCGTCATTGAGGTGTTCTTTGCGCTTAAACTGTTCGAATATAATTTGTTCAATGACGCTGATTTCAATGCCAACAAGGCCTGCGAGCGCACCGACATAGACAATGTTCTTAAAGAGCTGACGGTGACGCGGATCGTCGAACGCGAAAGCGCAAAGCCGGGCGATGGGGATGCCCAGCACGTTGATATCATCGCGGCCGAATTCCCTTTCGCGGGTCGAATCATAAATAAGGTATCCGCCGGATACCACCTCTTCGACATCTTGAGCGTAGGTCTGCGGGTTCATCGCGACCATGATGTCGACGCCTTCCCGGCGAGCGAGATGACCGGCCTCGCTGATGCGGACCTCGAACCAGGTTGGCAGCCCCTGGATATTCGAAGGAAAAATATTTTTTGGCGAAACAGGTAAGCCCATCCGAAACAGCGCTTTTGCGAAAAAGCTATTGGCACTTGCCGAGCCGGAGCCATTCACATTCGCAAATTTGACCACGAAATCGTTGACCCCGGTCATCGGACATACGCCATATTATGCTTCTGATAAGCGGTGCTCGCCTGGGGTTCGACATAGGCAAACCGCTGCATGTCCCAAGCGCCCGTCGGGCACCTCTCGGCGCAGAGCCCGCAATGCAGACAGACATCTTCATCCTTGAGCATAACCCGGCCGGTCTTCAGGATATCCGAGAGATAGAGATCTTGGTCTTTGTTTTCCGCCGGAACCCGGAGCCGTGCACGGAATTCGTCTTCCTCGCCATTAAAATCGAAATTAATGCAATCAACAGGGCAGATATCCACGCAGGCATCGCATTCGATGCACAGCTCACGAACAAAAATGGTCTGGATATCGCAGTTGAGACAGCGTTCGGCTTCTTTGAAGGCAAGTTGATCGTCGAAACCGAGTTCAACCTCGACGCTTAGATCTTTCAGCGCTAAATCAAGGTCCTGGTGGGGGACGGGGACACGGCGGTCCTCGGAGACATCATTATCGTACGACCATTCATGCAGCCCCATTTTTTGGCTGAAAAGGCTCGTGCCGGGCGCCGGGCGACGGGTCAGCGCCTCGCCCTTGCAGAAGAGATCGATTGAGATCGCCGCCTGATGGCCGTGCGCGACGGCCCAAATAATGTTCTCCGGGCCCCAAGCGGCATCGCCGCCGAAAAAGACGTTCGACAGGCTTGACTGCATCGTGAGCTTATCAACGACCGGCATTTCTCCTTCGTCGAACACAATGCCGATGTTACGCTCTATCCATGGGAAGGCATTGCTCTGTCCGATTGCCATTAAGACATCGTCGCACGCGAAGAAAACTTCTTCACCTGTCGGGATGAGCGTGCGGCGGCCAGAGTCGTCATAGTCCGCATGCATCTTATCGAACAGCACGCCTGCGAGCCGGCCATTCTCGACGACAAACTCTTTTGGCGCATGATTGTCAAAAATTGGAACGCCTTCCATTTCGGCGGCCTCTATCTCCCAATCCGACGCTTTCATATCCTTTCGAGGTGAGCGGACGGTGACCCGGACATCTTTACCGCCGAGGCGCAGTGCGGAGCGGCAGCAATCCATGGCCGTGTTGCCGCCGCCAATGACCACCACCCGCTTGCCGATTGTATCAACATGTTCGAATGCGATCGACGTCAGCCAGTCGATGCCGATATGAATGTTGGCGGCGCATGTCTCGCGTCCGGGGATGTTCAGATCCTTGCCGCGCGGCGCGCCCGTGCCAACAAAGATAGCGTCAAACCCGTCATCGAGGATCGCCTTTAGGCTCGTTATCTCACAGCCGAACCGGGTTTCGACACCCATTTCGATAATGCGGTCGACCTCCTCGTCGATGACTTTTTCGGGCAGGCGAAACGCCGGAATATTCGTGCGCATGAGACCGCCGCTGCGCGGATCTTTTTCGAACAGCACACAGTGATATCCAAGCGGCATAAGATCCCGCGCGACAGTCAAGGATGCCGGCCCCCCGCCGAGAAGGGCAATGTTTTTGCCATTTTTCTTCGTGGGAACCTTCGGCAAATAACGATCGATGTCTTGCTTGTAGTCGGCCGCGACGCGCTTCAGCCGGCAGATCGCCACCGGTTTTTCGTCGACGCGCCCTCTGCGGCAGGCCGGCTCACAGGGCCGGTCGCAGGTCCGTCCGAGGATACCGGGAAAGACGTTTGACTCCCAGTTGAGAAGATAGGCCTCTGTGTAGCGCCGCTGCGCGATGAGGCGGATATATTCCGGGACAGGCGTGTGCGTGGGGCACGCCCATTGGCAATCGACCACCTTATGAAAATATTGAGGGTCCGAGATGTCCGTCGGCGGCATACCGGCCGTGCGGACCAAATCGATATCCGTAGTCATTTCGGTTCCCCAAGTCCCCCACGGAATATGGGTGATGTCGTCGACTCAACATTGCGACATTTGCTCCCAATAGACAATGGTTCGAAGGTTGCACGACCTACCGATTCTGCGGGCACTGCGTTTTTTGGATGACAGTGTTTCGCGGGCGCTGGAGGACATCGAAACGATGGGTCGTCTGTATTGACTGGATGCACGTATCGCGCTTGTTTTCGATTAAGCAAGGTCTTGATATTTTCAGCGCCCGGCGGACGCTTTTGCGGCCATGTCACAGATCTTTCGCATCATCGGGCTCCCGGCCTTGGTAAGCATGTTGACAATGGTAAAATGATTGGCATCGTCGATAAGACTGAACTCGGTCGGCACGCCTTTCCGTGTCCAAATTTCGGTAATGGCGCGGCTCTGCTTGATAAATTCATCACTCTCGAGCGCGCCAACAGCGGCAACCAGCGATTTTCCTGCCGTTGGGAATGTCCAATTCAAAGGGCTGACCGCTTCGGCGGCAATTTCGTCGAGCCGCAAAACTGAGTTGATTGAAACATTGCAGATCGGCAAAAGATCAAAGACGCCGCTGATGGCGTACCCCGCCGTGATCAGATCGGCAGGGACATCATCAAATGCGCTCCAGTCGGTTGCCAGCATCGCCGCTGTGAGATGTCCGCCAGCCGAGTGCCCGACAATCACAGGACGCGTGTTCGTTCGCATCCAGAGTGCGCGCAAAAACATCCGGAGCTCTTCGACAATGTCGATGATCTGAACAGCGGGACAGAGATTGTAGGAGGGAATGGCGACGGAAACGCCGTTTGCATTAAAGTGGCGCGCCACATGGCTGAAATCTTTTCTGTCGCGGGACTGCCAATAGCCACCATGAATGTAGACAATAAGCGAGGCGCAATCGGCTGCGCCATCGGGCAGAAAAAGATCGTAACGAGATCGGTCTGAATCGCCATAAGCAATATCGTATTCGGCATTTGCGGTTTGGCGATAGGCCTCTGCCTCAGCCGGCCAGAGTGCCGAGATGTCGGCATGTTCAGGAACCCGCTTGCGGTTATTGTACTCCAACTCATAATCAATCGCCGTTTCAGCCATCGCCAGTCCTGCCTCATAGAAACTATCCTGTCTTCATCGTCTTCGGATTTATGACATATCGGCGATCGAGCCAATAGCGCGCGATCCAAGCGGACAGGATTCAGGTCTGACGACATAGGTTGGGCGGCGCGCCCAAGGGGCCCGGCCCGGCCTCGTCGACGGACTGTGTGAAACATTGCCCGCCGGGGTTTCATTGATGGTGTTGGACCGCATTCAAATGTTACACTTCCAATACCGTCCGGGGGGAATTGCCCAGGATACGTTTTGTGCGGATATCGTTTATGCGGAAATAATGACATTGGAGCAGGAAATGGCGGAGAGCGTCTATAAGGTCGTTGAATTGGTCGGGACGAGCACGGAGTCTTGGGAGAAGGCAGCGACTGCTGCGGTCAACCGCGCTTCGCAAAGTCTTCGTGATTTGCGCGTTGCCGAGGTAACGGCGCAAGACTTGGTGATCGAAGACGGCCGTGTGTCCGCCTTTCGGACCAAAATCAAAGTCTCATTCAAGTTTGAAGGGAAGGCGGATTAACGTCTTATACGATCGGTCATTGTCAATGACCGATGGCGTTCAAGCGCCACGCAGGCTCACGCGCCATAAGGCGCGACGGGCAGTCGCCCTTGCCAATGGTCGCCAATCGTTCGTGAGTCAAACTCAAGGACCATTGGCGTAAGACATGGTGATTTTGGTGACCCAAAGCCGGGGCGGGGAGTGGTGCGCGCCAGCCGCGGCCCTGCCGGGTAAATAGTCGTTGGTGCTGCCGGTAATACCAAAAGAAATTATGATTGACTTATAATTTTCTTTGGCAAGCGCGACTGCGCGCCGCACCCTATGGTGCGTAAGCCTGCGTGGCGCTTGAACGCTCATCGGTCATTCCTAATGACCGATGGTATAAGGCTACTTACCAGTACCAGCCGGGGCGAAGCCGGTCGGGCTTTCTCGGATTGTAGGGCTTCTTGGTGGTTTCTTCGATGAGAAAAACCTGAGCCCGGCCGTTCTCGCTTGGTGGAAAGTAATATCCGCCATGGGAGACAAAATAGGTTCGATTGATTTCGGCTTTCGCACGATCGGATCTTGTGCGCTCACGCACTTGGTAGACATAGGTCATCGCAAGAGCAGGGAGCGCCGCAGCCATCGCGGTAAGTCCTAGACCGCCGAGTACCATTCGAGCCCCGCCGAAGAGTTGATTGCTTCCGATCAAAATTGCGACAGCGCCGATAAAGAGTACGATCGAGGCGATCAGCCAGGGGAAATATTTGGCCTCGATGCCATGAAAGCTCTGTGTAACGCGTTCTAGATCATCGATTTTTGCGGCCGCGCTTTTGGCTTCGGCTGCCGCCTCGGTCGGAAGCGTTTCCAAAAAGCTATCGAGGTCGGTTCGCTTGCTCGTCATGCCCTTAACTCCCGACATATAGCATCGATCATTGGGAATGACCGATGGGCGTTCAAGCGCCACGCAGGCTCACGCGCCATTAGGCGTGGGCCACGCGGTCGTGCTTGCCAATGGTCGCCAATCGTTCGTGAGTCAAACTCAAGAACCATTGGTATGAGATTAAAGACAAGATACATGTGTCGCTCGACTTTGGGGAACCATTTCTGAGGATGTCGCGTCGACTAAATGGGCATTAGATTAATTATCGTCATTCCCCGTCTCGTCCAAGTCTTCGTCCAAAAAGTCGAGATTTGTGTCAATTTGCATTGCTTGTGGCCGGCAGAGATCTTCTGCGCGCCGTACGACATCGTTCCCGAACCGTTCGGCGAGGCGATCAATTGCTTCTTCGAGATTTCGGCGTTTTGGGCGATCCTGGAAGAGGCCGAGTTGAACGGGATCATCTGCCTTGACCAGATCATAGGCAGCCATGCCGACCAGCCGGAACGGGCCTGGATGGCGAAACTCATGGAGCAAATCGACGCCGACCGAGAGCAAGTTCTGAGCGACATCCGTTGGCTCATCGAGAAGGCGTTGGCGGGTTAATAGCTGAAAGTCGGACGTTTTGAGCTTTACGCGCACGCCAAGCGCCCGGTAGTGCTTGCGCCTGAGCCGCCGGCCAATGGCGTCAGCGGACCGGCGGAGCTGGTGTTCGATATCCGCCCGCGTGCGGACATCCTTGCCGAGAGTTCGTTCTGAGCCGATGCTTTTCGAAGTGCGCCGCCGCGCGACCCGCCTTGGGTCTTCGCCATGTGCCAGGGTGTAAAAATGGAGCCCGGCGCTGCCAAGCTTAGCGGCGAGAAACTTGGGGTCGGCCGCGGCAACGTCACCAATGGTTTGAAGGCCGATCTGATGAATGCGCTTCTGGGTTTTCGGCCCAGCTCCCCAGAGGCGGGATATTGGAAGCGGCGCCAGCCATGCTTTGGCCGTGCTCGGGGGAACGACGGTAAGGCCATCGGGTTTTTGATAGGCGCTCGCGACTTTTGCGACATATTTGGTTCCCGATAGCCCCACCGATATTGTCAGACCGCCGGTGGCATCGCGAATAGCGTCTTTGATTTGCCGGCCGATTTTCTCAGGCGCTCCGAAAAGCTGTTCCGATCCTGTCATATCGAGAAAGGCTTCATCCAAACTGATTGCTTCGACATCAGGCGAAAAATCGGAGAAAACGCGCATGATCGTCTCGGAGACTTGCTGATACCGCTTAAAACGGGGTGGTGTGATGATCGCGTCCGGGCACATGCGGCGGGCCTTGGCCATCGGCAGGGCGCTGCCGACCCCGTATGGACGCGCTTCATAGCTGGCCGTGAGCACAACCCCGCGGCCTTTCGGAGATCCAACAAGGATAGGGCGTCCGCGCAAACTCGGATCGTCGAGCTGCTCTATCGCCGCATAGAACGCATCCATGTCGGCATGAGCGACAATACGGGGCCAAGCCGGTTTCATTTTCGTCTTCAGAGCCTGCTTTTAGAGATGACGCGCAATTTATGGTTAAAGCGGTGGCTCCCTTCCAAACCCGCCGCCGGAAAATGAGCGGATAGGCTTAAAGATTCCAATTATAGTAAATTATTAACGTTAATGAATCGAGGCTCACATGTTATGTCGCCACGTGTGGTTTGACGTAAAGGGCATCGTTATGGAGCCGTCTTTTGCCTGGTTTGATCTACAATAATTCCAAAAAGTATATGAGACTAACCGGATCAATGTGATTGATCATATGCTATGTTGGCTATAAACGAGCCCGCGAGCGGCATCGATTGGATCGATGAGATTCTAAATCGTTGCAAAGGTTTGAATGTTGGCTAAGCTGTGCGGCGTAGATAAATTAAACGCTCGAAAAGAGCGGAGTCACTAGGGAAGAGGATAATTAGTGTCCAAGTTACTGGAGATTGACAACCTTCATACCCAATTCTTCACATCAGCAGGAACCGTCAGGGCAGTAGACGGTATCTCATACGACGTCGAAGAAGGCGAGACAGTTGCCATCGTCGGCGAGTCCGGGTGCGGTAAGTCTGTGAGCGCGCTCTCTATTCTCCGGCTTATTCCAAATCCTCCCGGACGCATTGTCCAAGGCAGCATTTCCTTCATGGGAAAGGACCTTGCGACGCTGAGTGATGAAGAGATGCGTAAGGTGCGCGGGCGCGAGATCGCCATGGTGTTTCAGGAGCCCATGACCTCCCTAAATCCAGTGCTCACCATTGGATTGCAAATCACCGAGACTTTGCAACAACATCTCGGCATCGATAGAGAGGAAGCGGACAAGCGGGCGATCGACCTTTTAGGAAAAGTTGGGATGTCTGATCCAGAGCGGCGCCTAAAGCAGTATCCACATCATTTGAGCGGCGGAATGCGGCAGCGCGTGATGATTGCGCTTGCTTTGTCATGCGAGCCTAAACTCATCATTGCCGATGAACCGACCACAGCTCTGGACGTTACGATCCAAGCACAGATTTTAGAGTTGATGAAGAATCTGACAAGAGAGCTTGGGGTTGCACTCATTATTATTACGCACAATCTTGGCGTCGTTGCGCGATATGCGGACCGGGTGAACGTGATGTATGCCGGAAAAATTATCGAAAGCGGTACGGCTGAGGATATTTATCATAGGCCTCGCCATCCCTATACGCTCGCTCTTCTGAAATCAGTGCCGCGCATGGATCAGCCCCGTAAGGCGAAGCTAGATCCCGTTGACGGGCAACCACCAGACCTTACGAAGCTTGATGATGGCTGCTCCTTCCGTCCGCGCTGCGGTTTCGCGATCGATAAATGCAACGCGTCGATACCCAATTTGGAGAGCGTTAGCGATGGGCATATCTCGGCTTGTTTTGAAAAGGACAAGTTGACGCAAGCATTGGAGGCATCGTCATGAGTGTCGATAGCCTTCCCCGTGAGAAGCTGATGGAGCGATCGCGACCGGATCAGGAAAAGGAAATCTTGATCAAAGTTAGTGGCCTTAAGATGTATTTCCCGGTCACAGAGGGCGCCTTTATTACGAGGACCGTTGCCCATGTGAAGGCGATCGACGGTATAAGCTTTGACATTAAGCGCGGTGAAACGCTCGGTCTCGTTGGTGAATCCGGCTGCGGAAAAACAACGACCGGCCGCTGTATACTCCAGCTTGAGAAACCGACGGCTGGTGAGATCATTTATGATAATCTGGATTTGGGTAAGCTGAGCAAGGAGGAATGGCGGCCTTTGCGCCAAAGGATCCAGGTGATCTTCCAAGACCCCTATAGCTCCCTAAATCCGCGTATGAAAATCGGCGATATTATTTCCGAACCGATGTATGTTCACAATGTTGAAGAGGATGGCCCGGCGCGGGTGAAACGTGTTCGCGAGCTGCTCTCACTTTGCGGACTAAGTCCCAAATTTGCGGATCGTTATCCCCATGAGATGAGTGGCGGACAGCGCCAACGGGTGGGGATCGCGCGAGCCCTAGCGGTGCGTCCTGAGTTCATTATATGCGACGAAGCCGTGTCGGCGCTCGATGTGTCGATCCAAGCACAGGTCATCAATTTGCTGGAGGATCTGCGCGACGAGTTTAATTTGACGTACCTGTTCATTTCTCACGATCTGAGCGTCATCCGCCACCTTTGCCATCGGGTGGCGGTCATGTATTTGGGCAAAATCGTTGAACTCGCCGATTGCGATGAGTTGTACGACAATCCGCTGCACCCCTATACGCGGGCGCTGTTATCGGCGGTTCCAATTCCGGATCCGACAATCGAGAAGCAGCGCGCGCATCAAATTGTTAAGGGTGAGATACCGAGTCCCATAAACCCGCCGAGCGGCTGTGTGTTTCATCCCAGGTGCACTCGGGCGGTTGACCGGTGCTCGCAAGGGATTCCCGAATTCAGGGAAGTTAAACCAGACCACTGGGTGGCCTGTACGGAAGTTTGAATCCCCGCCAATAAGGGGCATTGCGTTACGAGGACACGCGGAAGTTCCTCAATAAACGTTAGGGAGGAATAAAATGAAATTCCCAAGTCTGAAATATGCGATACCGATTGTAGCGGGCGTCGCCTTGTCATTTGTTGTGACGGGGACGGCGCATGCTGTAAAATCTGGTGGAATTCTCAACTTGGTGGTTGGCTCGAAGATCCCGTCCTATGACGGCCATATCGAATCGACCTTTGGTATGATCCATCCGATCCGGCCATTTTACAGTCTGCTCATCCGGATCAATCCGGAAAATCCGTCCTCGCCGACGGACTTTATTTGCGATATATGCGACGGCAAGGTTCCAAAGGGCGCAGATGGCGGCAAGTCCTACACCTTTAAGATTCGTAAGGGTGTAAAGTTCCACGACGGTACGCCGTTAACAGCGCATGATATCGTTGCCACTTACAATAAGATTATCTTTCCGCCGAAAGGCATTGCGAGTTCGCGCAAAGCCTTTTTCAAGATGGTCGACTCCGTTACCGCATCTGACGATTTCACGGTTGTCTTCAAGTTGAAATTTGCGTCAGGCGCCTTTATCCCGGCCGTCGCCACGCCGTTCAACTTCATCTACGCGAAGAAAGACCTCGATAAGAACGGTTACACCTGGCACAAGAAAAACATTAATGGCACGGGCGCCTTTACCTTCGTTCAGCACCAGCCTGGATCATTCGTAGAAGGTAAGAAATACGGCAATTACCATCATAAGGGGCGGCCCTATCTGGACGGCTTTAAGGCCATATCCGCGCCGAAGATGGCGCTCCGCCTGCAAGCCATCCGTGGTGATCGTGCGGCCATCGAGTTTCGCGGCTTTCCGCCGAAAGCCCGGGACGATTTGGTCAACGCCCTAGGCGACAAAATCACGGTCCAGGAAAGCGACTGGAACTGCGCGCTTTTCTTCACGCCAAACCATGCCAAGAAGCCGTTTGACGACGTTCGCGTCCGCAAGGCGCTTACTTTGGCGGTCGACCGCTGGGGCGGTTCTAAATACTTGTCGAAGATTGCCATTGTGAAGACCGTTGGCGGCGTTGCTTACCCGAACCATCCGCTGGCGGCGACTAAGGAAGAGCTTATTAAGCTGGTGGGCTATGGCACGGACATAGAGAAAAACCGCGCCGAAGCTAGGAAGCTTCTGAAAGAGTCCGGCCACGAAGGGCTTACTTTCGTTCTCAACAACCGCGGTGTTGACCAGCCTTACAAGGTTGTTGGCACATGGCTGATCGGCCAATGGAAAAAAGTTGGGATGAACGTCACTCAGCAGGTGAACCCGAGTCCGCTCTTTTATGACATTCTGCGCAAAAAGAAGAATTTCGATGTTTCCATCGACTTCAACTGTCAGAGCGTCATCAATCCGATCGCGGACGTCACTAAGTTCCTTGGCAGTGCCGGCAATAACTATGGCAGTTACGAGGATCAGGTGCTTGAGGACATTTATGACAAGCTGCAGAAGGCAGAGACCGAAGCCGAGCAGCGCAAACATATGCGCGCCTATGAGAAACGGGCACTTAGTGACCAGGCCCATATGGGCATCACGTTGTGGTGGTATAAGATCAATCCCCATCGCTCCTACGTGAAGGGATGGAAGATTGCCCCGAGCCACTATTTGAACCAGTCTCTCGATAATATTTGGCTGGACAAGTAAGCGCTCGTCTAAGCATCGCGTAAAAATGTTGTTCCCCGCCTGAAGGGTTTAGGCCTCCGGGCGGGGAATAGCCAACAGGGTGAGATCGGACTCATGTGGCAATACATCGCTAAACGTCTCTTATTGATGATTCCGACGTTGATCGGGGCGGCTATTCTTGTCTTTTTCCTGCTGCGTCTCATCCCGGGCGATGTATGCGAGCTTCGATTGGCTGGATCGGGGCTTTACGTTGACCCGGCGGAGATAGAGCTTTGCCGGAACAATCTGGGGCTCAACGACCCAATTCTTTGGCAATTTTTAAGTTTCATAACCGGATTGTTCACGTTCAATTTCGGGGAATCCATGTTTACTGGCAGACCGATCACTTATGAGATCGGCTTGCGTTTCGAGCTTTCCCTTCAGGTCGCAATTATGGCGACAGTGACAGCCACGGTCATTGCCATTCCATTGGGTACGATATCAGCGGTCAAACAGAACACTTGGATTGATTATGTGGTTCGCATCTTTTCCATAGCGGGCATCGCGATACCGTCTTTTTGGCTTGGCATCATGATCATTCTCGGCCTGCTGATTTTTACGCAAGCCTGGTTCGGGACGGCTTGGATGCCGCCTATCGACTATGTCCCGATCTGGGAGGATCCGATGCGCAATCTGAGCCAGTTGATCTGGCCGGCCGTGGCAACCGGCTATCGCTATTCGGCGGTTGCCACCAGAATGACGCGATCCACGCTTCTCGAAGTTTTGCGGGAAGATTATGTGCGTACAGCGCGCGCCAAAGGACTTTTGGAGAAGCTCATTATCAACCGCCACGCTCTCAAGAACGCGTTATTGCCGGTGATTACGATCATCGGCATCGAATTCGCGTTTCTGATGGGCGGACTGGTTGTGACCGAGCAGGTGTTCAATCTGAACGGTCTTGGTAAGCTGTTTGTCGAATCCGTACTCAACCAAGATTTTTCAATGACCCAGGCGCTCGTCATGATTGTCGTGATCGTCTTTGTGTTCACGAACTTTGTCATTGACGTTATGTATGCCTGGTTAGATCCAAGAATCCGTTACAGCTAGCAGGTAATCTCATGGTGACGACATCCGAAGTTCGAGTTGAATCTCAAATTGAGGAGTTGCAGGAAAAGCGGCCAATTATGGTCGTCATAAAGGGCCTGTTGCGTAAGGAGCCGGTCGGAGCAGCTGGTGCTCTGATTGTCCTGGCCATGATTATTATGGCGGTATTCGCGCCGGTCCTGACGGGCTATGATCCAGAGCTCAATTCATTTGAGCATATGTTGACACCACCGGGTTCTCAATTCTGGTTAGGAACGGATCAGTTCGGACGGGATCTGTTCACCAGGATCGTGTATGGCGCGCGGACCGCGCTTTTCGTTGGCTTTACGACGGCGTTCATCGGTGCGACCGTTGGTCTGGTGTTGGGTGTTATGAGCGCCTATTTTGGCGGTCGTTTTGATCTCATTTTCCAACGGGTCATGGACGTCTTCATGGCGTTTCCGTTGATCATCATGGCGCTCGCCGTCGTCGCCATTTTCGGCACGGGCGTGCAAAATGTTATTATCGCCATCACAATCCCATTCATTCCGCGATGCGCCAGGGTGGTCCGCTCCAATGCGCTTTCCATTCGTGAGATTCCGTATATCGATGCAGCCAGGGCTCTCGGCTATAGCCATACACGGATTATTCTCAGGCACATGGTGCCAAACGTTATGGCGCCCTATCTGATCATGGTCACCGCCTTTGTCGGACAGGCGATCCTGCTGGAGGCTTCGCTGTCCTATCTCGGTCTTGGCGTGCAAGAGCCGATACCGGCTTGGGGCTTGATGCTCCAGGGCGGCGCCGAGGAATATGCCGAAAGCGCGCCTTGGGTTGCGATCTGGCCGGGCGTTGCCATTAGCCTCGCCGTGTTCGGCTTTAATCTGTTTGGCGATTCCGTACGCGACGTACTCGATCCAAAGCTGCGGTCGCAGTAGGGCAGGGGAGGGCCGGTGCCGCGATCAGGTCCGGTCTCTGAACTCTCATTATACTATCGGTCATGAGGAATGACCGATGGGCGTTCAAGCGCCACGCAGGCTTACGCGCCATAAGGCGCGACGGGCAGTCGCCCTTGCCAATGGTCCATGAGTCAAACTCAAGGACCATTGGTATTACACGCATAGGCGTAAGATCGCGATCCGTTGCAGCGGCGAACGGCGTTGTCAGGGTTCGCGCCTGGTCATCTTTTCGAGAAATGGCAACAGGCCACCTGCCTGGACGATTTTGAGCAACTCGCTGGGTAGAGGCGTGCTGGCATAAGTTTCGCCGCGGGTGAGATTGTGAATGGTGCCTTTCTCCGGATCCGTCGAGATCCGATCCCCGGCTTTGATGCTGCGGGCGTCCGGACAAGCCATCGCATACAGTCCAAAATTCAGAGCGTTGCGATAAAAAATGCCTCCAAAGGACTCCGCGATGACAGCCCTTATCCCTAAGTGCCGCAGAACTTCGGCGGCTTGTTCGCGCGACGAGCCGAGGCCAAAATTCCGCCCGGCAACAATAATATCGCCAAGTGCGGCACCTGCCGCGAAATTGGGATCGACTGTCTCCAGACAATGACGGCTAATTTCCTCGATCGGCCTCTTCAAATAAAGGCCCGGCGCCAGCTGATCGGTATTGATATCGTCACCGAAAATCCAAGCGCACCCGCCATCTTCCGTCATTCCGAACCTCTATCGAGAAATTCACGCGGATCACAAATGTGGCCGGCAACAGCTGTTGCCGCAACCGTATAGGGCGAGCCGAGATAGACGCGAGAGTTTATCGATCCCATCCGTCCTTGAAAATTCCGCGCTGTTGACGCGATGCAAACTTCATCATCGGCGAGCACGCCGGCGCCAAATCCCGCGCACGCGCCGCAGCCGGAGGGCATGAGAATTGCGCCGGCATTGACAAGCGTCTCAAGCGTGCCATCGGCCATCGCGTCGGCCATATCGCGCCGGGACGCCGGGGCGACGAGAAGGCGGAGACCGGAAGCGACGCTGCGCCCCTTCATGACGTCCGCCGCCATTCTCAGATCGCTTAACTTAGCGCCTGTGCAAGCGCCGATATAGGCTTGATCGATGTGCGTGCCGGTATGGCCGGTGACCGGAGCCGAATTTGCCGGGCTATGCGGGGCCGCAACCTGTGGCACCAGCTCGGCGGCATCGAATGAGTGTGTCTCGCGATAGTGAGCGTTCGGGTCCGGCTGCCAATCTGAGGCGTCGATCGCATTGTGCCCACTTGTTCGTAGCAGATAAGATTTTGTAACATCGTCAGCGGCGATGATCCCGGTTTGGGCGCCAAGCTCCGCGGCCATATTGCAGAGCGTCATACGTTCCTGCATATCCAGTGAAGCGATCAATGAACCGGTATATTGAATGGCCTGATAGTCTCCGCCTCCCATACCGAGACGCGCGCAGAGCGCCAGCATAATGTCTTTGGCGCAAACCCCTCGCGGCAGGTCTCCCGACCAATCAATCCGGATCGTCTCAGGCACCTTGATCCAGGTCGCTCCAGTGACCAGCACGCCGGCCATGTCCGTGGCGCCGATGCCAAACATAAAGCAGCCAAAGGCGCCGCCGGTAGTCGAGTGACTGTCGCCGCCAACCGCGAACAGGCCAGGCCGAAGATGCCCGCCTTCCGGCAGCACCACATGGCAGATGCCTTGCATATCGTAAAAATTCGGAATGTTCTGCTCGTCCACCCATTTGCGCGTTAGGTCAAGGATCGCGGCGCTCTCCGCGTCAACCGCCGGGACGTAATGGTCTGTAATAACAACGATCTTTTCCGGGTCCCAGACTTTTGCTCCGAGTTTTTCGAGGATGGGCTTCACGCGGCGAGGACCCCCGGAATCGTGCATCATCGCAAGATCGACATTGCAGGTCACGATATCTCCGGGGCGAACCTGGCTGCGGCCCGAAGCGCGCGCGATGATCTTCTCAACCAGCGTTTGATCCATCTTCTCGTTCCCAAAGCGATCCCTATGATTTGCAAGTCAAAGATAACATGCCAGGAGGGCCGGTGGAGAGCGATCGCATGTTGCTTAGCTTGGCCACAGACTCCCAAGCAGCGAGGCTATTATTGCCGTCCGCGCATAATTTATTGTTCTACAAATTTAAGACGGACGCCCGGCAAGTCAGTATTGTAGCGCTAACCGACCACACCCAAACGAAGGGAGAGATCGCCAACAGATTGCAGCCTTTTAAAACATTTTTGAGCACTAATTGCATATTGGGGGAACGTATGACTGGAGAGAAGCGTACAGCACTCATTACCGGATCGGGCCGCAATATTGGCCGGGCGATTGCGCTAGCGCTCGCCAAGGATGGCTTCAACATTGTCGTGAACGGTTCGCAGGACCGCGACGCTTGTTACAAAGTGGCCGGCGAAGCGCAACGCTTTGGTGCCGAGGTTCTGGTGGCGATGGGTGATGTTGGTGTTCCGGAAAATGCGAAACAGATCGCCGACGATGCCATTGATAAGTTTGGCGGCGTCGACGTGCTTGTCAATAATGCGGCTATACGCCCCTCAGGCGGCTTTTTGGATATGTCGATAGAAGAATGGAACCGGGTTATCGATGTGGATTTTTCTTCCGCTGTTTGGCTTGCCCGTGCCTGTCTTCCGAACATGGTGGCTAGAAATTGGGGCCGGATAATCAATTTCGGCGGCATGAACGCCATGCAAGGCTATGCCAGCCGTCCTCACGTCACGGTGGCCAAACATGCGGCATGGGGATTGACGAAGACTTTAGCGAGAGAGTTTGGTCCGAACGGCATCACCGCAAATATCATATCACCGGGTCCGATTGCCGGTGAACGCGACGATCCTGCGATGGCGGCACATATTGAATCGCAAAAGTCGAAAATTCCGTTGGGTCGGCTCGGCAAACCCGAGGAGATCGCTGCGACGATCTCGTTGCTGGTGTCGGCGGGTGGTGCATTCATTAATGGTCAACTCATTCAGGTGAATGGCGGCGCTGACACCTGATGTGTGGAATTCTGAGAAATTCATAATAGACGCGGTGAAATGGAATGGATTTTATCGGCGCGCCCGATCCCAAGGTTGACGCCATGTGCTGTTCGTGGCTCTCGATCCGCCATCTCCCCACCGTGAAATGCCGTCCCGATCGCTATGCTTGCTGGCCATCCAACCAAAGACGGCCAGCCCCGTTATTGTGACGAATAGCAGGAATACAACCGGAAACCGTGAGCGCCGCCGCTTTTGCGGCGCAACGAGTGGTTTTTTTAGGCCCCTAATCATCAGGGCAAAAAATCCAAGAAGAGTGATGGCGCTGACGATGATCCCGAGAACGGCGTCAAGGTTCTGCAATTGATTCATTAGCGGAGCTCCTCGCGTCAGAAAAATTATTACCATTATCACGGCAATTTTTAACGCCCAATCGGGCGTATTCGGCGAATAACAGCTTCCGACCTACGGTCCAAATCAGTGTTTTTATTTTGGATTTTATAGCTTACGTCCGGAAAAAACGTGGCCTGGTTTCGCATCTCTATTCCGGACACATTATTAGAGTGAGCGCGCGATGGTTGCCATATGCTCTTTGCTAACGCATGCTTCGATTGGTTGCTTTTTCTTTAGAGCGAATGCGGGAGGTGGATATGGCGAACCAACGCCGACCTCATGATATGGGCGGTGCAGAGGCTGGTCCCGTTGAACAAACCGAGCATGCTCCTGAGTCGTGGGAAAAGACAGTTGATACTATTCTCAGGCTGGTGTCGGACAAAAAGCGGCGGATTATGACTGTCGATGAGCTGCGCCGTGGTATCGAAGATCTAGGGCCGGGCGCTTATGATGAGCTCAATTACTATGAACGATGGATTGCCTCGATTACCAGTAATTTGATTGCCAAAGGCGTGATCACGGTGGAGGAACTCGGCGCGAAAATGGAAGAGGTCGAAAAGTCGTGGGCAGAGAAGGCATGAGCCAACCACAATTCCAGACCTCTGAGCGGGTTCGCGTGCGTCAGTGGGAACCGCCGGGTCATATTCGCACGCCATCATTCATACGCGGGCATACCGGCATCGTTCAGCAAATTGCCGGGCAGTTTCGAAATCCGGAGGAGCTGGCGTATGGCCGCAAGGATGCACGTCTGCTCACGCTTTATCGCGTTGCCTTCGCTCATGATGATCTCTGGCCGGAGAGCCCGCCGGGAGAGCAGCATGCTGTGATTGTCGATATTTATGAAAATTGGTTGGAGCCTGCCGAGCGGAAATCATGAGCGATCACACGCACGACCATGGAGACCATCACCCTCCCCATCCCATGCAACCGGATCTCGAGGACACGCCGCTTACCTACCACCAATCGATGACACTCGCTGTCGTGGAGCTTTTGATCGAAAAAAATGTCATATCGGCCGACGAAGTTCGAGCAATGCATGAAGTCATCGATGCGACTTCGCCCGCCTTGGGCGCGAAGTTGGTGGCACGGGCTTGGAGCGATGCGGAATTCAAAAAGCGTCTGCTGAAAAGCGTTAACGATGCGGCTGCCGAATTCGGTGTCGATGCGGGACCTGTTCCAATCCGGGCGATGGAGAATACGACCGGCGTCCACAATGTCATCGTTTGCACGCTCTGCTCTTGCTATCCGAAATATCTGCTTGGTTTGCCGCCGGATTGGTATAAATCGCGCGCTTACAGATCGCGCGTTGTTCGCGAGCCGAGAGCCGTGCTTGCGGAGTTTGGAACGCAACTTCCCGGCGATGTCGATCTCGTCGTTCATGACAGCACGGCGGATTTTCGCTATATGGTTCTGCCCCTTCGCCCGGCAGGTACGGATGGTTTGGGAGAGGAGGAATTGGCAGCAATCGTGACCCGGGACTGCATGATCGGTGTGACATGTCCAAAGGCGCCAGGGAGCGAATAGTGATCGGCAGATAATCGATTTGAATGCAACCCTCACACAAATAGAATATTTCGGAACGCAACATTCCAGACGTTCCATAATCCCCGGTGCGTATTTCCTGTAGATCGAATCGGCCATCGAGATTTTGGGTGGACGAGCACCAGGGTTTTAATGGGAGCAAAGCTGCTAATAGCACTCCGCTCTGACTGCTGCTAAATACTTGTTTTTCATCAAGATATAGGTGTAAAGGCGCACGGCATTTGCTAACCTTTTGTTGATATAATTCAATGTTCGAAGAGGTGGCAAATGGCAGACCTGCAATTTCGAGAACAGCTTTCCGGGCACAGCCTTACGACGGCGGAAATTCTCTACCATCTGCCGGACCATCCCTCACTGCTGCAATCCTACATTTGGCAAGAATATGATAGCGCGCCGCGTTTTCCCAAACTGAAAGGCTTCCTCGATTTCTGGACAGCCAATCTGGATGGCGCGCTTTATATTGTACGCGTCGCCCATCGCCGGCTCATCACGCCGGCTGAATTCCGCTATGTCGATGGAAATTTCCGGTTGCACTAAAAAGCTTCTCTCCTGACGCCGGAAATTCACTCTCTTTGGTTGCGCATAATTAATTAGGCCGCGCTGAAGCCGCGTCCAACTTTGACAAATAAATCCGCCACTCCTCCCTTGCGCTGGAAAGTGCTTTGACGGCAAGTTAGAGCCGTTGTCCTGAAGGACTGTTTATCAAGGGGTTTGAAAAATGATCCGGTCATTTTGGCGGAGCGCCACCATATTCTTGGTTGGCGGCGTGTTCGGTACGGGCTTTGGAGTGGCGCTCGGTTTTTTGGCCTATCCATTCGTTTTTCCGCCGCCTGAAGCCATGGAAGCGCTCGGCGAAAGCGAGAAGACGCAAATTGTCGCCGAGGGAACTTTCATTCATGCCAATCCATCGGACCCGGTGCATTACGGCAAAGGCCAGGTGACGGTGCGTCAGGAAAGCGTGTTTCTGCATGCGAATTTCGAGGTTGGTCCTGGCCCTAAATTTCATGTTTTCCTGGTTCCAAAGGAGAAAGTCCGTGGCTCCGGCGACGTCACTGGGACCATGTGGGTCGATTTGGGGCGCTTGCGCAGTTTCAAGGGAAGCCAAAAATACAAAATTCCGGCGGGAATTGATCTCAAATCCTATCCGAGTGTGGTGATTTGGTGCGAACAATTCAGCGTGCTGATATCTCCAGCGGATCTCGATTATAAGAGCTGACCTCTGAGAGACGAAGTGTGCTGCGCCGAAATTGCGGGGTCTGGTGACGTGATCCCGGCGAATGGATACAAAAAGAACAAAGCGGGAGATCTAACGAGATGCCCTATTCCGGCTACCGGCCTGAGCTTATGGGCGCGGCGGCGCTTGAACCATCAGGACAATTTGAAGCTGGATCCACTCAATCCTTCACGCTGACCTACACGGCGGGACGGTTTGGCATCGACGATACGGGCAGCATAAAAATAGGTTTTCGTTTCGCGACAGATTTCGGTCCCGTCCAATTCGCGGACAAGAGCGCGCCAGGCTACACGAGTGTCGAGGCCTCCAACGGCGCGGAGTTGGACCTTGCCTGGGAGTTCAAACGCAATATCCGGCCGTGGAGCCGGGCCCTTTATATTGGCGTGAAAAAGCACTTCTTGGGAGAGGGTGACACGATCACCATCCGCTTCGGCGACAAGCGGTTTGGCTCGCCCGGCATTCGTTTGCAAACCTTTTGTGAGCGACGGTTTGAATTCCGCGTCTTCGTGGATGCCATCGCCACCTATGACTATGTGGCGTTGCCGCAGTCACCATCAATTGAAATTGTGCCCGGCCCGCCCGTCACGTGGCGGGCGGTTTTGCCAACGCTCGTCAGAGTGGGAGCCCCGTTCCGGCTGTCGATCAAAGCGGACGACAAATGGGGCAATCCGAGCGATCAGATCGGCCGCACTCTGAAATTGAAAGCCAGCTCAGAAATCAGCGGCTTGCCGGATTCGGTTCAATTCGAGACAGGATCATTTTCCTATGCCGTTGGCGATTTGCGGCTGGACGAGCCCGGAGATTTTGTCATCGCCGTGGCGGATGAGGAGGGCGAAGCGCTTGTGCAAAGCAATCCGCTCCGCGCCGTCCGAGATCCCAAACTGCTGCACTTCTGGGGCGACATTCACGGACAAAGCAATGAAACGCTCGGCACCAATACAGCGCGGGATTATTTCGCTTTTGGCCGCGATCGCTCCTTTCTCGACATATGTGCTCATCAGGGCAATGACTTCCAGATGACGCGTCCGTTCTGGGATGAGTTGAACGCTTTGACGGCGGAATTTGATGCACCAGGCAAGTTTGTTGCCATCCCGGGCTATGAATGGTCGGCCAATACGGCGGTGGGCGGCGACCGCAATGTGTTCTATCGAACTGAAGGCCGCCCGATATACCGCTCTTCGCATGCGCAAATTCCGGACCTCATGGATGAAGAGACGGATGCGCACAATGCTCATGAACTATTTGAAAAACTGCGCGACGAGGATTGCGTTGTATTCGCGCACTGCGGCGGTCGCTATGCGGATATCAACTACGCCCATGACGGGCGGCTAGAGACAGCGGTTGAGGTTCATTCGGCGTGGGGGACGTTTGAATGGCTTTTGGCCGACGCCTTCGCAAATGGCTATCGCGTCGGCATCGTCGCCAATAGTGACGGCCATAAGGGGCGGCCCGGAGCGAGCTATCCCGGCGCCTCTTTCTTTGGCGCTTACGGTGGGTTGACCTGTTATTTGGCGAGCGAATTAACACGGGACGCCATATTCGCGGCGATGCGGCAGCGCCATCATTATGGCACCACGGGCACACGGCTTTTGCTCGACGTCGCCGCTGATATCCCGCAAGGCGCGGAGCTGTTTCTACAAGACCCGGCATTGGGACCAGCCTCCTCCGAGCCGGCGTCCCGGTTGATCATGGGTGATATTGCTCGCGTGCCGGAGGCGGATATCGCGTTTTCCGCAACGGTCATTGGATCGGCGCCGATTGAGAGGGTCGATATTTTTGACGGTCCGGCAAGGATTGGGACCAGTCATGGTTACGACCGCCAGGACCTCGGCGCGCGCATCCGGATTGTCTATCAGGGTGCGGAATATCGCGGCCGGGCCCGGACGACCAATTGGGATGGCCGGCTTGAGATAGTAGGCAATGCGATCCGGCGGACACGCATGTTCAACAATTGGAATTTGGATCGCGGGTTCCATCTCCGAGACCCGCAACATGCAGATTGGCAGGCCGTAACAACCGGAAATTTTGGGGGCTTCGACCTATGGTTGGAAGAGTTTGACTCTGGCCGCATCAATATTGAAACCAAACATGTCTGCGAAGAGATCGCCCTCGCGGATATCGGCTTTGATGAAATGACATTTGCCGCTGGCGGATTAGATCGGGCCCTTAAAATCTATCGTTTGCCGGATCGTCTCGATCGTCATGACATGCATATCCAGCGAACGATTCCCATTTCGGAGAAAGGCGATACACGGCTTTTTGTCCGGGTTACCCAAGAAGATGGGCACCAGGCCTGGTCAAGCCCGATCTACATGTTTCGGGATGATCTGAATTCTCGGCAAGGGCTCTAGAGCATATTTAATGAACTCCAGTTCACCAAATCTGCCCTAGCTCTTTGTTCCCAGGCATTCTCCGGGCGGAAAACCGCCCACACTTTTCCTGAAAAGGCTCTAGTTTGATAAAGCGGCAGGTGCGATATCGATCTCAAACATGCGTCTTCGGCCACGCGGAGGTTCGGGAACCATCCGCAAATATTCAAAGACCAAAAGCGCCTTTCCTGGCGCTTTCGTTTCGACCGTGTAGCGCAATATTCCAACGTGCTGGACCGTAAAGGACCCCCGTATTTCCTTGTAGGTCCATCCGAGTTCGCGAACCAAGACGAGATCCCGGCCGAGACTTTCAGCAGTGTTTATTCGCCATTTGTATCCAGAATCCGGCTGACCAGGAAGCCTCACAATAAGCATTTCTCCGACCTGGGCTTTGATTTGCTCTGTGTCGACGGCCTGACTGACGGCCGGCGCAGCCACCAAGGCAAAGAGCATTATCGCGCAGAGCGAAATAAACCGTGGGATCAGCTTTGATGTGTTCAAACCGGCCACCATCATTGATGTTAAATTAGGCCAACAATCCGAATCACTTACGACAACCAAGTATAGCATGGCGTCAGTACGGGGATCGTCGTCCGGCCTGCGGTCGCAGCTAAACTTTTGGTGTTTGCGGCTCGGCGAACGTGCAGTTGATAGATCTTTTGCCATCGGTCATTGGGAATGACCGATGGGCGTTCAGGCGCCACGCAGGCTCACGCGCCATAAGGCGCGACGCGCGGTCGCGCTTGCCAAAGAAAATATGGGTCGATCATAATTTCCTTTGGTATTAGTTACGAACGCTGGCCGTCTGCGTGTCGTCCAAAGAGGGCTGTTCGGCCCCATATTCCAGGATATGGGAGCCAGCGTCCTGCAGAATCGGGTGTAAATGACGGAACACGGCTGGATATTTATAAAACGGTATGCGCGGATAGAGATGGTGGATGAGGTGAAATGTCTGGAAGAACCAGAGCAGGTTTATGACCGGAGCGTACCATCCCTTGAAAAAATAGATGCGCGTGTTTTTAAACCGATCCTCGCCTTGCTCTTTCGGGTGAACAAGATAGCCGAAGAAGTAAATGACAAGCCCGCTGGCGAAATAGTGCGGGATGTACCAGAGCGCGAGGACCTCCCAATGATAGCCGGACGCGACGCCCCAAATCATAATGCTGTAGAGAACCAAATAGACCAGGAGGATATGGATGACTTCCTTCCGGTATTCCTCCGCTAATAAAATATTTTTGAAAAAATAATAGTGGTATTGGAGCGGAATCGTGAGGCATTTGAAAAACACGCCCACAGGCGTCTTCGCGAACACCCACACGTCGGGGTCGAATTCCGGATCGTTGGTATCGCGATGATGCATTGTATGCATGACGCGGAACATTTTATATTCGTGAAGCAGTACGCAGCCGCATAAGAAGCCGATCAAGTGGTTGAGCCACATATAATTCTTATGCTTACCCGCAATGTTGCCGTGGACGGCCTCGTGCAGCGGCGTTTGGTCGGCATAGAGGATGAAACTATTGAGGATCAATCCGAGCCAAAGCGGAATGATGCCCGCGATTGCCAGGTAGCTGATGCCGAGAAAAGACGCAATGCAGGCCAGGCCAAGATAGACCGTCGGCCATGCGACATCATTCAAATAGGGTTGCACCAACCGCTGGGCTTCCCGTTCTACAGCGGCACTCAACATTTTTCCGTTGCCCCTTCCGATCCCAATCGCGTGCTCAGTTCACGCGACAACGCTGGGTACTCACGTCTCCCCGGAAATTGCCGGATCGGCAATCGTTGGACCGATTGCCTTCTTTCATTTGCCCGTGTTGATCAATCGACGTATCCCAGCCGGCGGTCAATATCCAAATTGCCGCATGCGTATGGTAAAAGTCTGGACGAAGTTTTGCAACTCAACCCACAGAAATCGTTAACTGAAGACGATTTGATCGCGCACCATTCTGCTTGGAGGCTGCGTGTAAGCGCATGGAATCGCCCGTGAGGTCGCTTGAGACA
>BFAS01000120.1 GCA_008974985.1 bacterium MnTg02
ATTAATGACCGGCCCTGCCGCCCCAATTGCCACATCCCGGCAGTCATTCAATTCACCGGTGTCGGCTTCATATGTATTGAGAGCGGCGGCGAACCGGTCAAAGTCCTGAATGCGATAGGAACGGTGCGCGGCAATCTCGCCTTCCCTTTCGGACCGGGCAAACCGAACATTCGTGCCGCCAATATCCACGAGCAAACGGCACCTGCTCACACCGCCGCTCCAAGACTGACATTCTCCAAAACTTCAATAAAACTTTCCCGCCAGTTTTGCGCGTCATGGCGGCGTACGCGCTCCAGCAAAGCGTTCTGCCGTTGCCGGCGTTCCTCGATCGGCATCGTAATCGCCGTTTGCAGAGCGTCCGCGACTTCATCAATATCGTAGGGATTGACGATCAAGGCTGCTTTGAGATCCTCCGCCGCGCCGGCAAACTTGGAGAGCACCAAAACACCCGGATCTTCCATATCTTGTGCCGCCACATATTCCTTGGCAACCAGGTTCATGCCATCCCGCAAGGGTGTCACGAGCCCGACTTGGCTTCCCCGCAACAACGCCGCCAGTGTGTTACGGTCGACGGAACGGTGGATATAGCGCAGCGGCGTCCAGTCAAAATCACCAAATTGACCATTGATTGAGCCAGTCAGCGCCTCAAGTTCATGCTTTATATCGACATAGGCCTCGACATCTTCCCGCGTCGGCGGCGCAATTTGCATAAAGGTCACGGCCTTTTGGTTTTCCGGATGCCGCTCAAGTAGGCGCTCGAACGCACGGAACCGGTCCGGCAATCCTTTCGAATAGTCAAGCCGGTCAACGCCAATAATATGGGCCCGGGCAATGGTCCGCCGCTCTAACAGATCAATTTGGCTATCGGCTTCCGGGGTGTGCGCCATTTCGAAAAAGGAGTCGACGTCGATACCAATCGGAAAATAGTCCGCCACAACGCTCCGGCTCCCGCAGACCAAGCGGTGATCTATAAAGGCGTCGCCATGACCCTGCTCGACAATATAGCGCTCAAAATTTGCCAGATCGGTCTCTGTTTGAAATCCCACGACGTCATAGGCAAATAGGGCTTTCACGAGCCATTCATTTTCCGGCGCCGCTGCAAGAATATCAGGCGGTGGAAACGGGATGTGCAGGAAGAAACCGATCCGGTTCTTGATATTGCGCTGTCGAAGCTCAATACCGAGCGGAATCAAATGATAGTCATGCACCCAGATGAGATCATCGGGCTCTAGAAAGGGAACGAGCGCATCGGCAAATTTGAAATTTACGCGCTGATAGCCTTCCAGAAACGCCGTCTCGAATTTGGCAAGATCCAGACGGTAGTGAAAGACGGGCCAAAGCACGCGATTGGAAAAGCCCAAATAATATTCTTCATAGTCTCTGTCGGTTAGCGGAAGCGTTACGGTCTTGACCTGGCCATCGACCTGTATCGTTGGCGGAACCCTCTTCCCCCGTTCGACAACATTACCGTCCCAGCCGAACCAAAGCCCCCCTCTTTGACGCAACGCATCACCGAGCGCTACTGCGAGACCTCCCGACTGGGACGCCTTAGTCAAATCGGCAACTCTGTTTGAGACGACCACCAATCGACTCATATGACTGTCTCCCAGGGCTTGGAAAGACGCACGGCCCCGTTAATGATGCCAACCATCGAATAGGTTTGCGGAAAATTTCCCCACAGCTCGCCATTCTCAGGATTGGTATCCTCAGGCAAAAGACCCAGATTGGTTCGGATCTCGAGCATGGCTTCGAAAATTTCGCGCGCTTCTTCCTTGCGGCCGATCCGGGCCAACGCGTCCAAGCGCCAGAACGAGCATATATTGAATGCCGTGGTCGGTAAGCCAAAATCATCAGCCGCTTCATAGCGCATCATGTGAAGCCCACGCCCAAGCAGTTTGTCGAGCTGCTCGACCGTTGATACAAACCGTGGATCGGTTGGATCAATAAATCCAACCTCAGCCATTAATAGCACGCTTGCATCCAGATGTTGCCCGCCAAAGCTTTCAACGAATGCCTTGCGGTCGTCAGACCAGGCTTCCTTAAGAATTTTCGCCTTAATCTTCGCCGCTGAGGTGTGCCAATATTTCGCCCGGTCCGCTTCTCCCAAATGGGCCGCAATGTCGGCGAGCCGGTCGCACGCAGCCCAGCACATGAGGCTCGATGACGTATGAACGCGCGAGCGCGATCTGAGTTCCCACATGCCGGCATCCGGCTGGTCATACAATCGCACAGCCTGCTCGCCTAAGACCTCCAGCCGCCGAAACTCGTCCAAGCCTGCAATGCGGAATAACCTCTTGTCGAAAAAGGCCTGGGTCGCGCCGAGAATGACATTGCCGTAGACATCGTGCTGAAAATGTTCGAAAGCCTGGTTGCCGATGCGGACCGGCCCCATGCCGCGATAGCCCGGCAGTGAGGTGATCGTGCGCTCGGTCAGAACGCGCTCAAGGCCCACACCGAAGAGCGGCTGCAAATGTTCTTCGTCGCCGCATGTGACCACATTCATCAGCCAGCGAAAATAGTTTTCCATGGTCTTGACAGCCGCCAGACTATTCAGCGCGCGGACGACAAAAAAGGCGTCTCTAAGCCAGCAGTACCGATAGTCCCAATTGCGGCCGCTGTCCGGAGCCTCCGGTATGCTGGTGGTCATTGCGGCGACGATTGCGCCGGTCTGCTCATAGGTGCAAAGTTTGAGCGTTATGGCGGCGCGGATTACCGCCTCTTGATATTCAAACGGCAGGGCCAGGCGGCGGCACCAGCTTTGCCAATAGTGGACGGTCCGCTCTTCAAACATTCGGGCAGTATCGCCGACGCCCTCCGCAAGGGTTTCGTCGGGGCCGAGAATGCAATTGACCGGCTCTTCCAAATTGAACAGCGTTTCATTCAAAATGAAATCGATCGGTGCATCGGCGGTCAAACGGAGGGTAAGATTCGGTCCGACATAGCGAATATGATTGGACCCGTGGGTGATCGTTGGCGCCAGCGAGCCATAGTCGAATTGCGGGCGAAGCCGAATGCGAATGCGGGGGTTTCCGGAAATGGGGGCGATGCGGCGCACCAGCGTATGCGGGCGGAAGATGCGGTCGCGCCAATAAAAGCGCGGGGCGCAATCGGTTATTTCAATGGAGCCTGAGGCACTATGCAGCACCGTCTTCAAGACAGCCGTATTCTCGACATAGCGCTGCTCGCTCTCCTTCAAACCGTCGATCTCTATTGTGAAGGCGCCTGTGCGCGCATCTCCGTCGGCAGAACCTAGCAAGGAATGAAACACCGGATCGCCGTCAAATCGTGGCAGGCAACACCAGACAATGCGCCCTTGATCGTTCACCATCGCGCCGAAACTACAATTTCCAATAATGCCCAATTCAAGATTGCTCAAGGCTTGGTTCCTTCGGTGCGATGATTGGCGAGGCGGTACAGCCAATCGAGAAAATCTGCGGTGCTTTTCGCGCGGTATTGCGCATGGGTATCGCCTGGCCCCACCTTGATGGTTATGCCGTTTAGCGCGTTCACGACTTGAAACGCATCCTCATCCGTTACATCGTCGCCGGCAAAGAGCGGCACGCGTCCCGAAAAAGGCTGCTCAGAGAGAAAATCTTCGACCGCGTTCCCTTTGTTGCAGCCGTCGATTTTTGCCTCAATCACCATCTTGCCGCGCATCAAATGAATACTCTCCGCCGCCGCGACGGCGCGATCCACGGCGGCGACGCAGGTCTCTTCCAGATCCGGCCGTAAACGGTAATGCAATGCGATTGATCCCGATTTGCGCTCGATCAACAAGCCTTCTTCGCCCGTGAGCTGGTTTTCCAATTCGTCCGCAATGGCGGAAAGAACCGAAGCGTTGGTGGTGGCGTTGTGGAGTTCTCCCTTCGCGCCCCGCCGGGTGAGCCCATGTACGCCTGCCACGGGCAGCCGCAAAGGCGCGAAATATTGGTCAATATCTGTAATGTTGCGGCCCGTAATAATGGCGAGCGCCCCATCAACGGCGTGATAGGCGTTGCGAATCGCATCGCGCGTTTCCGGCGCCAATTGGACGAAATTGGGATGATCGGCGAATTCGACCAATGTTCCGTCGAAGTCGAGGAAAATTGCCGTCCTTTCGGGAACAACGCTGTCATGGTCGAGGTCGTTGATCGGTTCGGTCATTATGTTCCGCAGAATCAGTTGCGATCATTCGACCCAATTCGATCATTCCACGGGGAAAGTGACAATAGGCGTTTGGATAAACCGAAGAAATTTCATCGCGTAGGACTGTCAGAGGGCTGTGGAGGGAAAATGACTCCAATGACAGTGACAAATAGCTACGGTGGACATGGCTTTGATGATTATCTGGCTAATGTCAGTTAGATTTGGGCGGAACCGATTCTTGATCAATATGAGCGTGCAATGACATCTCCTACCGAATACGCCTCTGAAGGAAATCGGATGATGGCGCAGATTCGCGCCATCCGTGCCGCTCAACCCGGCAATCTGATGGCCCGGTATTTTGACGAAGATTATTTCAATTCTCTCGACGAGCCGAAGCGCGGCAGATTGCTGGAGATCATCAGGTCGGGGCTTGAAAACCCCGACAGTCAGATGGGTGCCTATGCCCATAATGACAGTGATTATGAAGATTTTGCGCCTCTGCTCGAACCGATGATCCGCGAATATCACAACATCCCGCGTGAGCAGGAAATTGAACAGAAACATGACTGGAGTTTAACGGCTTCCCGCTGCAACCTGGAGGACATTGATCCTGGTTTGAATGGCGTTTCCATGCGCGTGCGGGTCGGGCGAAATCTTGCGGCCCTTCCTTTGCCGGCGGCGATGACGAAAGCGCAAAGACTGGAATTTGAGGCGCTCATGATCGAAGCTTTCATGACGCTGCAAGACGACCCACAATTTGGCGGGCAATATTTTTCCCTAACCCCGGGATCATCCCATGCGATTGATGACGCCGCGTATCAGCGCCGGGTGCAGGCCCATCAGATGTTCAAGGATATGCGCGGTGACCCATATATCACGGCTGCCGGGATTGCGGCCGACTGGCCTTTTGGCCGGGGCATGTATGTCTCAAACTCAGAAGATTTTCTCATTTGGGTTGGAGAAGAGGATCATTTGCGGATCATGGCCATGAGGGAGGGTGGCGACCTCGCGGCATTGTTGGCGCGCTTGCATGATGGGCTTGAGCAACTCAAAGGGTTGATCCCCGCATTCGCCCATTCCCGGCGCTACGGCAATATCACGTCGTGCCCAACCAATCTGGGCACCGCCATGCGGGCCAGCCTGCATCTCTCACTGCCCAGGCTGACAGAGGGCGGGAAGGACCTGGGGCCAGCAAGAAAAACGGCGTCCGGTTTCGGTCTTTCCGTGCGCGGCGCCGGTGGCGAGCATTCCGATGCGGGGCACGGCGGTCTTGTGGATATCTCGCCTCGCGCCCGTCTGGGTAAAACGGAAACCGCGATCATACAGCGCCTCTATGAAGGCACCGCTGCGCTCTGGTCTCTGGAAAACGCGGGCTAGAGTGCGTCCGGACTAGCCGATTCCCGCGATCCCCTTGAAGAAGGGCAAGAGCCAGCTGACCGGCGTCCAAACCGCCCAATGGAATATATCGAGACTAATGCCAAGCTGATTGCCGGCCATGGGCAAAAGGAAGATGATCCCGATCAGAATCAGCATGCCGTACGGCTCCAACCGCGCCAGAGGCTGTGCCAAAACATTGGGCAACAGACCCACGGCAACACGGCCGCCGTCCAGCGGTGGCAACGGCAGCATGTTGAAGACCGCCAGCACGAGATTCAAGAGGATCGAATTGTAAAGCATCTGCTCCGACCACTGCAGAGCGGCCTCCGGCAACAGCCAAAGGACACGGAACAGAACCGCCGAGACCGTGGCGAGGATCAGATTGGTGCCAGGTCCCGCCGCCGCAACGATCACCATGTCCCTTCGCGGATGGCGCAGTCTTGCGAAATCAACTGGCACCGGCTTGGCCCAACCGAACAGGAACGGCGCCCGCACAATCAGAAGCAGGGCCGGCAACAGGATGGTACCGAACGGGTCCACGTGTTTTAGCGGGTTGAACGTCACCCGGCCCTGCCTATACGCGGTATCATCGCCGAGCCGCCAAGCAGCGTATGCATGAGCCGCTTCATGCATCGTAATCGCAAGCAAGACAGGAATAATCCAGGTCGATGCTGTATAAACAAGTCCGGCAATATCCATATTCAACCCCATCTTCTGTCCGAGACGCGACGCCTTTCCGGCAGCGGCTCAATGTCCGCTCTTGGCCAGGCTCAGGCCGTCGCTGTTCCTGATTAACCACCAGTGTTTGGCACATCGTGATGCCGGCGGAGGCGCTGTCCACGGCATCAGAAGTAAACATTGACAATGCCCCCAACAACACTAGATAGCGACCGGTTTTGGCAATCGCAACCAACACGAGAAACAAAACAAATGGCACCCGCATAACACCGGCCGCAAAGGTCAGCGGGTCGCCTATGATCGGCACCCATGCCAACAGAAGCGACCACACCCCATAACGGTTGAACCATCGGCCAGCGCGGTCGAGTTCTGGCTGCTTGACGGGAAACCAGCGTCGATCCTGCCAATTTAGACAGAAACGCCCCAAGCCCCAATTGACGACAGCGCCCAACGTGTTGCCGATGCTCGCTGCAACCAGAAGCCCGATTGTTGCGAACTTTCCCGAAGCCGCCAAGCCGGCAAGGATAACTTCCGACGAGAATGGAAGGATTGTGGCGGCGAGGAAGGCGCTCAAGAATAACCCCAAATAGCCTTCCATCGTTCAACCTGATCCGGGCCGTCTACTCACAAATGACGAGCGGTTGAGTAGGTGTAGGACTTTGTCGCTGTAGGTGGCGTTGTGGTTGTTGCAGGCGGATGTGAGATTTTTCCGACCGAGCTTGCCCTGCTTGATGAGTTTTGTGCAGCCTCTTATTCGGCGGTCCAAAACACTCGGTTGGTTGTAATCCTCTATTGCACCCGCAAGCGCCCACGTCGCGCCTGCCTTTGAGGCTTCGATGCCAATAAGCATAGTGAGATTTTCGATATCAGTATTCACTATTTCTGCGTTCTCTCTCACAATAAGCCGCCTTCTTGCCAAGCCAATGCTCTCTTATCGCCTGGCTCAATAGAGGCCGGTTAGGTCGAAGATAATTTCGCTCAAAAACATCTGTTGTAATCGCTGGGGGCTTTGCACCTAGACACTCGGACGTAAAGAAGTAAAGATTCAAGGGGTGAGCGTTCTGGCGATACGAAAACCGTTGGTGTAGCCCCGGCCGTCTGTGTAGCCCCAGAGGCGATCAGCAAACCGCAGGTTCTGAAACCCACCGAACCAGGACCCGCCCCGCTTAACGCGTCTCTCGCAATCGCCGCTATTGGCGCTCAGCCAAGCTGAACCGTCTTTCGGTGCGCGTTTATAGTTATCGTGCCAACAGTCTTCGACCCATTCTCCGACATTGCTGTGTATATCATGCAGGCCGAAGCGATTGGGCTTGAACGATCCCACGATTGCCGTTTTCTTGGCATCCCTTGGACTGCCGCACCCATTGCAGTTCGTTTTGTTCTTGCCAGTGGAGTTGCCCCAAGCATAGGCAGTCCTTGTTCCTGCCCGTGCTGCATATTCCCATTCGGCCTCGCTCGGTAGACGGTATGTTTTGCCTGTCTTCCCGCTCAGCCATGTCACATAGGCTTGCGCGTCCTCCCATGACACATTCGTGACCGGACGCTTACCCCGGCCCCAGCCTTGATCCTTGGGTTTATAGCTGTCGCAACCACCCCCAGCCACACAAGTATCCCACTCATTAAAGGTTACCTCATATTTGCCTATCTCAAAGGTTTTGACGGTGACGCGGTGAACAGGCTTTTCGTCTTTGCTGCAACCCTTGCCGCTGACACATCCCATCTGAAATGATCCACCCGGAATTCGTACCATCTCAGGCTTTGAGAACTTGCGACCCGGCGCAGCTTTTGGCTTATCTGGAAATACGCCAACGGCGACTTTGGTCTCTTTGAGTTTGTTTAATTTGCGGGGTGCCAAATCGGCTTCAAAGCTATTTGAGGACCGCCCGCAATCGCTGCAGCGTACACGTTCAAAAACCAGCCGATCTTTCTTCCATCCGATGCGTTTGCAAGCCTTGTTGAACTTTGGGGCGTCGCCGCGCAATTCAATACGCCTTTTGCTAGCTGAGATACTGCCTCTCCGTAAAAAACTTCGTATCCCGCAATTTTTGAAAAAGGTAAAGCTTACGCCTTCGTAATGTTTGTTATCCGATGTTAGGCCCTCAAAGAGTACTGTGCCTTTCTGAATATTGAGGCTAGCAAGCCCTTCACGAGGCTTTACGTAAACGAATTTTCTGATTTTCCCGGATGTTATGAGTCCCATGAGCGAACCGTCGTGCGTCCAGTAACTGGACGGCTGGAAATCAATCAGAATTTTGCTCTCGATACCCAATCCGCTGTCACTTGAAGCCTTTAAGGAAGAGCCATCGGGGTATTGTCCTACATTTCTGTAGAACTTCGCGTAAAAAATTTGCACACTAATTTCCCCTGGCGCGTTTTCGGCTTTCTGCTCTTTGGCCAACATCTCTCCAGCTTTTTTCAAAGTATTCTGGTACTTCCACGTCAATCCAATTTCCGCTGGATCGACTTGTTCAAAATAGACCATCCATTCACCTTCTACCGCGCTGCTATGAATACGCACGAGGCCGCTGTATGTGAACCCACCTTCCTCTGCAAATTCATATTGTGAGTAATGATACCCGCCAGGCGGAAGAAACATGGCTCCACGATTCCCATCAGGGTAAGCTTTTATGGCATAGCGCCAGTCTTTGCCGGGACATCGCACAGATTCACGTTTGCAGAATTCTGTCTCGTCTTTGGAAAACGTTTTGTCTGACACCTCGTCTGGAAATAGAACAAATCTCTTACAAGCTTTATATGTCGAGCTAAATGACTGACCTCCGTGAAAGTAGATGATTCTATTATTGTATTCCCGCAGAGGAGAACGGCCGCCAGCAGAACCACAAAGGCCGCCGAAATTATTTGTCACAATTGGAAATGTCTCGCTCTTTCTCCGATATGAGAAATCCTTGTTCATGTAGGTGATTTTTTTGCGTGCCAGTGCGGCGAACAGACCGTTTGGATATTGATCAAGATATTTGCGCATGCTCTCGATGGAATCGGCAAGGAGAGCAAATTCCCAATAGTCCACTTGCCGCTGATCGACTTTCGCGGTGGCATCTGGTGGATGAAAATAAAAATCACGGTAGAGAGCCGAATGCTCCCAAGGTTGCTGCTTACCTTTGGTGCGTTCGTAGACCGTTCGGCGAACACGCTTGAAAACGTCGTCAATCGATAGACCGGGAATCAATAGCGCTTCGGCGAGCGCTGCCGCATAGGGGCTCGTACCAGAGTTGCCGTCTTCCGCAACCTTGCCGGGGCTCGTGGAAAAAGCGAGCATTGTTCCTGTCTTGACTTGTTGTTCAGCCAGACCGCGCCCAAATCCGCGCGTCGCATTATCGAAAGAATTGTCGCGACACGCATCCAGCACAATGATCTCGGCATCTCCGCCGATAGGTTCCAGCAACTTTCTGATTTTCGTCAAGGAAATTGAATTCGTGTATGCCTGTTTGCCTGAATGCCGCTGATCGTTCTCAGGAGTTTTTGTGTCGGTTAGGATAAGGATATTTTCGCCGCCGACCTGCACACCGTGACCGGAAAAATAAAAGAAAAGGGTTGGCTTCGAGACCTTCGACGCCTCCGAAACAAATAACTCGATACTCTTCTGGAAGTTTTCTGCGTTCAAATTTGCATGCGTGAAGGTCCGGAAACCGGATTTTTTGAGGGCATCCGCAATCACAGAAACATCATTCTCGGGATTTCGAAGCGGTGTGGCGTGTTCGTAGCGGCTGTTGCCAACGAGAAAAGCGAGCCGCTTATTGGTCTTCGCCGCGCGCTCCTCCGGAGCGGAGAGAGCGTCGGTCTTTTCGACCAAAATCGCAGGCGTGCCGGGGCGGATCGGCTCCTTTATGATCTCGGGATTTGTAACTGCCGGCAGATCAGCTTGGGGCTGCTCCGGTTCCGTTTTTACCGCAACGTCCGGCAGATCAGCTTGCGGCTGCTCCGGTTCCGTTTTTACCGCAACGTCCGGCAGATCAGCTTGCGGCTGGTCCGGTTCTGTTTTTACCGTAACGAAACGCTTTACACCTGAAACCGCTCCACGAAAGGGCTGGCGCCGAGTTGCGACCCTTTTCAAAGTGCACCATTGCCGGTTTCGATTGTAGGTGAAGGCGGCACAGGCTTGCGCCCTGGCGCATCGTGCGCGGCAGGCGTCCAGGCCGATATTGGCAAGTGTTGGATCCTTGCGCGGCGTGAGCAGATCAGCGCCGGGGATCTTTGTGTCGCTGAGAATAACGAATCTCAGGCTGCCTGTTTTGTCAGCGGATTGATGAGTTTCGGGCCGGCCCCGTTGTTGCAGGGCCCTCATCTGTTTTAGGCGTGCATTGGCGGTTTTGAGCAGCGCTATAACTTGATCTTTGGTCAGCTTGCCAGTGGCTCTTGCGCCGATAGAGCGCTGAAAAGCTTTGATTGCTCTCAGCGTCTTGCGCCCGAACGCGCCATCAGGCCTGCCTGGGGCAAAGCCTAAGATTTTCAGGGCCTTTTGGATGACGGTAACGGCTTGCCGGATTTTTGCGCGGCTGACCGCAGTCTTGATCACCGGAAGCGCATTCTCAAGCTGCAAAGAAGGGCCGGGATAAAATGCGGACCGTTGAAACGCTTCTACCACCCCTGTTGCGCTCAGTAGGAGAAGTAGTGCGATTGCAGGGAGAATGATCACAAACTGATATATGGCGGAAAATCGTGCGCCGGGACCTGGTGCGCGTACTCTCATTTCGTCAATCCAATAGGCTTACGGCAATATACTTCAAGTCTTACAAACGGTTTGGCAGCCAGCAATTCTCAAGGTTTGCTGGCATGTAAATGCATGGCGTGAGCAGTATATCATCTTTTGACAATCTTTGCTTATGGCAAGCTGTAGTGAAGCAATATCCGGATTGCCGTTTTGGATGCTCTCACGCGCCGGCTCTCATTTCATGGATGGGACGATCATATAGTTACGGTGTGGACCGCGCCCGGTGGTGGAGGTTGTCCTTGTCTGCCGGCGGTCTTATGCTGTCTATAGGTTTGAATGATTGGGCTCCGGATCTGGCATAGCGCCGACCCCGGCCAGCCCGCCCGATTTCCGGTATTGATATAGTTTCAGTTGGTAAAGTAGGCACGGATGCACGTTGATTTCATTGATCTCTCCCCTGAAAAAACACCGTTGATGAGCGTCTCGACAACGAGCAACCGGGCTTGGTTAGCGGGCGATATCACTGTGAGCGACTGGCTGATCACGATTGAGGACGCGGCGCTTGCAGAGATTGGTGAAATAGTTGAGCGGATGCATGCTCAGCCCTTACCGGTCGTTCTTCGCACGGTCGGGGATTTTGAGATCCCGAATTTGCAAAAGTTATTTCGTCGCGCACAGGACGTGCTGGACGATGGATGCGGATTTGCGGTGCTGAGCGCACTGCCGATGGATGATTATCCGGTCGACGATATGGTCTCGTGCTTTTGGCTTCTGGGGCAGCTAATCGGCACGCCCGTCGCGCAAAAGTGGGATGGCACGATGATCTATGATGTGACCGATACCGGACAAAAATTCGGCTATGGCGTGCGCGGGTCTTATACAAATGTCGAGCTGGTTTTCCATACCGATAATGCCTCCGGGGTGGTGGTCCCGGACTATGTCGGGCTGCTTTGCAAATATCCTGCGAAGGCAGGTGGCATGAGCCGGTTTTGCAGCCTCTATTCGCTTCACAATCGTATGCTGGAAGCCTATCCCGAATTCTTGCGGCGATTGTACGACCCTATGCTCTTCGACCGTCAGGCGGAACATGCAGAGGGCGCGCCGAAAACAACTTATGCGCCGTTTTTTTCCTGGCGGAACGGTAAGCTCGCCGTGCGGGCCAATGTTTCCCTCATTCGAAAAGGCTATAATGTTGCGGGCGAAGTAATGGATACGCAATTGTCGGAGGCTCTCGACGCGGTCGAAGAGGTCTCCAACGCGGAGGAGCTATGGTACGAGGCCCCGATTGAGCGTGGTCAAATGCAGTTTCTCAGCAATCATGAGCTTGGTCATTACCGCAGCACATTCGAAGATTATGCCGACCCGGAAATCAAGCGTCATCTGTTCCGCACGTGGCACCGTAATTCTGGACGGCGAACATTTGACGGGATTTGAAATGAATGACAGCGCCGCATGAAGTCAGATGAGCTGACCACTTGCAGTGAGATCTGCGATGGTGACCGGTCTTGTC
>BFAS01000121.1 GCA_008974985.1 bacterium MnTg02
TCATCTTCGACAGAAAATTCGACCCCGTGCGTCTGCGCACCATCGCGGAGCGTGGTGTCGTAGAGATAGAGGCGTTCCTTAGTCATTCTTTTCGCCTTAATGCTTTCTCATCCGATGGAGACGGCAACAATCATTAACCCGCCCGGCCGCATGATGCACAGCAAGTTACGCAAACTTCCCTAACAAACTCGTTCACCAAGCCGCGTTTAGGCTTTTGATTATGATTGTGAATATCCGTTTCTAATATCGTCATGCCAACAACGGGTGGCGTTGTCGCCGGGCGAACCAGGTACCGTTGGCATTGGTGCATAGTTAACAAGTATCGGCGGAACCTGGAGGCCCCGATTTCGCGGGGAACGACATATGCGTGCGGGACGCTTACAGCGCTGCTTCCCATGTTCCTCCCTCCCCGTTGAGGGGAGAGAGTTGGGGTGGCGACAACATTGCGTGCCGGCAGCCTAGCCCCCTCACCCTTTCCGCCAAATGACTTAGCCGCTATCGCGCCTAAGACCGTGGCGGAAAGCCCTCTCCCCTTATGGGAGAGGGGAAGAATGGACATGTGCTTCGCTTGCAGGGCTTGGTTGGCGTTATTCACCGCACGACCTCCAACATGTTGCGGTCGAAGCATATTCGAACGCTCCTCTTCACCCTCGTCAATGCCGGGCTTGACCCGGCAATCCAATAGGGACTCCCAACATGCCGGTAATGCCCCATTGGATCCCCGGGTCGTTGCCCGGGGATGACGAATGAGAAAGGAATACTCACCGTGCGACCTCCCAAGTTGTGCCATCCGGACCGTCTTTGAGAGCAATACCCATTTCAGCGAGTTGATCTCGGATTTCGTCCGATTTTTTGAAGTCTTTCGTTTTGCGGGCTGCGGTACGTTCGGCAATCAATTGCCCCACTCTTGCTTCATCGATTTGAGGGCCATCGCGTCCATATGTGATGGTAGAAGCTATCTTGTTGGCATCATAACCATCCAATTCTCCTAAACCGATTAATCGTAGTGAATTCCTAAGTTGCTCTATGCCTTTTTGCTTCACTTCGTCGCTATGACCAGGACTAAACGTTTTGACAAGTTTGTGTAGCTCCGCAACTGCTAGTGGAGTATTCAGGTCATCGGACAGCGCAGCGACAATACTGGACGCAGGCTCATCGGACGTAGGTTCGTCGTCCTCATCAGAAGTCCAATTGGCAAATGTTTGCAGTTCGAGCGCAGCGTCCATAAGCCCTTTCTGCGTCCAGTTGATCGGCTGCCGGTAATGGGTTTTAAGCATCGCAAATCTTATTACTTCGCCCGGCCATCCCTTGTCCAACAACTCCCTCACCGTCACAAAATTCCCCAGCGACTTGGACATCTTCTCGCCCTCGACCTGGAGAAAGCCATTATGCAGCCAATAGCGCGCAAAGGGCTTGCCGCCATGAGCGCATTCGGATTGCGCAACCTCGTTCTCGTGATGTGGGAACAAGAGATCGATACCGCCGCCATGGATGTCAAAACTCTCGCCGAGATGCGCCTCGCTCATCGCCGAGCATTCGATGTGCCAGCCTGGACGGCCACGCCCCCACGGGCTCTCCCAGCCAGGTTGCTTGGCGAGCGAGGGCTTCCAGAGCACAAAATCCATCTGCCCTTTTTTGTAAGGCGCCACCTCAACACGGGCACCCGCCTCCATTTCGTCAAGGGAGCGCCGCGCGAGCTTGCCGTAATCGTCCTTCGAAGTAACATCGAACAACACATGGCCTTCGGCTTCGTAGGCATGTCCTGAGGCGATCAAGCACTCGATCATGGCGATCATTTGGGGAATATGCTCTGTCGCCTTGGGCTCGATAAAGCTTGGCGTGGCGCCCGGCGTGTTGACATCCTCAGGCATCAAAACGCCGAGAGCGCGGATATCATCGTGGAATTGCCGCGTCGTTTCTTCCGTCAGGTCGCTGATGGCCCGGTCCTCATCGGCCGCCCGGGCAATAATCTTGTCGTCAACATCGGTGATGTTGCGCGCGTAGGTGACATGGTCCTCGCCATAGAGATGGCGGAGCAGGCGAAACAGAACGTCGAAGACGATCACCGGCCGCGCATTGCCAATATGGGCATAATCATAAACAGTCGGCCCGCACACATACATGCGGACATTGCTCGCATCCTGCGGCTCGAAGACCTCTTTTTTGCGGGTCAATGTGTTGTAGAGCTTGAGCGTCACCAATCGTCCCTCATGTGCCGGCGGGACGTTCGTTCTTAAGTTTTTGGAGGAGTGGAACGGCCGCTCGCCAGCGCTTGTGCTAGCACGGAATAGAAATGCTTTCGCAAATAATCATTGTCGCGTTGCAGGCCGTTTGCATCATGAGTGCGGTTATGGAGAGTTTTCCGATAAGCGTCAAGATCGGCGTTAGCGGGAGCACTTCATGAGCTAATACCAATGATCCTTGAGCTTGACTCAAGGATCATTGGCAAGCGCGACCGCGTGACCCGCGCCTTATGGCGCGTAAGCCTGCGTGGCGCCTGAACGCCTATCGGTCAATACCAATGACCGATGGTATAATTTACGACGCAAACAAAACGCTCACTTCACCGAGCGATCCGAAATCGGCAACCGCCAGTTGGCCGCGATCGACATAGTGAAAGCCTGTACAGGTCCCCGTCGAAATGAGCTGTCCAGCCGACAGGCTTAGGCCATGGCGCGCTAGCGCCTTCACGGTCCATTCCAGCACATTGAACGGATCGCCAAGCACGCGGGCGCCGGTGCCTTCCTCGCGAAGTTGGCCATCCACCGAAAATCGCACCGGATGCGCCGGAATATTGATGTCGCGCCACGCGGTCTCAAGCGTGCCAAGAACAAGCCCGCCATTGATCCCGCAGTCGGCAACCGCGAGCGGCGCCGCATCTGTCAACAACGTCTCGAACCGCGGGCTGATGAGTTCCATGACGGGAATAACGACGTCGATCGCGTCGAGAATTTCGGCCAACCGGTAGGGCTCATCGCGAACCGGCAAATCGCGGCCAAAACGAAACGCGAATTCGGACTCGATGCAAAGATGTCCAAACCGCTCCGCCTTGGCCGCCGCAGGGCTGTGGAAAACGGTACCGTCGTAAAGAGGTCCAAAAAACGGTTCCGACAGGCCATAAATCTCTTGGACCTTTTCAGCCGTCGCGCCAACTTTCCAGCCAATCAGCCGCTCGGGCCAAATTTCCATAAAGTCGCGTTGAATGGCATAGCCGTCTTCCAACGTTTCCGGTGTTAGTTCCGTTGGCAATTTCGCCAGGAGGGTTTGGTTCCGCCGTGCGTCTGCTATCGCACGTGCCGCTTCCCGGCTGGTTTCAGGCGTCATGTCGCACCTTTTGTCCGGTTTCCATAGTGAAGCACTTCCTTCATCAAGGCTGCTGTGCTTCCCGTGCAGGGGCCTTTCGCGGCCGAGTATAGACCATTTGATATTTGGGGTCCTGATCGTTTGCTCCAACCGCGTCGCGAGGCGGTCCGCCATGACCAATCCAAATCCGGCAACGATCAATATCGTGACATCGCGGCGGTGCTACATTGACCTGTTATTCACCTGAGCGCATAATTGGCGAGGAACCGCGCGTGGGCTGAGGCGCGCTTGACATCGAGAATAATTCGAGATGAAAGAATGAGCCGAGCCTCACGAAAACGGTCTTTTCAGAGAAACCGAAAATTCAGAGTCGCCGGCTTTGGATTGGCACTCGCTGTCAGCTGCACTCTCCCTGCTGCGTCACAAACGCTTACGCCGCGCGAGGAATATTGTATGCGGCTGGAGCAGGAACTCGCCCAGGATTGGATGGTCGGATCGCAATCTCGAAAGCATCTCCCCAAAATTGAAGAAGAAATCCGTAAACAAGACGCCATATTCAATAAGGAACAAGCGCGCGCGGAGCGAGCTAACTGTTACGAATCCCTGTTCATCTTTGGCCGGGCGCTTAAGCGGACACGGAAATGCTTGAAAATTCACGGAAAAATCGAAGATGCGCGACGCAAGCTCACACAGCTTCAAGGAGAGCGCGAGACGATTTCACGGTCACGCCGTGGAAGCCGCCGCCAAGATGACCTTATCGCAGCCCTCGCGCGCGCCGGATGTGGCGGCAATTACCAACAGGAGGCGCGCAAGCGCAGAGGATTTTTCTTCCCGTTTGGAGAGGATGGTTTTTTCGGCTCTCGCCCGCCCGCCGAAGAACGTGAGCCGAGCTCGATCCTGCCATTTGCAACCTATCGCACAATGTGCGTGCGGCTATGCGACGGGTTTTATTATCCTGTGAGTTTTTCGACTTTGCCGAGCCGCTTTAAGCAAGACGCCTCCGCATGTCAGTCCAACTGCGCGGCACCGGCGGAGCTGTTTGTCCATCGCAACCCGGGCGAAGCGGTCGAACAAATGGTCTCTCTTGACGGCCGCCCCTATAGCGCAATCGTAAATGCCTGGCGCTACCGCAAGGAATTCATCAAAGGCTGCTCGTGCAAACAAGTGGAATATTCGCCGCTTGATAGCCAAGAAGGCGGTGGCGCTCCGGTACCGCCGAAAGGCTCCGGTGATCTTGGAGCCGCGCCGTCGAAAACGCCAATATTGGCGACGCAAAACCAAAAGACGAATAGGCCTGCAAATTCAAGATAGGTCCGTGCTCGGATCAAGAATTTTAGGATCATGCGTCCCAAAAACCTGGCGAAAACGGCTCTCATCTGTGGATCGACTGTGGATACAGCCACTTAGCCTGCGATTGGCGCCAGCGGCGGTGTGCCATTTTCAACACCCATTTCAGATGAAATTCGCCCAGACGAAATTATGACGCAATTCTGTTGCCCAACTGGTGTATTGCCTTAGCATCGGTTGATGTATTGCGTAATGAGTATCGTGACAAATTTCGATCTATCTGACTCTGTGGTTTTGCGCCCTGTGAGTATCGATGATATGTCGTCGGTCCGGTATGTGCATGAAATCGCCTTTAGAATACTCGCCGCCGAGCACCATTCCGAAGAACAGCTTGCTGCCCATATCGAAGTCATGCGGCAGCCTGAATATATCAAGGAAATTCGCAACAATTCGGTCTATTGCGCTTGGGTGGATGGCGAAATCGTCGGCACGTCTGGATGGTGCCCTGCGGACGATAACGGCACGACGGCGCGAATCCGTAAAGTTTTTGTCCGGCCTTTATTTTCCTGCTGCGGCATCGGCCGCCTGCTTTTGGAAAATGCCGAGGCGCGCGCTTACCAAGCCGGTTTCACGGATTTTAGTGTCCGCGCAAATGTCAACGCTGTCTCATTCTATACGCGGGCGGGTTACGAGATTACCTCGCACGGGGTCATGTCAACAAACTCGGGCATCGACTTGCCTGTCGCCTTTATGAGGAAAAAAGCACAATTCACGCGGCCAGTCCTCAATAATCATACGAATGGATCGTTAGAGACGATCGCCCATAATGGATGGTGGGCGCAGCATACGGAGCATAAGGGACCCTAGGACGAGCAGGACGCCCATATGGGCATAACCCATCCACCAGCTTAGTGACGTCTCACCACCTCCGAGATCCAAAACACTTCCGAAAACCAGCGGCCCCAATATGGCGCCTGCAAATCCTAATGTAGAATGGACGGCCATCGTCGCTCCGCGATATCCGGGCTCGGCATTGCCGAGCGCTCCGCCGGTTAACGCGGCTGAATCCATGATAACGGTCACGCCATGCAAAATACAAAAGGCAGCCGCAAGCCAGTACGAATATTCGGCTGCTAAGCCGATCGTAAAACAGACCAGAGCCGAGGCAAGCATTACGAAAGAAATCGTGCGCCTGCGGCCAAATTTCATGGCGAGTTCATTGCCATAAATACTCGAAGGCACACCGACAATTGTCAGCACCGCGGCAATGACAGATGGACCTAAAAGTCCCGGATCGGTTCCATGCTTTTGCGCCGCGTAAACAAGATAAGCCACAACCCACGTGCGCAGCCCAAAAAGTTCCCAGCAATGGATCGCATAACCGAGCGTGTAGGCCATTGCCGCACGATTGCGAAAAACCGGCCGGAAATCCAACAGCCGCGTGGTCGCGACATTCAGTTTGGCTGGGTCCGCGGGGGGGAGAAATATCCAAACAATAAAACCGGAAATGAGTGCCGCTAAACCTGCGCCCACAAAAGCATAGTGCCAACTGAACAACTGCCCGAGATAGTCGCTAAACGGATAAGAAAAGGCGGCCCCAAATCCAAAGCTCGCGGTATAAAAAGCGGTCGCCCGCGACTGCAGCTTATCGTCGACATGATCGACAAGCCCCTTCAGGCCCGGCATGTAGGTTCCGGCAAGGCCCGCGCCAGCCATCGCATGAAATAAGAGCGCCGTGAAGAGATCGGTCGCAAACATGCCGAACAACGTGCAGCCACCAAACAGCAGCACCGCGCCAACCATATAGATACGCTTGGGGTCGATCCGGTCCGTTAGGCTGGTCAAAATCGGGACCAAGACCGTGTAGCCAACGAAATAGGCCGCGCCGATCCAACCAGCCTCGGCGTTATTAAGGCCCCAGAAGTCCCGTAATGCTGGCAATTGAGCGGCATAAATTGAAATGGAAAGCATGGTCAGCAGCTGAACGCCGCACATGACAAGAATGAGCGCTTTGTCTGACAGCCGGGAGAACATTATCGAATGCTTATATCGTCGGTCATAGAGAATGACCGATGGGCGTTCAGGCGCCACGAAGACTTGACCGCCATAGGGCGCGACGCACAGTCACGCTTGCCGATGGTCCATGAGTCGAGCTCAAGAACCATTGGTATTATCCCTTGGCCGCCGGGAGCTGTCATGGACGCTCTCGAAATTTGTTGGTAATCGGATATCTCCGGTCGCGGCCAAAGACCCGTTCAGAGATTTTGACGCCAGGGGCCGATTGCCGGCGCTTATATTCCGCAATGTAGAGCAGATGCTCAATCTTCCTGACGGTTTGGACATCATGGCCACGGGCGGCGATCTCCGGAACCGGAAGCTCCTTCTCCACCAAACATTCGAGAATATCGTCAAGCACATCGTACGGCGGGAGTGAATCCTGATCCGTCTGGTTTTCGCGAAGCTCAGCCGTCGGCGCTTTTGTCAGAATGTTCTCTGGGATGACTGTTCCATTGGGCCCCAACGCGCCTTCAGGCTTATCTCCATTGCGGTAGCGCGCAAGCGCGTAGACTTGCGTTTTATAGAGATCCTTGATCGGGTTGAAACCGCCATTCATATCGCCGTAAAGGGTGGCGTAACCAACCGAGACCTCGGATTTGTTGCCTGTCGTCACGAGCATGGGGCCGAATTTATTAGAAATGCCCATAAGAATGGTGCCGCGTACGCGCGACTGAATGTTTTCCTCCGCAACGCCGGGATCGGCCCCATCGAAGCTTTTTTCAAGGCTTTTGCCGAGACCCTCCACCGCCTCATGAATGGGCACAATGTCATAGCGCACGCTTAAGGCTCCGGCGCATTCGGCGGCATCGCTTTGACTCTCATTGCTGGTATAGCGGTAGGGCAACATGATGCAATGAACCCGGTCCGCGCCAAGCGCGTCGACACTTAATGCCGCGCAAAGGGCTGAATCGATTCCCCCCGACAGACCAAGCACGACTCCGGGAAATCCGTTCTTGCCGACATAGTCGCGAAGCCCATGCATACAAGCAGCGTAGTTGGCTTGATCCCCCTCGGTGACCAAATCCCGCGTGGCCGGCTGACAAATCCAACCGTCCTCCTCCCGGAGCCACTCCGTCAACGCAACTCTCTCCTGCCAATCCGGCAATTGCATCGCGAGCGAACGGTCGCTGTTCAAGACAAACGACGCGCCATCGAAAACGAGTTCATCCTGCCCGCCGACCTGATTGATGTAGACCATGGGCAAACCTGTTTCGGTCACCCGCGACACGGCGACATTCATCCGCGCGTCGCGCTTGCCGAGCGAATAGGGCGACCCATTCAGAACGATAAGCAGCTCCGTGCCTGTCTCCTCCAGGCACTCGCAAACTTCTTCTTCCCAAATATCTTCGCAAATAAGTGCGCCAATCCGCACACCACGGAAATTTACCGGGCCCGGCAGCGGCCCGACCGCGAACACGCGTTTTTCGTCAAAGACGCCATAATTGGGCAGCTCATATTTCAGCCGGACGGCTTTGATCTCGCCACCGTCCAACAGTGCTGCAGCGTTATAGACCGCGCCCTCCTCCCGCCAGGGCAGGCCAATCAGCATGCCCGGACCGCCATCCGCCGTTGTCTTGGCAAGCTCAATGGCAGCCTCATGAAGTGCCGATAGAAAGGCGGGCTTGAGCACCAAATCCTCTGGGGGATAGCCGGATAGAATGAGTTCCGTATAGCCGACCAAATCAGCGCCGAGCGCAGCCGCTTCCTGGCGCGCCTTTAAAATCTTTGCACTGTTCCCGGAAATATCGCCGACAATGGGATTGAGCTGGGCAAGCGCGATTTTCAGACTGTTTTTAATTTCAATGGTCATTTCAGGAAATGGGTTCGTCCGGGATAGATGACTGGCTCCTACCCCCGCTCCGATATCGCGCCTCGCATGAAAGAGCAAGACGGCAAAGCATCCTCGCAATATTGTCAACTCAGAAAACAGCAACGAGACTACCATGCCCCCCATCTCAACATGTCATGCTTCTGAGCACACTTCGGCACGATCTCGGCTTTTTGCTGTGATTGCCGCCAGCTTACTCATGGTCCTTCTGATCGGTTTCAGCACGCAAGCGAACGCCGAGCCCGCGGTTCCGGGCGATTGGGGCACCAATTATGGACCGTTGCAAATCTACGGCGCAAGGACATCGCGTATTGCCGGCACCTATTTCTATAAAGACCTGCCGGCACATCTTTACGCCCGGAAACGCGCCTCGCGTTTTTCAGCAGCCTGCTAGGTGTCGCTCACCGCAGACGCCGAATAATCCGCGTCACTCACAGGCTCAAGCCACTCGGTGCTCTCGCCCTTATCGTTTGATTCTGACAATGCAAGATGAACCATGAGGTGGTCCGGAGATGCGCCATGCCAATGGCGGGCATTTGCGGGAATGATAACTGTATCGCCGGGAAGCAATTCTTGAACCACGTCACCCTCCAATTGATAACGGCCGGTGCCGGTCAAGACATAAAGGATCTGCCCAACCGCGTGCGTGTGCCAGTTGGTACGCGCACCCGGCGTAAAAGAGACACGAGTCACGCGAAGGCGCGACGGGTCTTCCGGCACAAATATCTGATCTTGCCAGACGACGCCTATGAATTTGTCCCCAGGCGCCTGCTTAGTCGGGCGATCCGAAGCCCGCACGATCCTTGAGCGCATAATTTTTCTCCCTAACATTGCCAGGTTCGATGGTCTGAAGACGATCGAATATCTGGAATTGCAGAGGCCGTAAACCACCGCATGGATTGAAATATCCGCTCATGCACGAATTCGACGAGGCCACAACAGCGCAATACGTACGCTTAGCGCCCAATTTTCTATGATGAAGACGTTCAAATCTCGCTATTCATCATCCCAGCCAAACTTGTCCCGGACGTGATCCGGAGCACCTGTCCGTGTAGCCAGTATGGTTAGCGCGGCATGCGTCCGCAGCGAGGCATTGGCGTTCCCATAGACAGATGGCCTATGATTAGGCGACGTCAACCCATACCAAACCAGCCTGAATGCACCTCGAAGCCGCTACGCCGTTGCCGCTTCCGATGCTGCCGGTTGCGCTTCCCGGTCCTTCTTCAAGCGCTCGGCAATAATAAAAGCGAGTTCGATGGCTTGGTCGGCATTGAGACGCGGGTCACAATGGGTGTGATAGCGGTCCGAGAGATCGGTTTCTTTCACCGTGCGGGCCCCACCGGTACATTCGGTGACATTTT
>BFAS01000122.1 GCA_008974985.1 bacterium MnTg02
GCGCTGATGCGGCAGTTGCTGCAAGACGACCCGTCTTTGGCGCGCCATTTCGCGGATCGCATCAGTGATCGCTTTGTGATCTTTGCCGAAAAATTGCAGAATTTGCAAAGGCAGTTCGAAGCGGGAGATGTCGCCGCGAAGGAAATCGACGGCACGGCTCGGTCTGTGTCCACCAGCATCACCAACTGAGCGATCGCCCTGTTAGAGAATTCAGAGTTAATTCTCTAAAGGGGGTTTGGAGCAGATTTGATGAACTCCTGTTCACCGAATATGCTCTCGTTTTTTGTTTCTACGCATTCTCGGGCGGAAAACTGCACACATCCCCGCTTTCGCGGGGACATGCTTTTCCTGAAAATGTTCTAGACCGTCAAATCAAAATCGACGATGACAGGCGCATGGTCCGAGGGCCTGTCCCAACCCCGCACATCTTCGGCCACTTCCATGCGGATGGCTGTTCCCTTCAGAGCTGGCGTTATCCAAATATGATCGAGGCGACGGCCGCGATTTGAATCCCGCCAATCGCGGGCGCGATAGCTCCACCAGGTAAACAGCTTCTTATCCTCGGACACGTGTTGGCGCATGACGTCGATCCAGCTATGCGCCTTTTGCAAACGATTCAGAGATTCGACCTCGACGGGTGTATGAGAGACGACTTTGAGGAGCTGCTTGTGTGACCAAACATCGTTTTCCAGCGGTGCGACATTCAGGTCACCAACCAATATCATCCGGTTACGGGCTTTCGTCTTTTGCGCCTTAAAACGCTTCTCCATATTTTTTAGATAGGTAAGCTTCTGCTTAAATTTTGGGTTGATCTCCTCGTCCGGTTCGTCACCGCCGGCGGGAACGTAAAAATTATGCAGAATGAGTGGGTCGGGTCCGCTGTTGCCGGATGCGATCTCCACTGCCATATGGCGCGCGTCACCACTCCCATTGAAATCATATCGAGAGTGTTTCTGAAGGGGAAGGCGAGAGAGCGTCGCCACACCATGATAGGCCTTTTGCCCATTAACTTCGATATGGGGAAAGCCGATTGATTCAATCTGTTGATAGGGGAACTGGTCGTTCAAGCATTTGATTTCCTGAAGGCACAGAACATCCGGCGAATAATTTGCAACGAAGCGCTCAATAAGATCCAAGCGGAGACGTACGGAATTGATGTTCCATGTCGCAAGTCGAAATTTCATAATTTTTTGTCCCGTCCTTAAGCCTCCGCCGATCGGAATAGATCGTGAGCCGAAAATACCCGAGTCCGGGAGACAACAAAAAAGCGCCCAACCGTCAAGCGGGTTGGGCGCTGAGAGCGCTTAAAATGCGCCATACGCCGGGAGGGATCCGGCGCAAAAGGGCGAAGCCGGTCGGCTAGACGGGGGGCACTACCGATTTATAAATGACTTCACCCGCAGTAATTTTGAGATAGGAATTTGAAGACCGAATTTCAATCGGGTTCACAGAAAAAATTGACACTATCAACCGCAGAACGGCGCGGTTCACTGTTTGCCTTTTCCTGCATTGGGCGAACATCGGGACGGCGGGCCGCTTCGTTCGATTTTAGTGCCGAACTTAATTTTGGAATTCCGGGAGTATGAATTCGGACGGCTTGAACATCTCAGGATTGATCGCCTTGTCCAGATCCAAATTGGCGATCTCGACACGCGTATCCAACCCTTGGGGATCGGTAATGATCCATTCCTTCAGCACGAATTCTGGAATCGTGAAAAACAATCTTATTTGGCCGGACGACCCATCCTTCTTGTCGACAAGCGTAAGAATGACGACATCCTCGCCGCGGGAAATATCGAGGATGTTTGCATCACGCAAGAGGTCGACATCCTTCGCAAACAGCATGCGAAACGGCGTAGAGTCGAGACTGTAACGTTGTGTATTTTGAATGTCTTCCAAGTCCTCAATTGTCAGCCATTCGCCATCGGAGACGATCCGCAATTTGCTCGGTGCGGCGTAGTCAAACCGAAGGCGTCCGGGCCGCTTCACATAAAAGCGCCCCTTGGTGCGTTCGTTCGCCGAGCTTGTTTGCACAAATGTGCCCTGGAGATTGGTAATCTGATTAAAGTAATCGCTGGCTCGGCGAATGAGCTCAACATCCTCGGCGCGCAATCCGTCGATATTCTCAGCGGCGCCAGCTTCGACTTTCTCAGCAGAACCGCTTTTAACTTCGGTTTGCCAATTCGTTTCAGAACCGGCTGGCATTTCGGCCGGTACAGTTCCCGATACCTCCGGCTCAGCCGGACTGGCGGGGCCTTGTGCATTTGCCTCCTCAGCGGCGAACATATTTGTCGTCGAAAGAAAGATGACCAAGAAGGGGACGGCAATAAGTTTATTCACCATAGCCGGGCTCCAATTTCTATTTCGTTGTGCTCTTGAGACCAACGCGAGGGTTCACTCAATTCACGACAATTAGGCCAACATCGAGGCAAACCACAAACTTCTTCGGCATTTGTTCCCTATTGCTTCAGTCCATGAGGTTTTCATCGGTCCGGTCGATCAGTACGCTACGCCGCCCAACACGGTCCGCCGCGCTGATTAATCCATCTTCTTCCATGCGCTCTACAAGCGTCGCCGCACGATTATAACCGATTGAAAGCTTTCGTTGAATGTAGCTTGTCGAGGCTCTCTTGTCGCGCAGAACGATCTCCACAGCGCGATCGTAAAGGTCGTCACCGGTCGAACGGCCGGAACCCGAGGGACCACCGCCATCACCATCATCGTCAGGTGACTCCGTCACCTCATTTATATAGTGCGGTTCACCCTGGGCTTTCAGGAACGTGGCGATCCGCTCGATTTCTTCATCCGAGACAAATGGACCATGAATCCGCGCCGGCCTGCCGCCACCACCCAGATAAAGCATATCACCAGCGCCAAGCAATTGTTCCGCACCCGGCTCGCCGAGTATGGTGCGGCTATCTATTTTGGACGTAACTTGAAAGCTGATCCGGGTTGGAAAATTGGCTTTTATGGTTCCCGTGATCACATCAACGCTCGGGCGCTGGGTGGCGGTGATCAAATGAATTCCGGCAGCACGGGCCATTTGAGCCAAACGCTGCACCGCCGCTTCGATATCCTTGCCGGCGACCATCATGAGGTCGGCCATCTCGTCGATGACAACAACGATATAGGGCAGAGGATCGAGATCCAAATGCTCTCGTTCATAGACCGCCTGACCGGTTTCATTGTCGAAACCGGTCTGTATCGTGCGGCTTAGGGCTTCGCCTTTTTTTTCGGCTTCACGGATTCGCTTATTATAACCCTCGACATTTCG
>BFAS01000123.1 GCA_008974985.1 bacterium MnTg02
TGCCTCGGCTTGCAGAAATACGGCCTCCAGGGTCGCTGGATGGAGACGTCCCTCGCGATCGTGCCGACAGGCGTCTCTTCGGCGCACTTTTCTTGACACGGTGCTGAATTCGGCCGTCCGGCTGGCCGGCCTTTTTCTTTTGCTCTACACGCGGCTGCTCTGGGCTATTTCGCCGTGATTCCTTCTCTGCCGTACTCGCTTCGTGATTATCTCTCTGAATGAGAGTCGGCGGATTTTTCTCGCCAAAATTCGAATCGCGACTTTCCTCATCGTGCCGGACGGCCTTGCCGGCCTCTGTTTCAATCTCCGTCTTGTCCGGTTCGTCTTTAGGGATTTTCGCTAAAACCGGCGGCGCAATGGCATTGGTTTCGGGCGTTGCCGTTTCCGATTTTTCGCTCTCCACCGGCGCTTGTAAAATAACGGTTTCGACCAGGTTCAAGCTGATAGAAGCCGTTTCACGTGAAATTGCGCCGGGTTCGTCACCAATTCGAACAACCCAGACAAAGGCCCCGGCATGAACTGCCGTCGCCAAACTGATGGCAAGGCTGACCTTCAAGAATGATCCAGTTTCCGGCATCATTGGCCAACGTCCCGCTTAACCACAATCAAACGGACGTTTTTCAAACCGGCCTGTTTGAGTTCCTGTAGCAATGGCAGAATGGTCCCGGCTTGAACCGCCTTATCCGCTTTAATCTGCAATTCGCCATCCGGGTCCTTTGCCAGCCAATCGCGCACCGTGGCGACAAGCTTTGTTTGAGTCATCGGGAGCCCGCCAAAAGCGAGGGCTCCGTCGCGTTCCAAATAAAGCGTGGTCTTGTTCGCATCCAAGACCCCTCCGGTCCGCATCAGGGGGGGGTCAATGGCAAGCGTATCGGCCGCATGGAACGTCCCGGCGACGAGAAAAAAAGTCAGCAGAAGAAAAACGATATTGATCATCGGGATCAACCGATCCTGCCGATCTTGTCCGCGGACCGGCGGACCGAAAAAATCGAAGGCGCTGGAGAGATCCGATTGTGCGGCTCTTGAAGCGTTCAGTCTCATAAGGGCCCCTCCGATCGACTTGGAATAACGATCTTCATAACAAATGCCGGGTGGCGTTGAACTTCCTCCATGACATCGATCAGAAGCTGAAGCGGCACATTTTCTTGTGGCTCGATCAGTAGAACCGGTTTAGCGGAAATCTCCCCATTCATCTCCGGCTTGTTGCTCCATGCGCGCAAAGCTTGCGCGAAGCCCGGCCCAAGAGACCCCTGAAATGTTCCGAAGCTGATCTTGCCATCGCCTTGAACAAAAAGCCGAGCCTGACGGCGGCGCCCCGTCTCGTCTATGCGGTCAGGCAAAGCAACGGCAGGCTGGAGGGCGCCAAGCTCCACTTTTACGGGCGCCAGGTGCGTGAATTGCGTCACCAGCATGAAGAAAATGAGAATGATAAAGGTGACGTCAATCAGCGGCGCAAGAGAAAGGATCGCGCGCCGGCGTGAGCCGGAAAGCTCAAAGCTCATGCTTGTCTGATCGCCGCGCAATTGCATCCGGACTCACGGCCTTTCCATCGTTTCCAAGCTGGCAAAAAACCGGGCCAATGAAGCGGAGGCTAGCTGGCGCAAATTATCAATCCGATTCTCGGCAAGATTGAACGCAATAATTGCGGGAATGGCGACAGTGAGCCCTAGCGCCGTCGTTAGGAGCGCTTCCCAGATGCCGCCGGCCAAAACCGATGGGTTCGCTTGCGCGCCGGAGATCTGAAGCGCCTGGAACGCCTTGATCATGCCCAAAATCGTGCCGAGAAGCCCAAGCAGCGGCGCGATCAAACCGATAAGCTCCAGCATACGGTTGTGCCGGGCCAGCCGGGCAAAATGGTTCTGCGCGACGGCGCGCACTTTGGCTTCGATCTTTAAGTGTGTAGCACCCGCCTCAGCCATTTCAACGCCGGCCCGTATCATCTCGGAAACCGGATGGCGGCAAGAGCGGATGGCAATCTGCGCGCTCTCAAAATCACCGGATTCAAGCCGGTCGAGTGCCGCCTCAATCATCCGTGTCCGGCCAAGCCGCGCCGTGAGAAATATGAAAGCTTTGATAAATATGAGTGTCAACGACACGAGCGACAGCAAAATGAGGATCGCACCAACCGGTCCAACCAACCCATAAATACGGGCCACTTCGTCAATAATTTCCTGTTCTGTCATACCGTTGCGGGTTTGATGGCCGCTGCGAATTTGATACCGAAAAATTCAAAGTCTGGAGCGGGCTCCCTTGTCCCTTGGACAGGGAAATTCGCTCTCACCCATTCCTAGAGTATGTCCTGCAAAAATGGTGCACTGTTTTGCGGGTCATGTTGTGACCCCTTGCGGTCCCTTATAATTTTCTCTCGCCGGGTATCTTAAAGGGTAACAAGGTCAACAGAAAAACGGCCAGCGCCGCGATGACGATGGACGGCCCGCTCGGCGTATCAAAACTGAGCGATCCATAGAGTCCGGCAACAACGGCAACAGCGCCCAGCACAGCCGCGATGACCGCCATTTGCTCTGGACTTGCTCCAAACCGGCGGGCGGCGGCCGGAGGAATGATCAATAGGGATACGATCAAGAGAATACCGACAATCTTCATGGCAATCGCGATTGCGCCGGCAACAAGTAACATGAAGACCAGGCGGACCCGTTCGGGATGAATGCCTTCGGCTTGGGCGATTTCGGTGCTGACAGTGATCGCGAGCAATGGACGCCAAATCCACATAAGCCCGCCAATGACGACGGCACCGCCGAGATAAATGATGGCGATTTCTAATTTGGAGACGGCGAGAATATCGCCAAACAAATAACCCATCAGATCAATACGAACCGAGGACATAAAGGCAAGCAAAACGAGGCCAACGGCCAGCGTGCCATGGGCGAGAATTCCAAGCAGCGTATCGGTCGATAGTTTTTCCTGACGCTCCAGGAAAAGAAGCGCCGGAGCGGCGGCGGCGGCAACGATAAAAACCCCCACCATGGTGTTCACTTCGAAAAGAAGGGCCAGCGCGACGCCAAGCAGAGCGGAATGGGACATGGTCGCCCCGAAATAGGCCATGCGGCGCCAGACGATAAAGCAGCCGAGGGGGCCGGCGATGAGCGCGACGCCTATCCCGGCAACAAGCGCTCGGCTGAAGAAGTCAGTGAGCAGCGTCTGTGTCCCCCCGTGCTCGAGTGGCGTCCGCCGGTGCTGATGGCGAGCTGGATCCGAGTGGAATGACACCGCCGTCGGGACCATGTGCATGGTCATGATCATGGTGATAGATCGCAAGCGCTTCGGCAGCCTGAGGGCCAAAGAGTTGTAGATATTCCGGGCTTTTGGACACCACCTTCGGCGTTCCTGAACAACAGACATGACCGTTGAGACAAATCACCCGATCGGTTTCAGCCATGACAATATGCAGATCATGGGAAATCAGCAAAATTCCGCATTGCAGCCGATCGCGAATGGATCGAATAAGCTCATAAAGAGCGATCTGACCGGAAAAATCCACGCCTTGCACGGGTTCGTCCAAAACCAGGAGATCAGGTTCACGGATGATCGCCCGCGCCATCAGCGCGCGCTGGAACTCGCCGCCAGACAAGGCCTGAACCGGTGCATCTATGAGATGGCTGATGCCGACGGCGTCAAGCGCTCTTTCGATCTCGTCGGTCCCATGAGGATCGGTCAATGTCATGAGCCGGGAGACCGCCAAGGGCAGCGTTGGATCAATCGCCAATCTTTGCGGCACATAGCCGATACGCAGCCCGTCCGCCTTGGCAACGGCTCCGGCGGTCAGCGGAATCAGCCCCAAAATCGCTTTCGCAGTGGTGCTTTTTCCACTTCCATTCGGACCAATGAGCGTGACGATCTCGCCACCGCGAACCGATATGTCGACACCTCTAATGACCCACCGCTCGCCATAGCAAACACCAATTCCGCGCGCATCAATAAGTGCGTCGTCTCTCATCCGTATGGCCCGGTTTTCGGCAGTTTTCTGCACCGCTAATTCCGCTTCTCTTTGTCTATTGACAATATTTTTTTAACGCATTGTTCCAATAATGGCATTATGTTATACTATAACAATCCTATTGCCATGACAAAATGGCGAATGCCCAAACGACAAGACCGCAACAGGTCAAAACGCAAAAAAGCCTGCATAATCAATATTGTATGAGTCCAAGAATGGCTTATATCCGGACAGCGCTCCTCATAATATCTGTCGCCTATGCGCTCGGATTTTCGGGCATCGCCAAAGCGGAGAGCGGCGTCGTCGTCTCCATAAAGCCAATCCATTCCCTAGTCGCGGCTATTATGCAAGGCGCTGGCGCGCCTCGCCTTATCGTGCGCGGCGGCGGATCGCCACATGTCTACACTCTGAAGCCTTCAGACGCCGATGCATTGGAACAGGCCAAGCTTATTTTCTGGGTTGGCGAAACGATGGAACCGTTCCTTAAAGGGCCAATCAAGACTTTGGGCAAATCGGCAACCATTATTGCACTCGCTGACGCGGACGGGCTCGTCCGCTGGCAATTTCGTGAAAGCCGCTCCTGGCAGGACCATGATCGTGACGACGATATTGTTGCCTCTGCTCATAAGAGCGAGGCAACCCACAAGCACGGACGCGCTGGTCGCGATATCGATATGCATCTTTGGCTCGACCCGCAAAATGCCAAGATCATGGCTTCTGAAATTGTTCGCGCCCTCGCGAAAGTGGACCCGACTCGCGCGACTGTCTACGAAGCCAATGGCCGGGCGCTCAAAGCCAAGCTCAATACGCTCATTCAGGATCTTCGCCGAGAGTTGGACGTCGTTAAAGGCAAGCCATTTATCGTATTCCACGACGCTTTTCAATATTTCGAGAAGCGGTTCGGGCTGCATGCAGTGAGCGCGGTGACCCTAAGCCCCGACCGGCAACCGGGCGCGGCCCAGATCACGAAAATACGGCGTCAGCTCGCAAATCTGGGCGCAACATGCGTGTTTGCCGAACCACAATTCCTGCCACGGCTCTTGAACGTTGTGATCGAAGGCACAAGAGCGAATGTCGCCATATTGGATCCTCTTGGCGCAGGTCTCAAAGACGGTCCGGACCTATATTTCAAATTGATGCGGCGAAATGCCAAGGCTCTAAAGGACTGCCTCGCCAAAAGCAGCTAGAGCCGTTTTAGAGAATTCAGAGCATTTCTCTCGAAAAATATAACGCAGTATTTCCACGTCAATTCTTGATTAATCGAGCATATCCGGTAACCCTGCATCGACATCACGCAAAGGTAGCCGCGTCTTGAGCCTGCGCTCGACGAGACAGGAAGGAACCGAACTCATGGAGCTTGGTCAGCTCGATCACATCAACTTGCGCACTTCAAATCTTGAGGAGTTGACCGCATGGTATGAGCGCGTGCTCGGAATGAAAAGCGGCGCACGGCCAAAATTTAAATTTTCTGGAGCTTGGCTCTACTGCAACGGAAAACCATCCGTTCATTTGGTCGGTGTCGACGACCAGCCGAACGGCACAGATCCGAAGCTCGAACATTTCGCGTTCTCTGCAAAAGGATTGCCCGAATTTATCGATCTGCTGAAAAGCGAGGGCGAGAAATATCAAATCAGAGAAATTCCCGACTTCTCCATTGTTCAAGTGAATATTTGGGATCCGGATGGCAATCATATTCATTTGGACTTCTCTTTGCTCGAGACTGAGGGCTTGACCGTCTGAGCGGAGCGTAAAAATACGTCAGTCCAGCAATTATTTATCTGCTTTCAAAAAGTTGAAATCACATCCGTCATCGGCTTGAAGAACGTGGTTGGCATAAAGCCAGTCGTAACCGCGTTTACTTTCAGATGCGGGAGTGGAGGTCTCGGGCCCTTCGGCGCGGCGTCTCGCAAGCTCATCATCTTCCACCAGGAGATCAAGGCGTCTGCCGGCAACGCTTAAGAGAATTTGATCGCCATTCCGCACAAGGCCAAGCGGACCGCCAACGCTCGCCTCGGGAGAGACGTGTAGAATAATCGTGCCATAGGCCGTGCCACTCATCCGCGCATCGGAAATCCGCACCATGTCTTTTACGCCCGCCCGGGCGAGTTTGCCCGGAATAGGGAGATATCCGGCTTCCGGCATGCCGGAGGGACTTTTCGGCCCGGCATTTTGCAGAATAAGAAAGTCGTCGGGCGTAACATCAAGATCCGGATCGTCGATCCTCTCAGAGAGATCGGCCAGCGAGGAAAAGACAACGGCGCGGCCTTGCCGTTCAAACAATTCGCTGCTCGCCGCCGCACGCTTAAATATTGCCCCATCGGGCGCCAGACTGCCGAAAAGGGCAATAAGCCCGCCCTGCGCCTCTATCGGATCATCGAAACTGGCGATCACCTTTCTGTCGACATAGGCGCCGGCCGCCGCGTCCAGCCGTTCGCCAACTGTTTGCCCCGAGACCGTCAGACAATCGAGATTAAGGAGCGGCTTAAGCTCCCGCAACACCGCGCCGATACCGCCGGCGGCGAAAAAGTCTTCCATATAGTGTTCGCCGACCGGCTTAAGATTAACCAGCACCGGCGTCGTATTGCTCAGCTCATTAAGCCGCTCAAGGGATATTGAAATTCCAAGCCGGCCAGCTATGGCCGTCAAATGAATCACGGCATTTGTCGAACCGCTGAGCGCCAACAGGACGCGCATCGCGTTTTCGACGGAGTCGCGGGTGATAATCTTGTCAGGTGTAATGCCCTCCGAGGCGAGACGAACGGCGGCGGCACCACTGGCTTCAGCCGCACGCAATCGATCCGCGTGAACGGCCGGAATGGCGGCGGTGCCCGGAAGCGTCATGCCCAAAGCTTCGGCGAGACATGCCATGGTGCTCGCGGTTCCCATCACAGCGCACGTGCCCGCGGTCGTCGCCAACCGGCCCTCTATTTCACCAATTTCATTACTATCGATGCGGCCGGCGCGATAATCCGCCCAAAAACGACGGCAATCCGTGCAAGCCCCTAGCCGCTCGTCCTTATAGCGCGAGGTCATCATTGGTCCGGCAACGAGCTGAAGTGCTGGCTTCGCCGCCGAAGCCGCGCCCATAAGCTGGGCGGGCACCGTCTTGTCGCATCCGCCGATGAGAACAACGCCATCCATCGGCTGAGCGCGAATCATCTCTTCGGTATCCATGGACATGAGATTGCGGAATTTGAGACTGGTCGGAGAGAGAAAGACCTCGCCGAGGGATGTGGTCGGGAATTCGAGCGGCAATGCGCCTGCCGTCAAAACGCCCCGTTTCACCGCGTCCACAAGTTCCGGGAAATGGCGGTGGCAATTATTGAAGCCGCTATAGGTATTGGCAATGCCGATAATCGGACGGGCCAGCAGCTCGTTCGAGTAGCCCATGGACTTTGCGAAGGATCGGCGAAGATAAATGGAGAAGTCAGGGTCGCCATAATTGGTCAATCCTCGATTAAGTCCCTGATCTTCGGTTTTCGATGTCATCCCCTATCCTTCCCCTTATCGCGCCAACGATAAAATATCTCAACTCACTCAAAGCTGCTTGCACGTGTGCGCAAACATCCCACATTCCAGTTTCCATAAACGCCCAACGCGCCGGGCGGATCATCTCAGCAATAGACAGATACATAAACCACCGAAAGACCGTCAAAAAAGGTTTGTTAGCAAATCATAACCCGTGCTGACATTGCGGCCCGTTGATGTTCTTTCTCTCTATTACCCCATCCATACCTTGGAGCGCCCGAAATGCCCGATACGAACAATCCGCTTCTTGCAGAATGGACGTCCCCTTGTGAGGTTCCTCCGTTCAATGACATTACGCCCGAGCATTTTCCAGAGGCATTCGACCGGTCCATAGAGGTCTATCGGCAGGAAATCGCGGACATCGCGGCGGAAAGCGAAACACCGAGCTTTGACAATGTGATCGCGGCGCTTGAGCGCAGTGGCCGCCAATTGGATCGGGTTGCCACTGTCTTTTTCAATTTATCCGGGGCGGATACAAATGATCGGCTTCAAGAGATTGAACGGCAGATAACGCCGCGCCTCGCCAAGCTCCATAGCGAAACCTATCTGAACTCGGCGCTCTTTCGCCGCGTGGATGCGCTTTTCTCGCGCCACAAATCTCTCGAACTGACGGCGGAGCAAGATCGCGTTCTTGAGCGCTATCATACGATCTTCATTCGTGCCGGCGCGCGCCTTGATGACGCCGCCAAAACCCGGATGGCCGAGATTGCGGAGCGCCTTGCAGAACTTGCAACACGGTTTGCGCAAAATGTTCTGGCCGACGAAAAACATTTTCGCCTGGTTTTGGAGAGCGAGGCAGATCTCGCTGGTTTGCCCGAATTTTTGCGCAGGGCTGCGGCAACAAGTGCGGAAGATCTTGGCTTAACTGGAAAGCATGTGATTACGCTTGCGCGGTCGAGCATCGAGCCCTTTTTGCAATTTTCAGAGCGCCGCGATCTGAGAGAAAAAGTCTTTGAAGCCTGGGCCAATCGGGGCGCGATGGCTGGCAAAACCGATAATCGTCCACTTATTCCACAAATGATCTCGCTTCGGCACGAACGGGCTCAACTCCTCGGATTTGAAACATTCGCGCAATTCAAGCTCGACGACATGATGGCGAAGACACCTGAGGCTGTCCGTAAGCTTCTGATGGATGTCTGGCGGCCCGCCCGCGAGCGGGCCCAACAGGAACGGGACGCTCTACAATCCATGGTTCAATCTGAAGGGGGCAATTTTGACCTCGCCCCGTGGGATTGGCGCCATTACGCGGCAAAGGTTCGCAAGGCCGAACATGATCTCGATGAAGCGGAAATCAAACCCTATTTTCAGCTCGATCAGATTATCGCCGCGGCTTTCGAGACCGCGAACCGCCTTTTCGGCCTCACCTTCAAACCACGGAACGATATTCCTCTCTATCATCCGGATGTTCGCGCTTGGGATGTTTTCGGCGCTGAGGGGCAAGCGATCGGACTCTTTCTGGGCGATTATTTCGCCCGGCCTTCCAAGCGAAGCGGGGCTTGGATGAACGCCTTTCGGTTGCAAGAGAAAATGGATGGAGACATCCGCCCCATCATTGTGAATGTTTTGAATGTCGTTAAAGGCGGTGAGGGTCAGCCGACGCTCTTAAGCTTCGAGGACGCGCGCACGGTCTTCCATGAATTTGGTCACGCGCTGCACGGACTATTGTCCGACGTAACCTATCCGCTCATATCCGGCACGAATGTTCCCAGTGACTATGTTGAGCTGCCCTCGCAACTTTACGAACATTGGCTTCTGCAGCCTGAGATTCTGCACCGCTTCGCCCGCCATGCCGAGACCGGCGAGGCAATCCCTGATGATCTTCTTGAACGCCTCATCGCAGCGCGCAATTTCAATATGGGCTTTCAGACGGTCGAGTATCTGGCATCGGCTATCGTTGACTTGGATTTTCATGAAGCGCTGCCTGAGGCGTCGGCCGATCCCGAAACTCATGAAGCAGCCGCCCTAGCGCGGATCGATATGCCGGCCGCGATCATCATGCGCCATCGCATCCCCCATTTCCTTCATATTTTTGCCGGCGACGGCTATTCATCCGCCTATTACAGCTATATGTGGTCGGAAGTCATGGATGCGGACGCTTTCCGCGCCTTTAAGGAAACCGGTGACATCTTCGACCCAGCGACAGCGGAGCGGCTCTATACCCATATTTATTCCTCCGGCGGAAAATATGATCCGGCCGAAGCTTACAAGGCCTTTCGCGGGCGGATGCCCGCCATTGATGCGCTGCTAGAGGAGCGTGGCCTAGACGTTAAGCAAGGATGATCCGGGGGTAGAGGCCGACGGACAGATTCTTCCGGCCAAAAAAATATCTCGTCATCCCCCCCAAGGAAAACCTTTTTCGCGGCGTCTAATGGTTAGGAGCGATGACAGATTTATCTGACCAGGACCTGATTGAGAACGCGATCGGAGGAGACAGCGCCGCCTTCGCGCGCCTCGTCGAGCGTCATTATGTCTCGATTTACCGTATCGCGTTCAAATGCTGCGGCAATCAGGCAGATGCCGAAGACATCGCTCAAAATGTCTGCGTGAAGCTTGGAAAATCTATTGAGAGTTTTGAGGGACAATCTGCATTTTCCAGCTGGCTTTATCGTGTCACGCTGAACGCGGTGCGTGATTTTCAAAGAGCCGGTCAACGGCAAATGCAGAAAATGACTGAATTGGCTTTCATTGCGGAGACGAACTACGCGCCGGATCCGGTCATGGACCTGACCCGCACGCAAATCTGGGAGATGGTTCAGCAATTGCCGGAAAAGCAGCGCAGTGCTGTCATCTTGATATACAGCGAGGAGCTAAGCCACCGGCAAGCCGCGGAGATTATGGACTGCTCTGAAAGTACGGTGTCCTGGCATATTCATGAGGCTAAGAAGCGGTTGAAACAGTTTCTAACGGGCGAATGCTAACGAGCGAATGTGATGGACGATAGAGACCTGAACCGACTGAAAGACATCGAAATACCGGAGCCGTCACCGGCGGCAAAAACGCGCGCCCTCGATGCCGCCATGCTCGCTTTCGAAGATTCGCAGAAAAAAATTGCACCTGTCACCCAAGGAGTACGGAACGACGAACGTCCTATGTCCACCTTCATCGAAAAATCATGGGAGTGGATTATGGAACGCCGTGTGATTGTCGGAACCGTTGCCGCAAGCTTGCTCATTTTCCCCCTTGCCGGAAGCCTGCTGTGGCACAAAGACGCAAAGCATCTCCTTGGCATAGGTCGTCTGGCAGACAGCAAGATAACCGGTCTGGTTAAACAAAAACAGGCCGGGGAACGTCTCGAAGCCGTCGGTGGCGCACAGACCGGGACGTCGGACGAAGACAGGAATATTTTGCTCAACAACCGCAATTTGAAATTGGTAAAGCCGTCCAAGGCGCCGCCAAAAGCTGAGGAGAAGGCCGCAGATGGCGCACCGGTTTCAAAAAAAATAACCCTAACTGAAGCCGATAAGCCGAACACATCGACGCCCGCTACCGTTCGCGTTGCCCGAAAGGATCACGCCAAGCGCCAGCTTGCGCCAGCCGCACCTGCTGGCGGCCTGCTCCGCGACCACCAAGTTGCAAGCCAGTTGCGATCCAGCGAACTCAAACGGCCGCTTGATCAATTTCGCTACATGATTCCGGAGCAGGAAAACCGGGACCGGTTCGCGAGCTTTGCTTCCAACCCAGTTAAGTCCGTCACCGAACATCCCGTCTCCACCTTTTCTATCGATGTGGACACGGCGTCCTATGCCTTTTTACGGCGCATGCTGCAGCGTGGCGCCCTCCCCACCCGGGACGCGATTCGTGTCGAGGAGATGATCAACTATTTCTCGTATGCCTATCCACGTCCGGAAAACGCGGAAGTGCCGTTCAAGGCCAGTGTCGCGCTCTATCCGACGCCTTGGAATGCGAATACCAAACTGCTGCATATCGGCATTAAAGGTCATGAAATCGTGGCGGAGACGAAGCCCCGGTCGAACCTTGTTTTCCTGATCGATGTGTCGGGCTCGATGAGCAGCCGCGATAAGCTGCCGCTCCTCAAAAGCGCGTTCCGTTTGCTCGTGAATCGTCTCGATGACGAGGACAGCGTCGCGATTGTGACCTATGCGGGCCGGGCGGGTACGGTACTCGAACCAACCAAGGTCAAGCACAGGGCCAAGATTCTTAGCGCCTTGGAGCAACTCCATTCCGGCGGCTCGACGGCTGGCGCGCAGGGCATCCGCCAAGCCTATGCGCTGGCAGAACAGGCCTTCGATAAGGAAGGCGTTAACCGCGTCATCCTGGCAACCGATGGTGACTTTAACGTTGGAATCACCAATATCGATCAACTGAAGAGCTATATTGAAACCAAGCGCGATAGCGGCATCTTTCTTTCCGTCCTCGGTTTCGGCCAAGGCAATTACAATGATGCGCTCATGCAAACCCTTGCCCAAAACGGCAACGGCAATGCGGCCTATATCGATACGCTTCGCGAGGCCCAAAAAGTCTTGGTGGAGGAAGCAGGCTCAACGCTCTTCCCGATCGCTAAGGACGTGAAGATCCAGATCGAGTTCAACCCCGCTCGCGTCTCTGAATATCGTCTCATTGGCTACGAAACGCGGCATCTGAATCGTCAAGATTTTAACAATGACAAAGTCGACGCCGGCGATATCGGTTCGGGCCATACGGTGACGGCGATCTATGAGATCACACCTGTGGGCAGCACGGCAAAACTCATCGACGATCTTAGATATCAGAAGCCGGAAGCAGAACGAACCGCGCCGCTCACGGGCGAATATGCTTTCCTGAAACTGCGTTATAAGCACCCCAATAGCTCGACCAGCAAGCTCATCACAATCCCTGTAACGGATGAGTTTGCTCATGAGAGCATTAGCGCGGTTTCCGCCGACATGCGTTTTGCGGCAAGCGTAGCAGCCTTCGGTCAAAAACTACGCGGAGAAACGCATCTCGCGGACTATTCCTATGACGCAATACACGCTCTTGCGTCAGCAGCGCGCGGTACGGATGCATTTGGCTATCGCAGCGAATTTCTATCGCTCGTCCGCTTGGCCAAATCGCTTGCCAGCAGTCGATCAAACAAAAAAAGATAATCAGCCAAAAAATTGCGCC
>BFAS01000124.1 GCA_008974985.1 bacterium MnTg02
CCGCTAACGACATTGAGCTCGTACCCCCGCGAAACAATCGGCGGCACGTCATAGTCATTAGTCGCGGGCAAAAGAGATTTGGTTCAATCGGTGTCCTGCCGGTGTCCTGCTTATGGAGCACCCGATAATACAATTGCGGCGTTTCTAATGACGCCCTTCGGTCCATCCTCCGTCTGAACTTGGCTTCGAGCCAAGGACCTGAAGCTTCAAACGCCGGTCAAAACTGACCCCCAAAATCGTTGAAGCTGATTCACCCGTGACAGCGCCCTCAAAATTCGCATATCAGCGGCTTAATGCCTTGATTTGCTTATACAAACAAGAATTCATTGGGTTACTTCTGTCAACACATCTGGGAGATAGAGGTTAACCGAATACGCCGACCAGCCCGGTCCTTTGCTCGACAGAGCACGCAATCCCGTCTGCAGCGTCAGGCCGGCGTCGGAAGTTTGGCGGCACGTCTTTTCCCTTCCCCGTTGAGGGGGGGAAGGCCGAACGCCACCGGCTTCGGCCGTCAGGGCTAAGACGCTTGGCGTTTGGGATGGGCGTGAAGACGGCAAAACTAAGGTTTATGAGTTTTCCACCGAGAGCCATCCCCCTCACCCTTTGCGCCAAATGACTTAGCCTGCGGCTAAGATCATGGCGCAAAGCCCTCTCCCCCAGGGGAGAGGGGATACCGCACCGGCGCCGTCAACTTTGCCCATATCCTTTGCGCGTGCTGCGCGATAGTCTTCCGATCAAAACCAATGAGGGAGGTGGACGACGCCATGATGCTGACCATGAACGGGCGCAATGCTCTTATTACCGGGGGAAGCCTGGGTATCGGGCGGGCGATCGCGAAACGCTTCTGCGAGGCTGGTGGCAATGTGGCCATCGTGGCGCGCCGCCAGGGCGTGCTGGATGAGGCGCGGGGCGAAATCGAAACATGCGGAGACGGGAAGGTCGTGAGCATCTCGGCGGATGTGAGCACGGCGGAGGGCTGCGCGGCGGCGTTCGCTGCTGCTGAGGAGGCATTGGGGCAAGTTGATGTGCTCGTCAACAATGCGGGCTCGTCGGCGCGGGCACCCTTTGTCGAGATTTCGGATGCGGACTGGCAGGCGGATATTGATCTCAAACTCTTCGCCGCGATCCGCCTCACGCGGCTTGCGTTCCCGCCTATGCGCGCACGCAAGTGGGGGCGGGTCATCAACATTCTGAATACCGGCGCCAAGGCGCCACCGGCCGAAGGCGCTCCGACCGCTATCACGCGCGCCGCCGGGATGGCGCTGACCAAGGTTCTTGCCAGCGAAGGTGCCGGCGACAATGTGCTGGTGAATTCACTGCATGTGGGGCGGATCGAATCGGATCAGTGGGTGCAACGGCACGCGGCTGAAAATAAAGGGCGCAGCTTAGAAGATTTCTATGCGGAAATGGGCCGCACCCTGCCGATGGGGCGGGTGGGCAAAGCGCAAGAATTCGCCAATGCAGCCCTGTTTCTGGCGTCAGACGCCGGGTCCTACATTACCGGCACGGCGATCAACGTAGATGGTGGGCTGTGCACTGCTATGTGAGGTAGGTTTTGCGCGGGGATCAAACTTGCATGTCGCGACGATCGCCAATGGTGATGCGGGCGGTGTTCATATGAGATGAACACTGCGGACTGGGTTACAAACCCATTCGCCCCATTTGTCTGCTGTGTAAACCAGGAGCGGACCTTCAGGGGCAAGGACTCTAAAGGCCGTAGTTGACCCACAAGCGGTCATTTGCCGTCCTTTCCAAGGGTGGGCACAGGCCATACAGTCGATCAATTGCCCCCTCAGAACACGCAATGAACTTGGCCTACTCATGAGCATCGAAGTTATAGCGCTGGTCCTGGTAGCCGCCGCCTTACATGCTGGCTGGAACACTCTAGTAAAGATTAGTGGTGATCGCATAGCCGTCATGGCTTTCGTCACATTGTCAGGAACCCTTATTTCTCTTCCGCTTCTTATTTTTGTCGATAGCCCAGACCCCTCCAGTTGGCCATTGCTCTTTCTGACGATTGTCCTCCACACGGCCTACCACTTCTTTCTGCCTATAGCTTACGATCACGGAGATCTTGGACAAGTCTACCCGATTGCGCGTGGATCAGCGCCATTGCTTGTTACAGTTGGCGCAGCGCTATTTGCAGGAGAGCATATTTCACCCATCGCGATGATTGGCGTTATCTGCCTTGCAGTAGGCGTGATGACGCTCACGCTCGACAAACCCGGCGGAACGAGCATCAACCAAAAGGCAGTAATCTTTGCCTTGGCTACCGGAGCCTGCATTGCGTCGTACACCGTTGTTGACGGACTTGGAGTCCGGAAGGCGGTATCCATCCTAGGCTTTGCCGTTTGGCTTACAATTGGCGACGGACTGTTAACATTCGCTCTGGCTTTGCTCTGGAAACGCAGTGCGATATGGCAGGTCGCGCGAAACAACCTCACAATCGGATTTGTGGGTGGTGGAATGCAGGTTGGTGCCTACTGGATCATCGTGTGGGCACTTGCCGTGGCCCCAATGGGCATGGTTTCGGCATTGCGAGAAACCAGTGTTCTGTTCGCCGCACTAATCTCAACCTTCTTGCTGAAAGAAGGCTATGGAGTGTGGCGTTTCGTTTCAGCGAGCTTTGTGATGCTTGGCTTGATGCTGAGCCGGTCGAGCAAGTAATTTTCGACTAAACCTGAAACACTGCAAGTCGGTTTATGGCACACACCTTGCGTGCGTTCATTGACCACCCAATGTCCGCGTCAGCCACAAGCGGAAATGCCGGGCACTGGTTTTGCCGAATATATCATCGCCAATTCTTTAACAGACTGGGTCGCAAACCCAGCCCAGCTCGGCTGAGAATCGGGCGCGACGCCCGCGCCTAACCAAGCGGTTTTGCTTTGGCGCCTGCAGGTTGGGCATCGGACGATTTTTTCGGCCGGAATGAGTGGTCATAGCGCTTGCGGAATTTCTTCATGAAAGATTCCAGCGTATCGACGCTTGCGATTTCCTTCGCCAATGTTTTAAAGGCCGTCCCCTTCACCTTCACCGCCTTGGTAACCAGAATGAAGGCCTCTGCGTCCAGGGTCTTCACCATAAGCGGATAGAATTTCTTGCGCATCCGGTCGAGCGCAAATTGATCATCGGCAAGCGAATAGCTTATGGCCGAGCGGAGCACGTCAAAGCGTTCTCGCTCACCGAGGACTTTTGTTTCCTGCCAACGTGTTCCCAGCATCTTCTCAAGCTGCTGTCCCGCCTTCAGCCATTGTTGCGCATTCCACAAGGCATCGGCTTTCAACATATTGACTTCCGGCCCCTTCAGACTGTCTAGAATATCGATTGCCGCCTCCACGCGGCCCAAATCTCCGAGAGCGCGCGCTTCAAGCATGTCGCGGCTCTGCTTCAGAGACCGGGGAAGATTGGGCTGACGGGTCAGGCGGATCGATCGCAATGCCAAAGCTGGTTTGCGGTTCATGAGATGAACCATTGCAAGACGCGTCGCGACTTGCGCCCGCGCCGCGCCCTTGAGACGCTTGTTGACTTGGTGATCGAGCAATTCAGCCGCCTGGTCGAGCAAATCGACGGACATCAACCGGTCTGCCAGCCGCCTGATCATCTCATCGCCGAGACGGCCGATTGGCGTCATTTCACGGAAGTCATAATAAAGGCTAAGCGCCTTCACCGGCTGCAATAAATCGGCTTTCCCATGCAGATATAGTTCGTTAAAAACCACCTTCATTTCATCTTGGATCTTCCGAGACAATTGCGATTTCGGAAAGGCGAAGACGGCTGTCTTCATGGTCGAGAAGGCTTGGCGGTATTTGCCTTGCTTGACATAAAGATTAGCGAGCGAGCGAAGTGTTCCGAGCTCCGTCTCATCGCCCCGCCAAATGACGCGCAAACGCTCAAAACGTATGATCGCACTCTCCAGTTTTATGCGGTTGGTTTTCAGCTCGAGCGAAATCTTGCGAAACTCTGCGTCGGCGGCAAGTGGCCGGATATCCCTGTCGATAGTCCTTTGATAGGCACCGATTGCATCTTCCACCCGGCCAATTTTCTCAAAATAACGGCCACGCAGTAATCCGGTCTTAGCCGTCACATAAGCCGGCAAACGAACGCCTGATATGGCGTCCAGTGAGTCCGCGGCACGGTCCAATCGACGAAGCTCCAACGCCGCCTCAGCGGCCCCCAACCGGAACACGGCCTGGATCTCTGGCGAATAGGACGTGATCGCGTCGTGTCCGTCATAGAAATTTTTGAGCGCCTTATCCCACTTTTTTTCGCGCACGAAGATTTGGCTGCGCCACAAGGCGGCATCCTTATCATTCGCCAATGCGTGCACCCCCAGTTGTTTGCGCGCATCCCGCAATCGGCCGAGCCACAAATTGGCCACGCCCGCTAAAATATTGAGCGCGGGATCGGCCATCGCTCCGGCTTCAGCGACCGTCATCTGCCGGATCACACCCAAGGCTTCCGCGGCAAGTTTGTGCGAGACATAGAGCCGCACGAGTTCAAGTCGAAATTGGTTTCTGTCCTTCTCCTTCGCGTTTGAGATGGCGCGCTCAAGTTCGCCGACGCGGCTGGCAAACCGTTCTGAACCACCCTGCTGCCAGGATTTTAGATCAAGCAAGCCCGGCCGCGATTTTTTTGATTGGTCGAGCGCCTTACGCCCGGGCTGATATTGATGAACCTCGCCTGCGGAAAGCGTGAGGCCGTCTTGCCGCGTCAACATCACCTCATCAACGCGAAGCCGGACCGCCAGATCGTCGGCACGCGGCACGATAGCAATGCCATGTGCCGTTGCAAGGACCTTGAATTCCACAAATTCCTGCGATTTGATGAGACTGCGCGGCGGGCCAAGTGCGGTGACGACGGCCAGGCGATCGCCAATCTCGGGATCGTCGAACCAATGAATGCGGCCTGGATCTTTCAAGCTTATCGTGACAATCGACCGCCTGTCGGAGCGCAACCCACGGCGCAGGCTAAGCGTCTGGGTTTTGCCGGTCACCATATTTCCGATATTGATAACCCAAGACTCGTTCTGCCAGCTTGCGTAAGTCAGCCATGGCCGTGATAGCGTCATGCGCACAATTTGCGCACCATTACGGCTTTCCACCTCGGCCTTCCGCACCATGCCACCGGAAAGCTTTTTCAAGGCGCCGATGTCAATTGGAATGTCAGTGTCAAAGATCAGCCAAATGATGCGCGACCGGCGGAAGACAGCAGCCGGAGCGGGCGCCTCAAACGGAAACGTCACCTTGAGGCTGTTTCCGACCATCGCCGTTTCCACCTTAATCAGGCTCTGCCGTGCGGCGCGCTCTTTCGGCTTTTTTGCAACGGGGGCAACAGGCTTTTCTTTTGCTACGGCCTCCAACTTCTTTTTCTTGACCTTTGGTGCGGCGGCCATTTTAAGCTTCACCGCGTCTTTGTCAGGTTGAAGCGCCTTGGCACCAAGATCGATGGTCCCATCCACGCTGGTCACCGTCGTCACCTCTGCCCAATCGCCAAAGGCTTCCGGTTTCAGCTCCGTCGGATCGAAGGCGGTCGTTTCAATTCCAAAGTCCGAGTACGGAGCCGGCGCCGATTTGTCATTCTTTGCCGGCGCATCTGCGACCAGCGTGATCTTTTCCGTTATACCGTCACCGGCTTCGTCCGCCGATTTAGCGTCCTGTTTGTCTTTCGCGGCTTTGGCGGCATCAGCGGCTTCGGAGGCTTTCTTGGAGACCTCGGCGGATAGGTTCAATTGGGTTTTCGGACCCGTTAAATCGACGATATAGGTCAACCCTTCCCGGAAGCCGCGCACATCCACTTCAGGATCCGTGATCAACTTTATCTCGATCCCATCTCTGCCCCGCTCGACGAAGGCATCGCGAAGGAAACGCGGGGGATCGGCTTTAAGGCGCGAAAGATTGGCTTCGGCAATCTGATCGAAGAGCAAACTAACTTCCAGCCCTTTGCGGCTGAGCCTGGCGGCGGCAAACTTGTTCCAGTCGAAAGCAATTCTTGTGAAGGTCGGGTGCTGGCCAACGCGAACTTTCATCACATATTGCGTTTTAATGCTGGCGCGTTGCCGCGCTTTTTCCTGCTCCGCCCGTTCCGCTGCCAGCGCTTTGTGGCTGAGTTCCTCGATAACCTTTTTGGGAAGCGAAGGCGGTAGGCCGGACCAATTGACCGGCAATAAGTCGACGAACAAGCTATTGCCCGCCTCCATAAAATTGATCTTGAAATTCCTGGTCAAAGCAAACCGCACAGCGCGTCCACCAGGATCCAAACGTGCAACGCCGACATATTCGGGGATTGCTATGACGCGTTTGAGAACGACGTCAATCTCCTCGGTGAAATTCAATACAAAAATGCTTTCGGATATTTTGTGCGTATATTTGGGCAGGCGCTCGAACTGAAACACCATCCGGGCAAATCCTCTTTCCGCCGTCGCGGAAAAAGTCGTCTTGATCTGTGCGTGAGCCGGAGAAACGGAAAATATGCCGCCGATCAGAAGCACAAGGCTCCAAATCATGGTCCGCGGCACACGATGAGGCGAGGCGCTTTTAACCTTTCCGGCAAAGCCCCTCTGCAATCGCGGCGCGGCAATCATGCGCTTTGGATCGGTATGACAGCGACGTAACACTCTGATGCTCCCCAAGATTTGCCCGGAGGACGGCCCTTCTGGTGCGGGCCCTTAGTGAACCAGTGGAGCGCGCTTCTTAAGATTGCGTTAACGAATTCCCAATTGCGGCCCGCGGTGCCCTCCACGATTAGCGCCCTAGGTCCCCTTCAAAGGCCCCAGCCCGGATTTATTACCGGCCGATCTTAGGTAAGGAGGATGCGCTTATTCCGGGTCCTTTGCTCCGCTTCGCTATTTCGATTGTAATTCTTTCGGCCTGGGCCGGGTTCATGGCAGCCAATATTTTTGACATGGACTTCGGCTTCATCTTTTGCACCAACCCAATCAAAACATCGATGTGCAGCCGGTCGAATATCCGTGCGGCGTCGGTTGCCTTCATGCCGGAATACATTTTGACCAGCCGGTTAAAGCGATCCGACTCCATTGCCACTTGGGCTTTCAGCGTGGAACTGATGCGCATTTCAATGGTCTTGAGTTCCGAGATCCGGGCATCAACGCGCTTTTCCATCGCTTTGAGCAGATTTTCGCGCATTTGCAGTCCTTGTTCGAGCGCGTCCAAATCTTTTCGTCTTCTCGACAGGTTTTGTAAAACCGCGAACTCGGACTTACTTGATTGGATCGTTGGGCCTATCCCGGAGATGGCTGCCATGGCAGCTCCGGCCGTCTCCTTTCCGCTTCCCGGCGCAGAACCGGGTTTGGCTTTTGTTGCATCAGGACCCGCCTTTCCGGCACCTTGTCCCGGCCCTTTGGCCGCGCCCTGTCCGCTAGCATTTTCCGCCGGCTTTGCCGCACTTTCCGTGGCTTGAGCACTGGCCGGTGCGCTGCCTGTGAAAATGTAGCCGCCATTTAGAAAAAGCGCAGATACCTTCAGGATAAAGAGGCAG
>BFAS01000125.1 GCA_008974985.1 bacterium MnTg02
CCAGCATCGACAAAGTCGGCATTCTCTACGACTTTGTCGTCGAGGCACTTCTGACATTCCTCAAGCAGCGGCTTGATAAGCTCGCGCCCGAGAGCCTCCAACTCATCATCCTCAAACTCTGAAGCCTCGCGCTCGGGCTTGCCGTCCTTCCAAACATAAAAGCCCTCGCCTGTCTTTTTGCCGAGTTTACCATTGCGGACCAAACGTGCGATTTCGCTATCATCGGGCGTGCCGTGTCCGAGTATCTCCGCGACATGCTTGCACACATCGAGCCCAACAATATCGCTCAACTCAAGCGGCCCCATTGGCATGCCGAATTTCAACGCCGCTTCATCAATTTTTTCACGCGCGACGCCGGACTGATAGCGCTCCATGGCTGAAAACATATATGGCCCAAGAACCCGGTTGACGAGGAAGCCGGGCCCGCTTTTGACAATAACCGGGAATTTGTTGATCGCCGCGGCGAAGGCGCAGCCCTTGCCGATTTCTTCCTCGCGCGTATTCTTGCCGCGCACCACCTCGACAAGCGGCATCTTGTCTACCGGGTTGAAAAAGTGCAGGCCGATCAGACGGCCCGGGTCCTGCAGTGGCGCAGCGATGTCTTCGATCGGCAGCGACGAGGTGTTGGTGGCCAGCACAGCGCCGGGCTTCAACCGGTTCTCCAGCCCCTTGAAGACTTTCTGCTTAATCTCGAGATTCTCGATGATCGCTTCGATGATGATGTCGGCGCGCGGCACATGCTTGCCTTCGACATCGGGAATGAGCCGCGCCATTGCGGAGTCGACCGCGACCTTCGAGCGCAGCCGCTTACGAAAGAGCTTCTTTGCGCGCTTCAACGCAATTTCGATTTGCTCGGGCGCCATATCCTGCAAGCTGACTTCCATGCCCGACACCACGCACCAGGCCGCGATATCGCCACCCATGGTCCCCGCGCCGATGACATGAGCGCGTTGCGGCTTAAAGCCATCCTTGGGCGCCTGCGCCTTAAGCATCTCGGAGAGGCGGAAGACGCGCCGCAACGACCGTGACGTCTCGCCAACCATAAGCGGAGCAAATGCACGCGTTTCCGCCACAGCCATGCGATCCGGATCGCCGCCGAACTTCTCAAACAGATCGATGAGAGCAAAGGGCGCTGGATAATGCTCCTCGCGAACCTTCTCAGCCGTTTTTTTCTTCATTTGCGCGGCTAATAGTCCTCGGATCGGTGACTTCGTCATGAGCCGCTGCCACAAAGGCGCGCCTTTTGAGCGGCGCTTGCTCAACACCGCTTTTCGCGCCGCCCAGCGCAACGAATGATGGGTCGGCACCAACTGATCAACAAAGCCTTGCGCGCGCGCCGCCGCCGGTCGCAGCATCCGTCCCGTTAACATGGCCTGCATGCCGTTAAGAGGGCCGGCATTTCGCAGTGCCCGAACCGTTCCGTTCAATCCCGGGAAGAGCCCGAGCTTGACCTCCGGCAAACCGAGACGCGTTCCGTCCTCACGATCCGCAATCCGGTAATGGCAAGCCATGGCGAGTTCCAGCCCGCCACCGAGACAAAAGCCGTGAATCGCCGCGACAACTGGAACCCGCAAATTCTCAATACGGTTGAAGAGATCGGCCACCTGCTTGACCGAATTCTCCACCTCTGTCTCACTGGTGAAGGTTTCAAAATCGCGAATATCGGCGCCGGCGATAAAGCTAGACTCCTTGCCGGAGATGATCACGAGCCCGCGCACGTCCGCCTTGTTCGCCGCGTCCTCAACGGCCGCAATGATTTGGGCCAGCTCCTCCAACGGGCGCTCGCCGAGTGTATTCATGCTCTCGTCTTCGCGATCGAAAGCAGCCCAGGCAATCCGCTCGAAATCGATATGGAATGCCCAATCTTTAAGATTGGATAGGTCTGTTGACATAGGTCCCCGCGTCACTCCGCCGCTGCTGCGCTTTCGACTTTATCGCTCTGATAATGAGGCACAAGTTCGGCCGCGTCAAAATGATCCACGGCAATCACACGCGCGACCAGAGCCTCGGTTTCTTTCAGAAGCTTGGCTTCCTCTTCCGTGATGACATAGTTCTCGGCGGCATCGGCAATCCAATCCCGGCCGTGATAGCGGCGCACCCGGCCATCGCGGATGCCCTTTTCGAGCTTTTTCTCGGCGACCTCGGCCTCGATAACCTTGACAAGCGTCACCTCAAGAAGACCTGTCGGTTGGTTGACGTCATTGGTGATAAAGATATCACGGGTAAGACGGTCACGAACCTCGCCTGGCTGCATGGCAAGCCTGACGATCTCTTTTCCGAGTTGATCGCTCGCCGGGCGCCGCCGGGCGCCCAGGGGAAAGACAAGCGGACGCAACAGCCATCCAGCCCAGCGAATCGGGAAATTATCGAGCACGCCCCGGATGGCTTCCTGGAAGCGATAGAGGCTATTGCGCGCGCAATATTCGATTATTTTAGCGTCTTGGATCGGTTGCCCATCATCCTCGTAACGTTTCAGCACGCAGGATAGGAGATAGAGCTCGCTAAGCGCATCGGCGAGCCGCCCGGTGATCTTCTGCTTAACCTTGAGGCCGCCACCAAGAAGCGCAATCGTCATGTCGGCAACCAATGCAAAAGTGCGGCTTGAGCGCGCGAGTTGTTTGTACCAGCCTGCAGTGTCGAAGGCATGATCCGGCGCGCTCGCGAAGAGCCCGCCCGTCACATTATGAAAGAGTGATCCGAAGACATTCGCGGCGACAAACGCAATATGACCGTCAAAAGCTTCTTCGAATGCCCTGAGCCCCCGATCCTGATCCGGATCTTGAACCGCCTGGATCTCGCGGTAGAGCCAGGGATGGCTGCGAAGCGCGCCTTGTGAAAATGTGATGAGGGTCCGCGTCAGAATATTCGCCCCTTCGACGGTGATGCCAACGGGCACCATTTGGTAGGCCCCTTGGATATAGTTTGATGGGCCGTCACAGATGGCCTTGCCACCGTGAATATCCATGGCGTCATTGACGCATTGACGCATCCGTTCCGTCGATTGGTATTTGAGCAGCGCCGAAATCACCGCGGGCTTCTCGCCGCCAGCGACCATTGAGGCCGTAACCGCACGCCCGGCTTCGCACACATAGGCCTGTTCCACAATCCGCGCCAGCGGCTCCTCGATCCCTTCCATGCGGCCAATGGAAATACCGAATTGCTTGCGGATACGGGCATACGCCGTTGTCGCGCGCAGCATGGACTTGATCCCCGCCGCGCTCGAGGCCGGCAGCGAAATCGACCGGCCCGCCGACAAACAGCTCATCAACATGCGCCAGCCCTGGCCGAGACGATCGACGCCGCCAATGACCGCACTCATCGGAATGAAAACATCGTGGCCCCAATTCGGTCCGTTCGGAAACGCCGCACCGCCCGGCAAATGCCTGCGGCCGATTTCGACACCGGGATGATCGGTTGGGATGAGCGCCAGCGTTATGCCGATATTTTCCCCCTTGCCGAGCAGATTGTCCGGATCCAGGAGCTGGAATGCCAAGCCTAACAGCGTCGCATTTGGTCCAAGTGAAATGTAGCGCTTGTCCCAGGTGATCTTGATGCCAAGCGTCTCTTCGCCCTCATGCATCCCCTTACAGACAAAGCCGACATCGCGCATTGTGGCCGCATCGGAACCTGATGTTGGACCGGTAAGCGCAAAGCACGGGATCTCTTTGCCTTGAGCGAGCCTCGGCAGGTAATATTCCTTTTGCTCAGGCGTGCCATATTTTTCGATCAACTCGCCGGGACCGAGCGAATTCGGCACCATAACAATGGTCACGGCATCGGGGCTTTTCGAGGCAATCTTGCCCAAGATGAGCGATTGCGCTTGCGGCGAAAATCCAAGACCACCATGGTCCTTGGAAATCAGCATTCCAAGGAAGCCTTTGGCGCGCACAAAATTCCAAACCTTCTCAGGGATATCGCGTTCTTTATGCCGGATTTCCCAATCGTCCAGCATTTTGCACAAATCTTCGGTGGGCCCGTCCAGGAACGCCCGTTCTTCATCCGTCAAAACAATAGGCGCAACGGCCTTCAATTTGGACCAATCGGGTTGGCCGGAGAACAGCTCGGCGTCCCAGCCAACGGTGCCGGCATCGAGAGCTTCCTGCTCGGTTGCGGAGATTCTCGGCAAAATCTTCTGAATTCCCTTAAAGACGGGTTGGACAAGCGCCGCGCGCCGGAAAGGCTCATAGGAAAGCGCACCGAGAACAACAGCCGGTATCCAACCAATGAAGGAAAGGAAACCGGATCCGGGCCATGAAAGCTCACCGCTTGCCAGCCCGAGTTTGACTGCAATCGTGGCAGCCGCGACCGCAACCGCCCATGCCCACAAGGGCGCGCGATTGAGCGCAAGCCCCGTTGCACCGCCTAGGCAAACAATCAAGAAAATGAGTTCCGCCATCACCGCTAGCCTCTTTAGCTGCCGTTGGAGCCTGCTCGCCGATCAACTATCTTTACGTTAAATAGATATACCTGACGTTAACGTCAATGCCAATGTACCGGTAACAGGTTCGCTCTGCCGACCCGTCATGCCGTT
>BFAS01000126.1 GCA_008974985.1 bacterium MnTg02
CGCACGGGCTTCTCGCCGCTGGAGACGTCAAACAGCTGGTAGAGGACTCTGTTGAGCGGCACGCGTGCGTCATTCTCGACACTTGTCAGGCGAATTGTTCCGGCGTTGAGAACGAATGTTTTGTTGGTGGGTTGGCTCGAAGATACGGTAAGTTCGCGGCCTGTTCTGACAAGTCCATAATTGGCTTCAACGAAATAACGCCCCGGCGATAGATTGATTCTGGGCGTGGCGGCGGCATAGCGCTTTAATTCCTGCCGCTGTCCACTGCTGTCGACCTTATCGCCAAATATCCGCCAAATAACGCCTGATTTTAGTGGCGCGCCACCTCTATTTAGAACGGCTCGTAAGTGGAGGCCCGCGCCGCCTTGACCTTGGGCTTTCGGACCATCTTTCTTTGGCGCCTTTTTCACCCATGCCGAACCAGCGTCGAGGGCAATAAGGACAGCGTTTAGTGAAGCTGCAAGCTCTAACTGCGCACCCGCATTCGCGAATAAGCCGTTCGTGTTCGTGGCCACGCATTGCAGGCGCCTTTGGTCATTTTCATTGAGGTTGATTCCGATGACATGGATTGTCAGGTCCTGCCCAGCTTTGCGCAATGTTCTCGCCATTTCGCAAGGATTTCTTTTGCAGTTTTCATAACCGTCGCTCAGGAGAACAATAGTGGCCTTAGTCTTTTTGTAATTCAGGGATTTGGCGGCTTGCTCCAGGGCGGTTGCGATCGGTGTCCGGCCTTTCGGGCGAATACGGCTAAGCGCACGAACGGCCCGGGCAGGATCGGGTTTCGCGATCGGGGAAATCATCTTGGCAGCGGAGCAGCTTTGCTTTTGCAAATGCCCATAGGCCATGACACCCACACGTGATTGGGGCGGCAATTGTCCCACAAAATCACGCACGGCATTTCGCGCGGCTTTGGCTTTCGTAATTTTCCCCATCCGGCCCCACATCGAGCCCGAGCTATCGACGACGATAACCAGGTTTGGACCTTCGGCGGCACGCGCGCCATTTTGGATAGAAAGTAGCGTGAATAACCCAGCCAACAGGGTCAAGCCAAATAAAGTGGCGGGCAGGGAGCCGGATTTCCGGATTGTGGGTTGGTAAGTCACGAAATTCTGTCTCCGCGGCGACATATTAGTGCGCAAAAGCAGTTGTTCAGATACTCATGTTGGAGTAGCGAAGCTGTGTATAAGCGAATTCGATGATAAAATTGCGATGTCAATGCCCGTTATCAACCATCTTTTGACCCGTCGGTCCGTTATTGCCAACAAGCTTTCCGAACCCGGGCCGAATGATGAGGAAATCAACAAAATCCTCATTGCGGCGGCGCGCGTCCCGGATCACAAGAAACTTGTCCCTTGGCGGTTTATCATATTCCGGGGCGAGGCGCGTGCTCAGTTTGGACATATATTGGCAACGGCCTGTCAGGAAGAATTCGAAAATGCCAGCTCTGACCGCCTCGAAACCGAACAGAGCCGGTTTACGCGCGCGCCATTGGTTATTGCAACGATATCACGGATTGTCGACAAGCCCGGCGTTCCGGAATGGGAGCAAATCTTGTCGGCGGGTGCGGCCTGCCAGAACGCGATCGTCGCGGCGACCTCGCTTGGCTATGCGGCTCAGTGGATTACGGAGTGGTATGCCTATAATGACACGGTACGAAAGGCGCTCCGTCTGGCCGCCAATGAACGGATCGCAGGCTTCATTTATATTGGTACGGCGACAGAACCCCCGATTGAGCGGCCACGTCCGGCCCTTGAGGATATTACGTCCGAATGGACGCCATAATTTGGATTGAGACTATGGGCCTCATTTCGCCGGTTCATGTGAACAGGACAAGCAATGTATTATGACGCGGTAGAAAACAAACACGGACTCAAGCACGATCCCTTTAAAGCCCTGGTCACGCCGCGTCCCATAGGTTGGATTTCGACAATGAGTGTCGATGGCGTGGTTAATCTCGCGCCGTACAGTTTTTTCAATGCGGTCGGCACAGATCCGCACTATGTGATGTTTGCTTCGGGTGGGCGCAAAGACAGCCAGCGCAATGCTGAGGAAACCGGGGAATTTGTGTGTTTGCTAGCGACCTATGAGTTGAAGGACAAGATGAAGGCAACTGCGGCACACGTCGACCCGACTGTGGATGAAATGCAGCTCGCCGGATTGACGCCAGTGCCATCGACCCTTGTCCGCCCGCCGCGCGTTAAGGAATCACCCGTCGCATTTGAATGCCGCTATTATCAAACCATCGATTTGCCTGGAAAAAATGGCCAAGCAAGTAATTTCTCGATGGTTCTTTGTCAGGTGCTCGGTATTCATATTGATGATAGCGTTATCGTCGATGGCATCGTGGATATATCGCTTATGCGGCCGATCGCGCGTCTCGGTTACGAAGATTATTCCGTCGTCGACAATATTTTTACGATGTCGCGGCCTGATTAATGTCCATATCCCCGATCCTCACGCTTCGTTGCCGCTTGACGTCAACGCCGCCCGCGTGAGGAGTTTCTGGGCTTGAACGAGGTGCGGCCGGTCGAGCATGCGGCCGTTCAGAGAAACAGCTCCTTTGCCGCCTTTTGACTTAAAGGCCGCGACAATTTGTTGCGCCATTTCGATGTTGGCGGCGCTTGGCGTAAACATCTCGTTGATGATCGGAACTTGGGCGGGGTGTATTGCCAATTTTCCGGTAAAACCGTCCCGTGCGGCCTCTTCCGCTTCCGCCCTAAGCCCCTCATCATTCCTGAAATCGGTAAAGACCGTATCGATGGCCTGAACTTCCGCTGCGGCGGCTGTGACCAGGCACAAGTTTCTCGCCAATAGATAGGGTGACGTAAAGCGGCCAGACCCATCGCGATTGCTTTGAGCGCCAAGGGCGGTGCCGAGATCCTCTGCGCCCCAGCATAATCCCGTCAGCCGCGCGCTAGCCCCTATATAGCTCGCCATATTGAGAAGCGAGCCCGGTGTTTCCGTCGCTATCGCAATGATGGAAATATGTGTCCGCTCCCGTCCAGCTTGCTGCTCAGCGGATCTGAGTGCGGCGCTGAGCGCCGCTACATCGGCTCCGGATCGCGGCTTCGGCAGCATGATGCCGTCCGGTCCCGCCGCAACAACGGCATCGAGATCCGCACGCCAGTAACTGCTTTGTAGATCGTTGATCCGCACATAGATCTGCATTCGACGTGTTTTGGTTGCCCTATCCAAGTTTTCGTTCAGAAATTTGGAGGCATTGGATCTGGCAACATCCTTGTGTTCGGACGTCACCGAATCTTCAAGATCCAAAATGAGGGCATCGGCACCGCAGGTGAGACTTTTCGCGAGTTTCCGATCGCTATCGGCGGGAACAAATAGGAGCGAGCGCATGGGTTTGGGATCCAAATCCTAATCTTGCGGGGATTTGAGGATAAAGGCTTGGCGGACGCATTCGGCGACCAGCACGTCATCTTGATTGTAGGTTTGGTGGAGAAATTCAACGATCCCCGCATTCGGACGCGAGCGGCTTTCCCTCTTTGATTGAACAGTTGTTACGACGTGTACCGTATCGCCCTGAAAGAGTGGATGGGGGAACTTGACCTCCGTCATGCCCAGATTGGCAATCGTTGTTCTGAGTGTTGTGTCGTTCACCGAAATACCGATCATGAGACCGAGGGTGAACAGGCTGTTGAGAATCGGCTGACCGAATTCTGTCTCTGTCTCGCAATAATGGCGATCAATGTGAAGAGGTTGAGGGTTGTGGGTCAGCGCCGAGAACAGCGTATTGTCCATCTCTGTAACAGTCCGTCTTATGGGATGCTCAAACACTTGTCCGATCTCGAACGCTTCAAAATAATGTCCAGCCATCATGCCTCCTGCAACGTTTTGCGCTGGTGGTTGCCGGCCCAGCCGCGGTTAGGAAATTCTTAACGTCTCGTTCACCATATATTCCTACCGTGCCGGTTCAGGAGAAAAACTTCAACGATTCGTCTCGCGTTTAAAGCCCGTTCAGGAGCCATAACGCAATGAGCATCAATCCTCTTCAGGACGTGCCCGCGCAAATCACAAGCGCAATTAAGAAGGCGAGCAGGGCAACCGGAACCGATTTTGAATATCTGCTGAAGACGGCTGAGCGCGAGAGCGGCTTCGAACCCAACGCCAAATCGTCGAGTTCGACGGCAACGGGGCTGTTTCAATTTATTGAAGACACTTGGCTTCGCGTGATCAAAAAAGCAGGTTCCGAATTGGGGCTTGGTAAATATTCCGAACACATCGTCGAGACACGTGAAGGTGGCTATCGCGTTGCTGACAGGGCGATGCGTAGCGAGATACTCAATCTGCGTAATAACCCAGATGTAGCTGCTCTTGTCGCAGGCGAATTCTCCCGGGAAAATGCCCATTATTTGAATGACAAGTTTGGCCGTCCGCCGACACAGGGAGAGCTTTATCTGGCCCATTTTATGGGACCTGGGGAGGCGGCGCGATTGATTCACTTGGCCGATAAAAAGCCTAACGAAAAGGCGAGTGCATATTTTCCAAAAGCCGCGAAGGCCAATCCGTCAATTTTTGGCGCTGGGGGTCGAGCGAGGTCATTAGGGCAAGTCTACAATGTTCTGGTCGGTAAACATGCAGGCAATAAGGTTGCTGCAAATAACAGCGATGCGACTGGGGGCCGGCCTTGGCAAGTCGAGATCCAGCCTGCTGCGAGGATCGGGCAGACATTGTCTTTTTCAGTGGCGTCTGCGGGATCGTCGCAGGGTGCGCCGAGGCTTGGCGGCATTGGAACCTGGGGAGCGATTATTCAAGAAACAGGAAATGTCGCGGCAATTGGGACGGCGATATCCCAAGCGCTCACCCCTAAAAATGCCAAGCCATTATTTCCCGATAGGATAGAACGCCTCGAATTTATGCAAAGAAGACTTCAACCAGTTGTTCCGACGCGAATAAGCCGCGTCCAGTTTACGCCGTCAGATTTGTCATTTATGGACCACAGCCTTTTCACGTCACCGAAGAGGAAAGAATAGAGCGGAACGCGCTCAACCGGTCAGGAGGCAATCCTCCGAGATTGCTTTGGCTCGGTCCCAGTGTGCCGCGCCGAACCCGGCGGACGGCAGGCGGAATTCCACTTTTCAGTTTTACGAAACGGCGCCGGTAGCCGATAGTTCCGGTTGTTCCACGGGCTCTAATTCTTGGCTTTCAGAGCTGTCAGCCCTTACCCGTTCGACTTCTTGGACTACAAAGTCGATCGTGACTTCGCGGAGTTTCTTGAACACAGCACGGGCAACAGGATGATCCGCGTTGGTGATTTCTTCTCGTACGATCGCCATTACGGCGTCGACATGTTGCTTGACGAGGATCGCGGAAATACGCCGTTGGTCGGGCAGCCCATCGATCATCTGGCAAAGTGAGTGGCAGATCGAGCCGGCAAGTGGATATCCGAGTGTACACGCTTGCCCCTTTAGATCATGGGCGGCGTTAAACAATGCATCGAGGCTTTCCGGAGTAAATGCAGACGCTTCTGCCGCCATTTGCGCCTGACTTAGCGTTTCAGTATCAACAATGATCCACTCCTTAAAATTGACCGAAAGCTCTTCAAGTGCGATTTCGGCGCGCTTGATGGCTTGCAGATCAAATCCAAAGTCCTTTCCTGGGATCAGGACTTTGTCCTTTAGATCCGTGGGCGGCAGGATGAGTGTGCAGGTCGCTGTGGAGTCCGTTGTTGTTGGCGTTGTCTCGGTCATTGTTAGAATCCAGGGCTTTAGCTAAGAGAATTGAGATCAACAACATAGGACGAGCTATCGGCAACACGCCGCTCCTCGCCACCAAAGTTGGGATTTATGTAACGCCGCCGGTCCGGTCCAAAAAAGTTTCGCGTGCGAATGACGGGGCGCGGGTTCTCAATTACATTTTGGATGCGGCGGAAAAGCGCGGAGGCTGACACTGGCTTGCAGAGAAATTCAGTCGCCCCGGCGTCGCGTGCTTGTATGACGTGCTTTTTTTCGGAATAGGCCGTTAAAACGATAATCGGCAGAAAGGGATGTTTGGGTCCCTCCGGATTTCGGATCATTTGCGTAAGCTCGATCCCGTCGAAGATCGGCATTTTAATATCGGCAATCAGAATATCCGGGGAATAGGCATCGACGGCTTCAAGGCCCGAGGCACCGTCTTCGGCCTCATAAATTTCACGAGATCCGAAAGCACGCAGCAATGTTCGGACAATTCTCCGCATGTGCGTATTATCGTCGACAACGACGAAGCGCAATTTCTCGAAATCTATTTTGGCCATCGAATACTAAAAGGTCTTTCTCATCGGAAAAATGCATGGGCAGCCCGACACGTGGCGGCCTCTCTGCTCCGAAGATATTTGCCTAGACAAATTATTAACGTCTTGGCAATTAAAAAACTTTGAACATTTTGGAGTTATGGCGGCTGGGCAAAGTTAACCCATCGTTAATATTCGGCACGTTCTGAGAGCGCTGTGAAAACAGGGCTGTGCGCCGGGTGCAGCGTTACCGTGATCAGTAACGGAATTGTTCGGAAATAATACGCTCATCGAGAGCGTGGCCCGGATCGAACATTAAATACAGATTGGCCGAGCTCTCTTCCTCGATCCGAACCGTTATGACATCTCGTATTTCAGTATGATCGGCGACGGCACTGACCGGCCGCTTCTGAGCTTCAAGGACATCTATTGTGATGCTCGCGTCATTAGGCAGGATCGCACCACGCCATCGCCGTGGGCGGAAGGGACTGATGGGCGTTAACGCCAAAAGCGAGGCATTTATCGGCAAAATCGGACCGTGGGCTGAGAGATTGTAGGCGGTGCTTCCAGCCGGCGTGGCAATCAGGGCACCATCACAGACCAGTTCTTCCATCCGCATCTTACCGTCGACGGTAATACGAAGCTTTGCTGCCTGATATCTTTGCCTAAAGAGCGATACCTCATTGATCGCTAGCGCATTAAACGTCTCGCCGTGCCGGTCCCGCGCCACCATGCGGAGCGGGTGAATGACGCTAATTTCCGCTTTCGCTAAAAGATCCGGCAAAGCCTCCTCGCTATACTCGTTCATAAGAAAGCCGACGGATCCGCAATTCATTCCATAAATGGGAATCTCGCGATCTATGAACCGATGTAACGTTTGCAGCATATGGCCATCACCGCCTAGCGCGACGATTGCGTCTGCGTCTTTGGGATCGGCGTTGCCAAAGCGCTCGGAAAGGCGGTCAGCCGCGGCTTTAGCCTCGTCTGTCTCGCTTGCAACAATAACGATCTTCGTGAAATCCCGTGTTTTCAACATCACACTTGGCCCTAGTGGTTCGAATCTAACGCTTCGTACCACTCGCTTGTTTGCTGATGGATCAAATTATCCTGACATTTGCGCCAGTTAGGCCGTATTCTCACTTGCCGCGCCGCGGAACGAAAATCTCAGGTTTGATCCACTATGAGTTGCACGAGGCACTATAAACGCAGTCGATGCGGTTAAGCGAGCCGAATGGGAGGCCCCGCCATATGCAGAATGAAAATCAACCAATTATGGTTTATACGACCCTGCCATCAGAGGAAGACGCGGAGCGGGTTGGCGGGCGCCTTGTCGATGAGCGTCTTGCTGCGTGCGTGAATATTATTCCATCGATGACGGCAATTTACCAATGGCAAGGGAAACGGGTGCGCGAGCGCGAGGCCGTTATGATCATCAAAACGCGCGCCGGCAAGCAGGCAGCCGTTCTAAAGCGTGCAAAGGAGCTCCACCCCTACGATACGCCCGCGCTCCTTGTCCTAAACGTTTCCGGTGGCAACGCCGATTTTTTCGATTGGATTGCCGAACAAACCCCATAAACCACTGAATGAATAAAGCGCGGCATGGAAACGGACACTTATCTTCTTGCGATCGATCAGGGCACGACATCAACCCGGGCGATTCTTTTTGACGCTAACGGACAGCCCGTCGCTTCGGCGGCTGAGCCCCTACAACAGATTTTTCCCCAGCCTGGGTGGGTTGAGCACGATGCGGATGAGATCTGGCGCGCTGTTCTCACGGTCGGGCGAAAGGTGGCCGCGGCGGCCGGGGACAAGACCATCGCGGCGCTCGGCATCACCAATCAGCGGGAGACGACGATTGCCTGGGACCGGGCGACAGGCGCTCCGCTTCATAATGCCATCGTCTGGCAGGACCGCAGGACCGCTGATTTCTGCTCCCAATTGCGGAGCGAAGGCCTCGAAGCTGAAATCGCGCAGAAGACCGGCCTTCTGATCGATCCCTATTTCTCGGCGACGAAAATCGCCTGGCTGCTCGACCATGAGCCCGATCTCCGGACACGCGCGGCCGCGGGCGAGGTGTGTTTTGGAACCGTTGACAGTTGGCTGATCTATAAAATGACGAATGGAGGGCGGCATCTCACGGACGCCACCAATGCCAGCCGGACGATGCTTTTCGATATTCAAACCGGGCGCTGGGATCCGGCTCTCCTGCAGAGATTTGCGATACCTCAAGAGAGTTTGCCCGGCGTTCGCGATTGCCAAGCGGATTTTGGGGAAGCTGCGCCTGAGCATTTTGGCCGCGCAATCCCGATACTTGGTGTTGCGGGCGATCAACAAGCCGCGTCCTTTGGCCAGGCCTGCTTTGATCCGGGCTCCATAAAGGCGACCTATGGAACAGGCTGCTTTGTCCTTGTAAATACGGGTTCGGAAAAGGTCGTCTCGAAAAACCGTATGCTCGGTACAATCGCTTATCAACTCAATGGGCAGCGGACCTATGCGCTGGAAGGATCGATTTTTATGGCCGGGGCGACGATCCAATGGCTGCGCGACACTCTCGGCCTCTTCAGGCATGCGGCGGAGACCGAGGCGCTTGCACGCCAAGCGGATGAGCGGTCCGGCGTGCATCTCGTGCCGGCCTTTCAAGGCCTTGGCGCGCCTTATTGGGATGCCGATGCACGCGGCGCGCTTCTCGGGCTCAGCCGGGCGTCATCAAAAGCGGAAATTGTCAGAGCCGGCCTCGAAAGCGTTGCCTTTCAAACGCGCGATCTGCTCGAAGCCATCACGAGGGATATGAAGACCGCAGGGCTCGCCGCGCCACAAACCTTGCGGGTCGACGGCGGCATGACGGCGAATGACTGGCTGATGCAATTTCTTGCCAATATTGCCGGCCTGCCGGTGGAGGTTGCGGCGATGGCCGAGACGACGGCGCTGGGTGCTGCCTTTCACGCAGGGCGAAAGGCTGGGATATTCAGCTCCGAAGCAGATCTCGCACGGCTTTGGAAGGCGTCTCGGACGTTTACTCCCGCTATGCCTGAGAGCGAGCGGGAGGGGCGTTATGGCGCATGGACCGAAGCGGTTCAGCGTGTACGCTCGGACGGCGTGGGGGTATAATTGATTGGCTTTGATATGTTTTGCGAACCTATCGCCACGCCATATCTGCTTATGTTTGAAGCGAATTTGGGTGAGTAAATACCGAACACATGATGTGGGCCACGATGCGTAATTTCGTACAGTGTCAGTCTCAGCCACAATCGCTCTGGCTTTGGACGCTGCCAATTATCAACATGCACTAGCGTTTTCGTGCCAGAAGTAGGCATCGCCCGCTGTGTGCCTTGACGGCGGAAAAACAAATCGTGGATGCGGCCCAAATGGTCTGAGCCATCGCCAGCAGTGGCAAATAACAGTTTGATTATCGCGCTTGGTTGCTTCAAGGACCTAAATTTAGCAATCTCAATCCTGGATCCGGTGGCAGCCGGAAAATGCCAGTTCACATGCTTGAACCACGGGAGCTTTGATGGCGACCACTTCGAACGTAGAGCGCGAGTCCCGGCTCGAGGAGTTGCGGGACAGGCCAAGTTTTCTGAGGATGACGTTCAATCTGGTCGGCAAGCAGCCTGTCGGGGCACTCAGCGCTTCCATCGTCCTGAGCATAATACTAATGGCGATTTTCGCACCGTACATCACGCCGCATGATCCCGAATATATTGCCTTCGAGCACATGCTCATGCCCCCGGGCCCGGAATTTCTCCTAGGGACGGATCAATTCGGCCGCGATGTTCTGACGCGTATCCTGTATGGTGCACGAACTGCCTTGTTCATTGGTATCACGGCGGCCTTTGTCGGCTCTACGATCGGCCTCGTGCTCGGTGTAACCAGCGCCTATATCGGTGGCAGGTTCGACCTGATCTTTCAGCGGGTGCTCGACGTCTTCCAGGCGTTTCCGTTGATCATCATGGCGCTGGTCATAGTCTCCGTTTTTGGCTCTAGCGTGCAGAACGTGATCATCGCCATCACAATTCCCTTCATTCCTGATTGCGCCCGTGTGGTTCGATCAAGCGCGCTTTCCATTCGTGAAATTCCGTATATCGATGCAGCCAGGGCTCTCGGCTATAGCCATACACGGATTATTCTTAGGCACATGGTGCCGAATGTTATGGCGCCCTTTCTGATCATGATTACGACGTTCATCGGACACGCCATCCTTCTCGAGGCCTCACTCGCCTATCTCGGTCTCGGCGTGCAAGAACCGACACCGGCCTGGGGGCTGATGCTGCAAGGCGGGGAAGAGTATGCCGAAAGCGCGCTATGGGTCGCGTTCTGGCCGGGCGTCGCCATCAGCCTCTCGGTATTCGGCTTCAACATGTTCGGCGACGCCCTTCGCGACGTGCTCGATCCAAAGCTGCGCTCGCAATAGGGAAGATCAGCAGTTTAATTTGCCGCGCTTCGGGGCAACACGAACGCCAGCAAAGGGTCGTGTGTCACCAGCGCCGTCAGGGTATGGCAGTGCATAACTGTACGAGAGATGAAGGTAGGTCCCTCGGAGCGGGAGGTCAGATGCAGGATTTAAACTACTGCAATCTGCTGTTGTTAAGAGCGATGGTGGTAAGCGTTGTAGAAACGTCGGGGCGGAATATTACGCGCCAGCCTCTTCAATGACGCTGACAACAACGCCCCCTGATGATTGGAGTCCGTCTTGTCCCGTTCTGGGTCAAGAACAGCTATATGCCCTCTGACCTATACGGTCCGAACTTGGCTAACATAGCGGACAATCGGGGCGTTCCAAGCTGCGAATGACAATCACCAACAATTCAAGCATACGGAGCGCGCAGCCATTTTAAAGCACCGCACAAACCGCCTCAGTCACATCCGCCGTCGAAGCCTGACCGCCAAGGTCTCTCGGCAGAGCGGTGCCGTCAGCGGCGACTTTTTCGATCGCCGACATGATTTGCGCGGCGGCTTGGGCCTCGCCCAAATGATCCAGCATGAGTGACGCCGACCAAATGGCGCCAAGTGGGTTGGCAATGCCGCGGCCGACAATGTCGAAAGCCGAGCCGTGGATGGGCTCAAACATAGATGGGAATTCGCGCTCGGGATTAAGATTTGCGGTTGGTGCCAGTCCTAGGCTGCCCGATAAGGCCGCCGCGAGATCGGACAAAATATCGGCGTGCAAATTGGACGCAACGACGACATCGATGCTTGCCGGATCGGTGACGAAACGGGCGGCCATGGCGTCGACCAAAACTCTGTCGGTTTGGATTGCCGGGTAATCGCCCCGGATTTCCTCGAAGACCTCGTCCCAGAGCACCATGCCGTGGCGTTGGGCGTTTGATTTGGTGACCAGAGTGAGTTTCTTGCGCGGCCGCTTCCCCGCCAGATCGAAGGCAAAACGTTGGATGCGCTCCGCGCCGGTGCGGGTGAAAATTGAAACTTCGGTTGCGACCTCGAGAGGCAATCCTGTATGCACCCGGCCGCCGGCGCCGGAATATTCACCTTCGGAATTTTCGCGAACGATAATCCAATCGACATCTTCCGGCGTGACATCGCGCAACGGACTTGTCAGGCCGCGGAGCAGCCGGGCCGGGCGGTAATTCGCGTATTGGTCAAGGCCCTGGCATATCGCAAGGCGGAGCTGCCAGAGGCTGATATGGTCTGGGACCCGTGGATCGCCAGCGGACCCGAAATAGATGACATCGAAGCTCTTCAGAGTTTGCAACGCGTCGTCCGGCATCATTTGACCGGTGTCGAGGAAGCGGGCACTTCCCCAATTAAAGCGTTCAAAATGAAAGTCCAGGGATGTATCGCGGCTGGCCAGCGTCTCAAGAACCTTGACGCCGGATTCAATAACCTCGGCCCCGATCCCATCTCCTGGAATGACGGCAATTTTATGCGTGCCCAAAGGCTTCGCTCCTCTGTGATGCGTGGATAGTCATAACTCTCTAAAAGGGCTCTATGTGAGACGTCAATAAAGAAGAATGGCAGCAATGATGCCAATATATGTCAGATAATGAGCCAGCTGATCGATCCCGAGCGCCACCCAAAATTTATGCTGATCCGCTGTCCATCCGCGCCATTTGACGATATTCTCTTTGATCCAATCCACATGATAATGAATGACGATTTCAACGCCGATAATCATCGCTCCGGCGAGTGCGGTGGACGGTGCGGCGATCAGAAACGCGGGCAGGGTCAGGATGCCATGGATGCCCGCATGAATAAGGCCGCCAGGATGACCATACATCCCTTTGTTTTTGTACTGGTATGGCGTTTGGAGAAGAAAATCCGCAATGGTGTGCTTCACAATCAGCAAGGTCATGAGCGTTAGAATATTTATTGCGGCTTGAGACATTGCGACGCCTGCTCCTTAGCGGATGTGGTGTTATTTTGAGTCTGCGTATGCGCTGCCATCCCAGTCTGGCGGCGGCGGTGTCTTGCGAAAGACTTCGAGACGCTCGGCATAGAGCGTGTAAGTCTGGGTCATATTCTCCTCGCAAAGACCGCGGCTTGCTTCGAGCGCCGTCGAAGCCTTGGACCAATTGCTTGCACGGTATTCAGCAATTAAACGGTCATGCTGCTCTTTCCAAGCCTGGAAATTGGTTGAGCGCGCAACATTTTCATCGCCGACAAGCGCGAATAAGTGAACGGGTTCATTCTTGCCTTTGACATGTAGGAGGTCGAGCTCGAGGAATGCAAGGTCGCTCGCTCCTTGAACAGTGGTTTCACCCGCAATTATTTTTGCTCCGTAGGTTTTTGTTTGGCCTTCGAGACGGGAGGCAATATTGACATTGTCGCCGATGACGGAATAGTCGAAACGTTGTTCGGAGCCCAAATTTCCAACGCAACATGGACCCGAATTGAGCCCTATGCCAACGCGAACCGGCGTAAAGAATTCACCCAGTGCAACCGCTTCGCGAGCCCACTCCCGATTGAGCTCATCGAGCCTAGATATTATGCCGAGAGCCGCTTTCGACGCTTGACGCGCATGATCAGGATCGTCGAGAGGCGCATTCCAAAACGCCATGATGGAGTCGCCCATATATTTATCGATTGTGCCGTGGTTCTCAAGGATGACATTGCTCAAGGGCGTAAACAGCCGGTTGATGAAGCGCGTTAGCGCCTCTGCGTCAAGGCCTTCGGAAATCGTCGTGAACCCGCGTACATCACAAAACAACAATGTGATATCGCGGGTCTCTCCACCAAGTTTTAGCTGGCTTGGATCTGAGGCAAGTTTCTCCACGAGAGCTGGAGCCATATAGTAGCTGAAAGCAGTACGCACCCGGTTGCGCTCGGCCTCGGTACGAAAATACAAAAAACCTGTACCTGTGATGTAGACGGCGGTGAGTACTATTGTCGGAAAAACCGGATCGACGAGCCACCCAATCCGGCTGTAGGCAAACCAAGAGAGAGCGCCAACGGCAACGACGGCTCCCGCCCCAAGGACTGCGCTCCAAGCGGCGCCCGAATGATAAATGAGGAAAGCAATTATCCCGCCGAGCAGAAGCATATACAAAAGCTCGACGGCGCTCGCATAATCAGGGCGCCGAAGGAACGCACCAACCAGCATTTGCTCAAGAGCCTGCGCATGGATTTCGACGCCTGGCACGGCGGGATCCAAAGGAGTCGTTCTTAAGTCAAACAAGCCCGCCGCGCTTGTGCCGACGAGAATAATCCTCCCTTCGACGTCGCTGGCGTTAACTTCGTTGCTAAGTACTTTCCAGGCGGGAATGAAGCGGCGCTTATCGGACACTGTAAATTTGAGCCACATTTGCCCGTCTGCTCCGGTTGGAATGATCACATTGCCGGTGCGGACGTGGGTAATCCCCGTTTGTGAACCAAACGATTCTTCGCCGCTCGCCCCAGACGCTTTCACAATAAAAGTCGAAGCGCCTTGAGCAACGCGCAGCAGCTCGGCAGCGAAAGAGGGATACAACTTGCCGCCGACATTGATCAGGATGGGAAGTTGGCGGACGATCTGATCATGTTGGGGGAGCCAATTGAGAGATCCGATGCCGGTGGCTTTCTCCTGGAATATCCCTAGGCTCGATGCGGTTCCCTTAAATGCCGGTGCGAAGAGTTTCGGGTCATCGCCGGCAGTCGCGAACCCAGCCTTTGAGACCGGCGCACCTTTGCCGGAGGTGTTCGAAGAGATGAAACCCAACACCACTTTCGCGGACGCAATCGCGTCAGCAAAGCTTTGGTCATGGCCGGGGAGCGAGAGAATAAGTTGGCGGAGCTTTTCGGTGTCCGCCGTTTGAGGCAAGCGCCTGGCAAATTGCTCGGGCGATTGGCGGTCGCTTTCGGAAAATATAAGGTCGAAACCAATCGCAGCAGCTCCAAGCCCTTGCAGTTTCTGAACAATTTCCGCGAGGATATTGCGCGGCCACGGCCATTGACCGATCCGCTTTAAGGACTCCTCGTCGATATCAACAATCCGAACAGGCAGTTGCGGATCATATTCGCGCGGAGCGATTTGCTGAAAGACGTCAAAGGCGAGGAGACGCAGCCGGGCAATGGGATTGGGGTCTATGATTCTGAGTGCGAGAGCCGAAATAAGAACCGCCGCGATGATGACGGTGTAGATAAGACGCGAGGCCATAATTGATTTATATCGCTCCCGCAAATTTCACAACGTAATTGTCTTGAAAGTCCAGGCCCCAGGTCACCTGCCCAATGAGCATATCGGCTTCAAAATCTATTCAGCTTTAACCGCTTGCTGTTGAATCGGGGCTATATTGACTTCAGACTTCTCTACCGACGACTTGATATCGATCGAGTCAAGCTTGTCTCGATCGATAGGCGGTTTTCCATCTGGTGGAAAGCGCAGATCCAGATCCCGGCTATCCAGAGCATCGTTTTCGTCACCGGTGCGCGGTAGTGGATCGGTCAAATGTCCGAATGACCGAATACGGTTGTTTTCGTCAAAGGCAAAATTCGCCCCCTCCATGATATCCAATGTTGGACCCGGCCAGCTCATCGGAGGCGTAAATTTGCGAGCTTTGGTTACGCGCGTGTATTGCCCGGCTTTGGTGAGGGATTGGCAAACGCCGGTTGGCGCACCGTCGCTTGAGACAATGCATGAATCGATTGCGCCTTTAATAAGCACCAGGATCAGTTCTAGCCCATCAAAGTAGCCTTCAAAAATGGTTCCGCGAACACCGATCGTCGCAACGGGCGTTCTGATTTGATATGTCGAGGGCTTTGCCGCGCCGGAGACAAACCGGAAGGCGCCTTTTGCAATATCGATAACAACACGGCCGGATTTCCGCGCGGGATTGTAGACGAACCGGTCAAGACGAACCTCGGATTTCGGTCCGACGGTCAGGCTCGTCTCATCGCGGAACAGCAATTGCGTAGAACTTTCAGCGCCGGTCGCGATAAGTTCGTTTTGAAAAACACCATCGCCGAGGCGAATGACGCGCGGGCGGCCGCCTAGTTGCCCCGTCACTTCATTGTGGACGATCGAGGCCACGCCAGCGCGTGGTTCCGCATGGAGCGGTGTCAGCATCAAAGCCGTAAGCAGAAAGGCCGTAAGCGGTACGAAGAGACGCATTAGAATCTCCTCAAGGTTCTGACGCCCACAACATGGTTCTCGAAATCTTCGGCTGAATCGTTCGAGTCGTTCTTCTCAAAGCGGTAATCGACGCGAAGATCAACTTCCGTGCCCGCCGGATGGTGAAGGATGAGATGTGCGGTTGGCTCGATGAAAATATCTTCGCGGTCTTTCGTATCGAAGAGGACATTCTGGTCGTAGTGCCGGTAGTAGGCTCCAATCCCGGCGCCGATTTGGAGATTTCCAAACAAGGGCACAAAGTAAGCCAGCCGGGCACCGGTTTCATAAAAATTACCGGGGAAAACTGCGCTGGATAAAAGCAGGTCCGATTCGTCGCCTGTCGGTTCGCTATAGCGGAAACGTGGAACGAAAAAGAGCGCATCGCCTTTTTTCACTTTATCATTCGCTACAAACCTGCCGGTGAGATCAATGGCAATTCCACTGCTATCGGAGAATTCCGAGTTCACATCCCGATAACCAATGCGCAATGTGGCGGACTGAATGGTGCCCTTGTGAAGGCCCTTAAGCGATAAATTGATTGCGCCTTCCGTATAGAGCCGTTGGCCATCAAGCCACCGATAAGCGACTTCCGGTGCAACATGCAGCTTTAGTTTTCTGCCGAGGTCAATGAGAGGGCCGGTCGCAAAGGAAATACGGCCACTGGTAAGATCGTCTGCTTCGTCGTAATAATGCGTCTGGGCCGAGGCATAGCTGCGCCATCGCGTGCGCTTGATGGTCCGCTCATCATAAAGAATGGCGTGCGCGCTGAATATTCCGGTTTCTTCTCGCGGCTCGGCGCTCGACCGTTGCCGCGGATTTGTTGCGTATGCCGCCCCGATTGACACGTAGGCCAGTGTGACCGCGGGCCTGAGAAGCCGCTTAACGCGCAGGAGCTTCCTGCGTAAGCTGGCATCATCGGGATGATTTGCAACCAGACGTTCATAGGCTTGAAGCGCCTTGCGCAATTCACCGCGCCGCTCCGCTTCATCCGCATAGCGGAGATTAAGCTCAATATTTGCTGGATCGTTGAGGAGCTGGCGAATTAAACTCGGCGAATTCGCGGCGAGCGCAAACGAATCTATCTGGACCAACAACACACCGCAGAGTGCGAAACTGATCCATAAATGTCTGCGGAATAATGCTACGCTTACTTTACGCACTACCACCCTTGGCCCGGAATTTTTGTTGTTACGCCCGGGACTTAGACATCAGAAAAGTTGTACATACCCTTTTACAGTAGCGATGGCTTGGCGAATTAACAATCCGAAACATCAAAGAAATCTGCTGCTGTTGTGCAATTGTGCAACAGATCCTCCAAGCTTAAAATTTCAAAATTTGCGCGCTTGGAAATTCGTCCGCGCCGGAAAACCGTCACAGGAAAAAAGCGCAATGCCATTGAATTGCTCGGCGACATCGAATAACACCCGGCGATAAGCGCATTTCAAATCCACGGCCAAAGAAGAAATCTAGCGAAGGTGTCTCGTGAATATTTGCATGATTGGTGCGGGCTATGTCGGGCTTGTGTCCGCTGCCTGTTTTTCGGAATTCGGCTGGACAGTGACATGTATCGATAAGGATACGGACCGCATTGCTCAATTGAACAGCGGCAAAGTTCCAATATTTGAGCCTGGTCTTGACAATCTGGTCGAGCGGAATCGAAGCGCGGACCGGTTACGGTTCTCAACGGATCTCCACACAGCAGTGGCCAGCGCGGATCTAATTTTCCTCGCTGTCGGGACGCCTATGCGCCGCGGTGACGGCCATGCGGATCTCAGCTACATTTTCAGCGCAGTGGAAGAGATCGCGCCTCATTTGCAAGCGTTTACGGTGATCACCACGAAATCTACGGTGCCTGTCGGAACAAGCCGGGAAATCGAGCTGAAGCTAAAGCAACTCAGACCGGATGCCGACTTCGTCGTTTGCTCCAATCCGGAATTTTTGCGCGAGGGATCGGCGATTCAAGATTTCACACATCCCGATCGGGTTCTTGTTGGATGTGATGATGAGAGGGCCAGAGTGATCATGGAGCGGCTCTATAAGCCCTTAACGTTGCGCAATGCACCGATCATGTTTGTTGGCCGCGAATCCGCCGAACTCGCGAAATATGCGGCCAATTCATTTCTGGCGATGAAAATCAGTTTCATTAACGAGATTGCGGATCTTTGCAGCGAAGTTGGTGCCGACGTTCAAGAGGTGGCAAATGCCGTCGGCGCGGATGGTCGGATTGGCGATAAATTCCTGCATCCCGGTCCGGGCTATGGCGGCTCTTGTTTCCCGAAGGATGTTTCCGCACTTATTCGAATTGGCCGGGAAAATCGCGCGCCAATCTCTTTGATTGAGCAAGTGCAAAGCATCAATGACGAACGAAAAATCTCCATGGCCGGACGGATTGAGAAAGCGGCCGGCGGCAGCGTTCGCGACAAAATCATCGCGGTGCTCGGTGTGACCTTCAAGCCGAATACGGACGATATGCGCGAAGCGCCAAGCATCGTGATTGTTCCCATGCTGCAGGAAAAAGGCGCGACAATCCGGATCTATGATCCCCAAGGACGCAAGCATGGCGAGGATATGCTTCCCGGCGTCATTTGGGCGGACAGCGCCCTGGATGCAGCGCAGGGTGCAGATATTGCTGTAATCCTAACAGAGTGGAATGAACTGCGGGCGCTTGATCTGGAGACCCTGAAGGACAAGATGCGCGGTGATGTCTTGGTGGATCTCCGGAACATCTATCGGCCCGAACTGGTTGCCGAAGCAGGATTCCGTTATCAGAGTATTGGACGGCCCAGCGATTGAGTGCTATGCGCAGACCGGCAACAAAGAGATCAATGCTAATGGTCGGACGCGACGCTAACTGGCGCAATGTGTACACCGATTGAATCAATCATCTCACCCGCGCACCCCCAGAAACCGGTTATTTGAAATCCTTGGGGTGCGAGATAGACGAACTCATTGCTCCCGCCTTGTCCGCCGAAGCGTCTTATTTGTCCGCGATTGGTGCGCAGGCAAAGTGACTCCACATAGCTCCCATAGCGTCCGTAGATCTCGGTCAGATATTCCCCATCGTCGAGCCTCAATGTTCCAATCGAGCCACTGTGTCCGCCATGTTTACGGCTTTCGACGGCGTCGCCATCGATATCAAATAGCAGTTGAACTGCATTGATTGCGTAACCGGACCAAACGCGAATTTCACTCAAACGGGCGTGTTCCAAATAGGGCTCGTCATCGAAGGGATGCCCCCCGACGCCGCCGCTAGGTCCAAATATGGCACGCGACATATAATCTCATTCCTTGACCAAGCGCCGTCATCAAAACAATCAACTCCAATTTCTCATTAGAACTATTTCATCGGGCCTGGTTTTGCGAGGTCGATTCTATGCTGCCCGCGCGCTATGCACGAAACGCAACGCTGGCATGCGCATGCTTGATTAATGTTGCAATGCAGCATGGTCCGCTTATCTTCCTGCTAAGAACTGAAATAGAAGGAGAAACGGACAATGAGTGCACACATTTCCACGGCTCCTTTCGGTGCAGCCGGCGGTCCTCGTGCCGGCCAAAAGGAAGGGGCAAGGCCGTCGGTCGTGTCGGTTATGGTGCGTGTCGGGCGGTTTTTTCAAGATTTGAAACGCGCGTCCGATGCTGCCGCCCAATATGAGTATCTGTCGGGTTTGACGGACCACGAGCTTCGAAATCGCGATCTTGACCGGACGATGATTGCGCACTCCGTGTATGAGAAGCATTTCGGGGGCACGTCTTAGTCAGATTCCAAACAATAGTTGACAGGTCATGCGCTGCGGCCGTCCTTGAGATTATAGTCTGGGGACGGCCGTTTTGCATTTGGTCTTCTGTTTGGCGCGTGAGGGAACCTGTTGGAAGCGGCGGCTCTAGGCAACCCGGTCTACGGGCTCCGATCCGGAAAAGAAGGCATCAAGATTTTCAATTGCACGAAAACCCATGGCGTCACGCGTTTCGCGAGTAGCGCTGCCGATGTGAGGCAGAAGAAAGACATTGGTGAGTGCACGGTATTCCGGATCAATGTTGGGTTCATTGTTAAAGACATCTAGGCCGGCGGCGGCCAGCTTGCCCGATTTCAAGGCGGAGATTAAAGCCTGATCATTGACAAGTGCGCCGCGCGCAGCGTTCACGAGAATGGCGCCATCCGGCAGCATGGCGAGTGTCGCCTCACTAATGATGCCTCGGGTTGCCGGCGTTGCAGGACAATGCAGCGAAAGAAATTCGCACCGCGGCAGCATATCCTCTAAGCGTTCAAAATAGGTTGCTCCGGCTTCACGATCCGGATCGAGGCGGGCTTCGTCGTGGTAAAGGATTTCCATGTCGAAACCGCGCGCCCGGCGCGCCACGACTTGACCTACCCGGCCCAAACCTAGAATGCCGAGGCGTTTGCCGGTGACCTGGGTGCCGACCATAAAGGCAGGACTCCAATCGCGCCATTCCACCGCGCGGACCATGCGCTCGCCCTCGCTCGCCCGGCGTGCTGCGCCAATAATCAGCATCATTGTAATCTCGGCGGTCGCGTCGCTCAGCACATCCGGCGTATTGGTTACGACAATATTGCGAGCCTTCGCGGCGGCGGTGTCGACATGGTCATAGCCGACTGAGAAATTCGCTATGATACGCACGCTTTGGGGAAGTTTTTCGAGGATCTCCGCGGAAAAGCTTTCGGTATGACATGGCAGTATGGCATCTGCGCCAGCAGCACGTTCAATCATTTCGCTGCTTGAATAGAGTCGGTCATTGGGATTGAGCCGGGGTTCATAATCACGGGAGAGCCTTGCCTCAATGACATCTGGCAACTTCCGGGTGACAAGAACGATCGGCTTTGTTTCCACCATTTCAGGATCCCTTTGTTAAGCGAAGCGCGTTTCGTGACCGTTCTCCATTAGCCCATGGTCTGGAGCAAGTCGAATTGCTCAAACGAAACCTCTCGGTCCCGTTCGCGTGTATTCGTTTGTGTCTATACTCATTTTCCAAACTCAGGTTTTCCCTACATACTACAAAATACGTTTGGGCAGGTTGTATTTACTAAATTACAAGTTGTAATTGGTCTTTATTGTTCGTTTAACCCATTCTGGTAGCAATCGAAATATTTGGTATGAGAATCATGAGATAGGATAATTCGAGCGTAACGTGGAACAGCTCTACAAAAAGACAGTGCGCGCGCTTGTGGTAGATCCCGACAAGCATTACCGGTCCATTCTGAGATCTGTGTTACGAAATTATGGATGTGGTCATATTGAAGATGCGGGATCGGTCAATCAAGCCTTCCAACTCATTCCATGTTTTGAACCCGACATTATTTTCGTCGAGTGCAATCTTCCCGATATCAGCGGATTGGATTTCGTTCATCTCGTTAGGAGCGCGAAGTTTTTACCGCGACATGATTACCCGATCATGCTCATGACCAGCCTTGTGCGAAAGAGCATGGTAATAAAAGCAGCAAAATTTGGTGCTGATGCCTTTGTATTAAAACCTATTCAGCCGTCCATTATCTATGAGCGTCTTCAACCCTTGCTGTCCGGACGCAGGTCAGTATTTGATCGTTGGGATCAAATATCAAATTCCGAGTTGCCAGAACGCCTGGAGATTTAGGACGTACATTTACGCTTGTGCCTTACCTGAAACCTCGAATTGAGCTGCGTATTAAACCGTTGAGTCTGGTACTAGTTGGCTGATTTCCAATTTTTGACCGCGCCGAATTCCCTAAAACCCTGTAATTAGTACGTTTTGGGCAACGTTGAGTGGCATATGAGCCACACACAAATCTATATTGCCACATTGACGCCCCATTTTGTTTTGCGCCGGACACACTCCCCGATAAGGTTAAGACTTAGGTAACACGGAATAGTGCTGCCTTTTCTAAGGTGATGCCAATGCGTAGTTGTTGGCGTTTTGATCTCTTGGAAAATGTAATGCGTACCATAGGGATGTAGTCACATGATTAAATCAGCACGGACCCTCGCCGCCCGCTTTTGGAAGGACGAAAGCGGCGCAAGCATGGTCGAATACGTAATCCTCATTTCCCTCGTAACGATATTTCTTGTTGCAGCAATTGGGTTGATGTCCGACGAAATCTTGGCACGATTTGAACAAATAACAACGCTGCTCAATACGGCTGGTGCTTGATAAAAAGGCTCGCCTCCAAATTATCCTGGCGGCGGGTACCGGTGGTCTTGGGGTTATTTTCCCAAGAACACCGGAGGCCTTGATCGATTAGAGTATCGATCCTCACAACAGCCTTCGTTTTGCTCCTCATTGTTAAGAGTAGGGAGGAAAGGGCATGCGGTTTAGCTCTGTAGCAATATTGACGATATCAATCCTCTGCGCGGGCGTCGCAGCCTTTTTGGCCAAGAGCTGGCTTGAAAATCAAGCTGCGGCTAACCGCGAGCTCGTTCAACCGGTTGCGCACGCCGCACCGAAACTGCGTAAAGTCGTCGTTGCGGCCAAACCACTTCGATTTGGGACGGAATTAGGCGCTCGTCATCTGCGCGAGGTCGATTGGCCGGACAAAGCCATTCCCAAGGGTGTTTTCACCAGCATAGATGATCTCGTAAAACCGGATAAGTTGCGGATTGTTCTTTCCGCGATCGAAACAAACGAACCTGTTTTGAAATGGAAAGTCACCGGACCGGGGCAACGCGCCTCGCTGTCGGCATTGATTGGGGACGGCATGAAAGCCGTCACGATCAGGGTCAACGATGTTCTTGGCGTGGCTGGGTTCATATTGCCTGGCGACCGGGTGGATATTCTCCATACACGGAAAAAGGTCAGCGATTCGGAGGACGAGACTGTTCAATCGACGGCATTTACCGATGTCATTATGCAGAACATCCGGGTTCTTGCCATCGATCAACTCGCCGATGATCGAAGTGAAAAACCGAAACTCGCCAAGGCGGTTACGGTCGAGGTGCCAATCGATGGCGCGCAGAAATTGGTTTTGGCGGCGTCGGTGGGCAAATTATCGCTTGCCCTGCGCGAGGCGGGGGAAACGACAAAATCGGCGACACGGAGGATCGGTCTGCAAGATTTGTCACAGCGAGGTTTGTCCAAATCGTCAGGCGGGCCTGCCGCGCCGGTGATTGGCGTGACGCGGAGTTTAAAACGCACCGAATATAGCGTCCGTCGCGATGACAGGATGTTACGCAAACCTTCCGTGCACGCGCCAACGAACAAAACGAGTGAGACGGAACTGTCGCGTCACGACCGGTCTAATTAGCGTGCACCTTCTTTGGGCAATCGGGCATTGGGCAATCGGGGTCCGGTGAGGTCGAAATTGAGTATGAGTGTAAATAAAATGAAAATGACCTTCTCAATTTTCAGAGCGGCAAGATGGCAAGCCCATGGGGTGGGGCGCCAAAGCGCGGAACATCTTGCTGATCCGGGGGTGAGGCCGAACACCGTCCGCGCCTCCGGACGAAATGCAACACGAGTCGTTCCGGCGATGCGTACGGCGTCCGTGGTACTCGGGGCAGTACTCATATTTGCCGCGGCGGCGCTTGTGTTGCCGGTCTTTGGAAGCAGTGACGCCTATGCGCGTTCGGCTCTCTATCATTTGAAAACGAATGGCAATCTTATCCGTCTGCGGGTTACGGTGAACAAGTCGGAAACCATTCGCGTTGACAAGCCGTTTTCAGAAGTGCTGATCGACAATTCGAAAATCGCAGACGTCATGCCGCTAACGGATCGGTCTATATATGTGCTCGGCAAAACTGTTGGGACGACCCGCCTTTCTGTCTTGGATTCTGAGAAGCGCATGCTGGGCATCGTTGAAATTGAGGTTTCCCATGATATGGAAAGCCTGAACGCACGGCTGAAAGAGTTCGTTCCCGGTGGCAACATCACCGTAACGTCAATCAATGGCAAGCTTTTGATGACCGGTACCGTGCGCGACTCTGTCGCTTTGGAACGTGCCGTCGCCATTGCCAATCAAGTTGCCCCGAATGCCGTCACCAATGCCTTAACGGTGACCAGTTCACAGCAAGTGCTTCTCGAGGTTCGATTTCTTGAGGTAAATCGGTCGGCGACCCGTGACCTGGGCGTTGAATGGAACGTCATTGCCAATAGGTTTATCGGATTAACGGAAGTCGCAGGTTTGGCGGCAGGACCTATTCCCCCAATAACGCGGATCATAAACCGCTCCACGACATCGAATAAGATTCCATTCGGCACGGCAATCGCGAGCTGGCTTGGAAATGGTGTCTCAGCTGATCTGATCGTCAAAGCTTTGGAAGAACGCGGGCTCGCCCGGCGTCTTGCCGAGCCAAATCTCGTCGCGCTCTCCGGGGACACGGCAAGTTTCTTGGCCGGCGGTGAATTTCCGTTTCCAGTGAAATCCGATGATGGTGAGATCTCGATAGAATTTAAGAAATTCGGCGTTGGGCTGGCTTTTACGCCGACTGTGTTGGCAAACGGTCTCATAAATCTGAAGATCGAACCCGAGGTTAGTGAGCTTGACCCGTCGAACTCAGTTGATGTTGGCGGTGTTAACGTTCCAAGCCTGATTGTGCGGCGCGCTCAGACGACTGTCGAGCTTCGCGACGGTCAAAGTTTCGCCATCGCCGGACTTATCAAAATGAACAATTTTAAGAAGCAAAGGCAATTGCCGTGGATTGGACAAGTGCCGGTTCTCGGCGCTCTGTTCCGAAGCGCTTCGTTCCAAAAGGACGAAACGGATCTGGTGATCATTGTGACGCCACGTTTGGTGAAGCCAAAGGCACCGGGCGAAACCTTGATTTCGCCGCTCGATAAAAGAATTGCGAGCAACGACATCGACTTCTTCTTGAATGGCAAGCAAGAAATTAACATCGGCCAGCACAAACCATTCACCGGGCATATTATCGATCTTACGGATGAGCCGGTAGGTGGAGGCTCTATAGGGGGGAATTATGGAGTTAAATAAAAAACACGGTTTTCCGGTTCACTTGGCCGTCATCATAAGCATCGTCGCGGCCTCTTTCTTCTTGGCAAGTTGTGAGGAACGTCGATATCTGTCTCGCCGGGATGCGATAACGCTGGGTGCCGGCGATGCGACCGCAACAAATCAAGCCACGCACACGATCAATCCTTGGCCGCGTGATGCAAAGAACACGACAATTGAGTCCGATGGCAAGCGAGTGCTAGTTGGCGTGAAGCGCTACCAGAAAAATCAGAGTCTGGAGCCGGAAGGATTAGAGTCAACAACCATTTCCGTTGAGGAGGGATCCGGCGCGTCAACTAATGCGGGTATTCAGCGATAGATCTGACCGTATAGACGGCGAGTCGGTATCAAGCACCGATGTTCACGAATGCCGATAATAAAATCACTTCGAAAGTTGGAGTTACGCTCGTTGCATCGGATACCGATCTGCAAAAGCGCGTCAGACTGGAATTTGGCGAACATGGGAGGTTCGATCTCTCGGAAGTCAAAGGAAATCTGAGTCAGTCGGAGGACAAGCTGTTCAACGGCGCCTTGCAGTCCGTGATTATTGTCGAGCTGGATCCGGAAAGCAATGAAGAGCTGGCTGCGCTTGAGCGATTGAAAAATTCGCGGTTGGCTGACAAACCAGTTATTGTCGTTTCCGAATTTCTTGAAGAAATGACGGTTCGACGGCTGCTTCGTATGAAGGTGACGGATTGGCTGCCAAAGATTTCACCCGCCGGTGATTTCATTCGATCCTGTGAGCGCGCTCTTCAATTATCCGCCAACCAAAGCCCTGCACTGGATGCCGACGTCTATGCGTTTTTCCCGGCGGCTGGCGGAGTCGGCAATACGACCTTGGCAATCCAAAGTGCATTCCATCTTGGCAAGCAATCGCAGAAGCTCGCGACGACATGTTTGGTAGATCTGAATTTGCAGACGGGAGCCGTAGCCGACTATCTGAATCTGACGCCGGCATTCGATACCAAAGAGGTTGCCGCGGCGCCCGACCGTCTCGATAAGCAACTTCTGGAAGTTATGCTGTCGCGGCATGAGAGTGGGTTGGCCGTCTTGGCCGCGCCAAAAGCGACTACGCATTATCGGGAAATCGACGAGCATGTCATTGCGGCTGTCTTGGGCCTCACATCTGAAATGTTTGACATTGTTGTCGTTGATCTACCGCAGATATGGTTCCCGTGGACGAACAATATCCTATTGGGTGCAGACAAGTTTTTCATTGTTTCGGAGTTTACGGTTCCCGCTTTGCGTCATGCGCGGCTATTGCTTGACTCCGTCCGCGCAAAGGAAGGCGCCGAGGCGGAAATATCGGTAATTGTGAACAAGTTTAAGCGCCGGATACTAGGCGGCGGACTTGTTAAAAAAGATGCCTCGCATTTGTTGCACGACGGTCTTGCGGGATTTATTCCCGATGAGCGTGCGCTGGTTCGCGAGGCGATCGATCGGGGCGTGCCGCTTTCGAAGGTTCATAAATCCAACAATATCGAGCGGGAGCTCGGTCGTATTTTAACGGGCTGAGGGGTCGTCTCTGGCGGTGGGCAGGTGCAGGGCGTTTTGAGATTGTGGTTCTAGAATTGTGAGTTAGGTGAAAAGAGTCCATGCTAAATCGGTTCACGCGCCGAGAGGTCCAAAATGTAAATGTTCAGGATTCGGTTGAAGGTCCTGATTTGCCTCTCTATGAAGCAGACGCATTAGAGCTAGATGAGGGGCTGGACGAATTGTCTGGCGCCAACAGGTTACTTAGATCCGACCTTATTGACGCCAAGGTCCGTCTGCATCGCAAGCTTATCGATGAGTTAAATCTTGCCGCGATCGATCTGATGTCGAAAGCGGAGCTGCGTCACGAAGTGTTCAAGTTGGTTTCGGATCATGTTCTCGCGGAACGAATTCTCCTCAATTCCCGCGAGCTTGATTTTTTCGTCGACGAGGTCCTGGACGAATTAACGGGGCTCGGCCCTATAGAACCGCTTCTAAAGGATCCGACGGTCACCGATATTTTGATCAATACGCATAAGCGCGTCTATGTGGAGCGTAATGGACAACTGGAATTGGTCCCAGTGCGCTTTAAGGATGAAGCGCATGTATTGCGTATCGTGAACAAAATTGTCGGAGCTGTCGGCCGCCGCGTCGATGAATCGCAGCCTATGGTCGATGCGCGCTTGCAGGATGGCTCGCGGATTAATGTCGCTATTCGCCCGGTCGCCGTCGACGGGCCTCTCGTGTCGATCCGGAAATTTTCCAAGAAACCCTTCGATTTCGAAAGGTTGATCAAGATAGGCAGCTTTGCCGATCCGATCGCCGCATTGCTCCAGGGTGCTGTGAAAGCGAAGATTTCGCTGCTGGTGTCCGGTGGAACCGGCGCGGGCAAGACAACTCTTCTCAACGCACTTTCAAGTTTCATCGCCGAAACGGAGCGTCTTATCACCATCGAGGATGCAGCCGAGCTGCAACTTCAACAGCCGCACGTTGGACGCTTGGAAACGCGGCCCCCAAGCATCGAGGGGAAGGGAGAGATTCGGCAAAGAGAATTGCTCAAGAACGCCCTTCGCATGCGTCCGGACCGGATCATCGTTGGCGAGGTTCGGGGCGAGGAAGCATTCGACATGCTGCAAGCCATGACCACCGGTCATGAGGGTTCGATGGCGACAATTCATGCCAACAGTCCAAGGGATGCGCTGATCAGATTGGAACAAATGGTTGGCATGGCTGGGCTCAATCTCTCGGAGATAAGTATCCGTTCCCATATCGCCTCGGCCATCAGAATTGTTGTGCAATTAGAGCGTTTAACAGATGGCAAGCGCCGCCTAACCAGTGTCAGCGAAATCACGGGAATGGAAGGCAATATCATTCAAATGCAGGAGATTTTTAAATTCGAACGAACGGGAACGACCCCGGACGGAAAAGTTTTGGGTGAATTCAGGGCAACGGGAATTCGGCCGAAATTTATTGAGGATCTCACACTGCGCGGGATTCGTATTTCGCCCAATTCTTTCAATCCAGGACGGCCATTATAGCCATGCTGTACTACGACTTTGCCGAATATATCATTTATTTCCTTATTTTCGCGGCGATATTGCTGCCGGCGGAAGTCTTAGTGTTGTATTTGGTTTGGAGATTTAAATATCGGGAACGCGTTTCCCGGCGGATATCGGTCGATGGCGCGATAAAGGATGACGAGGATCCTGCCGATTATCTGCGGCGCGTTAGCCCTTTCACCGCGTATGACGGTCGAATTAAGCCGTTGCGTTGGCTCAGCCAATTGCTCGTCCAATCCGGCGCCGCTTTACGCTTGCCTTCTCTGCTCGCGCTCATTGGAACGATTGCGGTAGTCGTTTTGCTGTTGACGCGCTTTTTTAGTTTTCCATGGTTACTGGCATTCATTGTGTCCGGAATTGCAGCTGGTGTGCTTCCCCTCTTCGCCCTGACGATTTTAAGAGATCGCCGAGTACGCCAGATCGACACGCAATTGCCGGACGCGATCGATGTATTGGTGCGCAGTATCAGAGCAGGTCATCCCATAGCGGTGGCCATCGCCGCGGTTGGACGTGAAATGCCAGAACCGATTGGAACAGAATTTAGGGTCGCCGCAGATGAGCAAACTTATGGTCTCGATCTCGAAACCGCTATGACGAATATGCGGCAGAGGATCAATCATGGAGATCTATCCTTGATTGTGGTTGCGATTTCCATTCAATCAAAATCTGGAGGCAACTTGACAGAAGTTCTGAGTAATTTGTCCAACATTATTCGGAATCGGCACAAGTTGCGCAATAAAGTCAGAGCGTTTTCCGCGGAAGGCCGAGCCTCTGGCATTGCTCTGTCATTGATGCCAGTGGGCCTATTTGGAATTTTATGGGTCATCGCCCCGAATTTTTACGGAGACGTATGGGACGTGGTCTATGTCAAACCAATTCTCATCTCGTCACTCGCGTGGATGCTGTTTGGAATTTTCATCATTTTTAGAATGGTCAATTTTAAAATCTGATGCAGAGTATGCCTGAACATATTGCGGCCTCGGTTGGCCTATCCCCGGAACTGCTTCTTCTTGGGGCTGTATCGTCTGTGTTCATATTCGTGTTCATTATGCTGGTTGGTGCGGGGCAATATTTCATTCGGCGAGATGAGATTCGAAAGCGGGCACTCGCGGCGCCTCGTGGAAACCTCCAACCCTCCGCGGCTTTTTCATTCTTGGCCGCTGGCGCTGAGGATCAAGTTCCTGCGCCAGCCATAGCCAATTTACCAGACGCCTCCGAGATTGTGGCCTTGGCCGAAAGCGGTTTCGAGAGCGGCCGGCCAACAATTGCAAATGAGCTCGTTCGGGCAGGTTTCTTTAAGGAGAATGCCGTCTATTGGTTTTATACGAGCCGGTTCGTCTTAGCTCTCGCTATGCCGGCGTGTTTTTATCTCTTCATCGAGCTGGCCCAAATCGATGCCTCATCTACGGTGTTAGCGGCCATGGGTGGGGCGTCGCTTATCATCGGCCTAATGCTGCCGAACATTTATATCGCGCGGCGGCAACAGGCTATTCGGCAGGAGTGCCGGTACGGATTTCCGGATTTCATGGATCTGATGGTGGTTTGTGCAGAGGCGGGTCTGAGCCCGCGCGCATCGCTCGATCAAGTCAGCCGCGAACTGATCCGCAGTTTTCCGTATCTTGGGACGAACTTGTATCTGTCAAGTTTGGAACTCAGAGCGGGGCGGCCACTTGTCGATGCGATTCAAAATTTGGAGCGGCGTGTCCGCATTGAAGAAATCAAAAGTTTGGGATCCTTGTTGCAGCAAACTGAGGAACTTGGATCGAGTCTAACGGCAGCATTGCGTGTCTATAGCGAGGAAATGAGAGAAAAGAGATTGACGCGCGCGGAGGAGAAAGCACATGGGTTGCCCGTCAAGCTTCTGATTCCTCTAGCGCTCTATATATTTCCGGTCATGCTGATTGTCATCATGTTACCGCTGGTGATCAGGATTAAAAATGCACTCTTGTAGTTTTGCGTATCGTAGGGAGTAGGCGGCAGATGTACTGGATTATGCGTATTGTGACGGTGATGGCGCTTTTGCCGCTGTTGGCGGCATGTAAAACGTCGGAGACTTCTCTTAATGGTTCCGGTTGGTCAAATAGATCGTCAATGATTTCGGAGGATGCTAGTCCTCTCAAGAAAGCCAAAATCAATTTTGCAAATGGTCAATATGGCCTTGCCGAGAAACGGTATCGCAAGGCCGTTGAAAATAATCCAAAGACAGCTGAGGCGTGGCTTGGCCTGGCTGCGACCTATGATCGCCTGAAGCGGTTTGACACTGCGAACCAAGCGTATGACGTCGTCGTCAAACTTGTTGGTTTTACGCCCACCGTCCTGAACAATCTTGGCTATCACTATTACCTTCGCGGCGACCTCAGAAAGGCCCGCAAAACGTGGCTAGCCGCGCAAGCAAAGGATCCCAACAATCCGTTTATCAAAAACAATCTGGAGCTGTTGGATAAGACTCCGGGAGGGGCCTAGAACGACCCGCAAAAGCGGATGCCGGTATTGCGAAAAGATGATGTTCAAGCAAAGAGAGGCGAGGACCCGAACAGCCTGGTCCCAGCCAGCCGCACACGCATACTCATAGCAAACATTTTGTATCGTAATCTCGGGTTGAGACCCGCTCGGACTGAGTAATAGCCAATGGAACTCCTGCCTGTGGCCTGGGGTCGGCAGTCTGGAAGACAACGCCATCACGATGCGAAAGTTTTACAGCAATTGAAACATATTCGGCGCTGTTAGGAGCGCCGAGATGCCAATGGGTACTCCGTACGGGCAGACGCCTTTTTTCGCGAATGAAACAATGTTCCGTATGATCGGGATGTTCGCGCCAAATGCCGGCCAGTATTTCAAGAG
>BFAS01000127.1 GCA_008974985.1 bacterium MnTg02
CCTATGGCGCAACGGCGCGCGTAGCCGCCGAAGCGCTCGGCTATGATTGGAAGAATTGCGTTATCGTACGGGGCAATTCAGACCTCCATCTACCCTGGAATATCGGTCAGTTCGGCTCCAACACCAGTTTCACGATGACCCGCTCCAATCACGTCGCGGCGCTGGACGCCAAGCAAAAACTATTGGAGATCGCGTCAAAGGCGCTCGGCGGCGCGCCCGAGGACTATGAGCTTGAGAATGAGCGCGTCGTGAGCAAAAGCGATCGCGCGAAATCACTGAGCTTCGCCGAGGCAGCGAAGCGCGCCATAGACCTTGGCGGGAAGTATTCCGGCAAGGTGGTTCCGAAGGACATCAACCCGATGACCAAAGCCTCAGTGCAAGCTCTTGCCGGTACGGGCCTCATTGGCGTTGCCAAGGACAATCTTCCCAAAAATGGCGTCACCCCGGCCCTCGCCGCCGGGTTCGTCGAAATCGAACTCGATACGGAAACCGGCAATTTCGAGATCAAGGATTATTTGGGTGTTGTCGATTGCGGCACGGTCATTCATCCCCAAAGCCTCGCCAACCAAATCCGTGGCGCCGCGGTGATGGGCTTCGGGCTGGCGGCCTATGAGCGGATTGTCTATGACCCGAAACTTGGCCTTCCCGCGAACGTTATGCTCTATGCGGCAAAGCCGCCGTCCTACCTCGACGTGCCTGCTGAGATGGGCTGGGACGCGGTCGGCAAACCGGACCCGGCGAGCCCCATCGGCTCGAAGGGGATTGGTGAGCCTATTCAGGGATGCGCGGCGGCAGCGCTGCTCTGTGCCATCTCGGACGCGCTCGGCGGTCATGTTTTCAACCGGACGCCGGTCGTGACTGACATGATTATCAATGTGCTCGCCAAGCAGCCACAATCCCACAAACCTCTGCAAGTCAACACGCAGTGAGCGGAGTCGGCAATGATTAAAGATATGATGCCCGGTTTTGCGCTTTTGCAGCCGACGACAATCGAAGATGCTCTTGCTCTGTTGAATGACCACGGGCCGGACGCTTGGCTGTTGGCCGGCGGAAATGACAGTCTCGGCTGGTTCAAGGATCGCGTCAAACGTCCGAAAGCTGTTATCGATCTCGGCGCGATCGCCTCCCTGAAGGGCATACGCGAAACAGCAAACGGTCTTGAAATCGGCGCGCTCACAACGCTTACCGAAATCGAGCGCCATCCAATCGTCAAAGCACAGTACCGGCTTTTGGCTGACGCTGCGGGCAACGTCGCCAGCCCGCAAATTCGAAATTCCGGAACCCTTGGCGGTAATGTCGCCCAGGATACGCGTTGCTGGTATTACCGGGACGGCTTACCCTGCTTCCGCGCTGGTGGCAGCGCCTGCTTCGCCAACACGCCGGAGAGCATGAATCGCGAGCACGCACTTTTCGGCGCCAACCGCTGCGTGGCAGTTACGCCATCGGATACCGCGCCCGCTCTTGTGGCGCTCGATGCCAAAATGGTGGTGCGCAATAGGTCAGGCGAGCAGCTTATCGATGCGGAGAAGTTCTTTATCGGCCCTTCCGTCGATATCACCCGCATGACCGTCCTCAAGCCCGGCGATATTCTGACGGGCTTCCGCCTGCCAAATGCCTGGGCCAACGCCCACTATTATTTCGAAAAAGTAGCGGACCGGAAAACCTGGGATTTCGCGCTGGTCAATGTCGCCGCCGCGCTTGTTGTGTCCAATGGCGCGGTTGAGCGGGCCCGGATCGTCTGCGGCGGCGTCGAATGCGTGCCCCGGCGGCTCAAAGTGGCCGAGGACATTATTCGCGGCAAGCGGATCGACAATCAACTCGCCAAGCTTGCCGGCACGTCCGTCACCCGCAAGGCCCGGCCGCTCAACTACAACCATTTCAAGGTTCCGCTTATGCAAAACCTTGTCATGCGGGCTGTGCGCGATGCCACTTAGCACGCTCTCCTTGTCTCGTTTATTTCGAATTTTTTAAAGCTTGTCGCAATCCATCCTGCCTTATGGTTTGAGGAAGAAAGTTCTTATGGGACCGGAGACTTAATGATGAGCATAAAAGAGGTTCTTTCGCTGGCCGGGCGGATCGACGCTATCGAAGCGGCATATGAATTCATGCTGGCCTATGCCGCCCAGGGACGACAAGGCCATGAAGGCGGTCCAACAGACGAAATTCGCAGCTTCTTGGAGCAAGCCATGACGGCCATCGACGGCTTGAGCGAGGCCTATGCTGATCGTCTTGCAGGCGAAACGGAGGCAATCGCCGTAGCGGGGCATGACTTCCGCAAGGTTCTGGAGGAGGATGCGCAAAAAGCGCGCGCCGCGATTGGGCTGGCGCTCGCGCAACCTGCCATCAGCTCACAGCTTGTCGACAATCTGAATGCCTCGATCCATCTGCGCGCCCTTTTGACTGATCTCTTTATTCTTGATGCGTCGTTGAGCAAAGGCGCTGGCGATCATGATGGAGCCGTAGGCGAAGTGCCCTTGTCATCATGAGTGTCGTAATCTGACGGTCAAGCGATCGCTTGGTACGGGATTTTTTTCAAAGCGGGCGTGGGCACGAACATTAACAGGACTAAAAACAGTCTTTCATCGGGAAAACAGTGTGTTTAAAGTTAGCTTTCCAAAAACACGACCTACAGAAATGGAGTTTGATATGGGGCAGTTAAAGCGTTTGGCACTTGTTTCGGCAATCGGCGCCGCACTTATCATGGCCGGGGGAGATAATTCCTTTGCCGATGAGAAAAAGGCAGCGCAGGCCGAAAAGAAAAATCCGATTGTCACAATTCTCACCTTTCCGATTAAGGTGATCGGCAAAATTTTGGGTGTCGGCAAAAGCGGCAGCTAATCGATAGCCGTTAATGCGATTGAGAGGCGTCGCGTGCCGCCTCTCAACACCTCGAACGCGCCGAGGGCATGAGCATCGATATGTGCCGATTCTCAGCCGTGCGCGAGTTTAAGCGCGAAGCAGACAATTGCTCGCGCAATATCGTTGCAAAACTGCACAGCGGTTGCAGCTTCATCCGCCTGTTCATCAAACGACAGGAGCGCCATAACCCCAGCTATATGGCACGGGTCCTGAAAGTGCGACGATATCGCCTTCGTCTAGAACAGTTTCAGTGTTGATCCCACCATACAAGCTTGGTGTGATGTCTTTGCCGTTGCGTAAGACGAGATAAATTTCTTTGGCAGGAATTGCGAGCTCACCTATGAGGTCTCCGACCGTGCTGCCGGCTGGAAGCATCACTTTTCGAAATGCTTGAGATCCGGCAAAGCGGCTCACGCTGTTGAAGAAACGCGCCTCAACAGTAATCAGCATGTTTTTGATGTTATGGACGACGAGATCCGTGCCGGTCTCTTCTTTTGTCATCAATATTCCTTCAGGATTGGTTCAAAGCAGCAATCGATGTTTTGAACGCCAAGCCGGCAAAGTCTATGCCCTTTGCGCAAGGGTTTGCTTGATTTCTGTCAATGCTTTTGTCGAGAAGCAGCGGCGCAAATGCCCCGCTCTGGACGCGAGTTCTGAAACGCGGCGTGGCAGGTGCAATGGCGTTAATTCGTCCGTACTGCAGCGACTTGGTGGGTGACAAAGCGTATGTCTTGATGCAAATACTCAGAATAAAGTTCACTTTCGTCCAAAATATATGCACAGCCTTGCAATCAAGCGCTTTCGATTTCAAAATAACGAAGCTCTTCACTGGCTTCAAAGATAGGGATTTAGAGTGGACCCGAACGACTGGCAGATCGTGAAATCGACACCACTTTTCGGTGCCATGCCTGATGACGCCGCACACCGGCTTATCGGACGCCATGGGTCGACCGTTTACGAGAAAGGTGCTCTCTTATTCCAGCAAGGAGATCCTGCCGCCGCCTTCTATGTCATTCTTGATGGTTGGGTGAAAGTCTACCGGATGACTCCGGAAGGTGACGAAGCCGTTGTCGGAATGTTCAGCCGTGGCGAAAGTTTTGCCGAGGCGGCCATCTTCTTGGGAGGGCAATATCCGGCCTGCGCGGAAGTGGCCACGCCATCCCGGCTGGTGAAAATCGATGGCAAGGTGCTGCGGACAATGATCCATGATAATCCGGACCTTGCTTTATCTATGCTGGCATCGGCCTCTTATCATTTGAAATTTCTTGTGGAACAGATTGAGCAAATCAAGCTCCTGCCTGGTTCACGCCGGCTGGCTGATTTTCTTGTTCAGCTTTGCCCATGTCAGGAGGGGACGTGCGAAATCGGGCTGCCATATGAGAAGGCGCTTATCGCAGGGCGGTTGGGAATGAAACCTGAGAGCTTTTCGCGCGCCTTGGCAAAGCTGCGCGCATTGGGCGTAACAACGGATCATGAGCGGGTCACAATTTCTGATGTGACGGTGCTCGCCGCCTATGCCGAAACAGGGGAAAACCAGAATCTCGTCGCCCCGCTTACGAAAGCCTGACCCCTTCGTCCGATAGCTCTGCAAGAACGAGGTCCACAATTTCCGGATGGGTTCCGATAGCCCCGGTATAGACCGCATTGGCGCCTGTTTCTTCAATCGCAGCCGGCACATCGTCATAGGCATGAAGCCCATCGCTGGCAAATAAGCCGGCGATGACCGTCGGGCCGCGATCCGCCGCCAACTGATTATGTAAAAGTGGCGGTTCTTCCAGAAACGCCGTTTGCACTTTGTTAAAAACATTAAAAGTAACAAGTTGCCGTGCGACTTGCGCCGTTGCTTGAGCAGACCTCTGGCCGATTTTGGAACCATGACCTGTCAACAGAAGCCGGGTATTTTCGGGGCTGAATTCCGCGAGGCAAGCAACTTCGAGGGAGCGCTTCCAAAGAAGCTCCGGTAAACGCGCACTCAAGCCTATGGGCGGCAACACTCTCACCGGGACCGGGAGATCCCCCTTGGCGATGCGTCTGGCGAGCACCGTTTCCACGAAATAACCACTGCTCATGAAAAGCGGATAGACGAGGATAAGCGCGGGGCCAGCTTGCACCGCCTTTTGCAAGGCCTCCTCGATCAGAGGTTCGCCTTTCAACACGCCGCATGCGACACAACAAAATTGGGCGCGCTGATAAATCGCATTCGTATGCGATAGAAGTGCTTTATTTCGCACGGGTCCTGCACGATCTCCATGTGTCACAAGCACCACGGCGATTTTATCGGCAAACCCTAAGTCAATGGCTGGTGCCCTCCGAGAGTGTGATCTTGTTATGCACATTGTACTTGCCCGACGGCTTGACCATCGGAATGCGCTTAATCTCTTTGAGTGTGGTTGCGTCATAGACGACCAGCGCACCCTTCATATCCCAAATACTCACCAAAGCATGGCGGCCGGTTCTGTCGAACTCCACGTGCGCGGCGGTTTTGCCCGGTTCGGGTCGTATTGTTTTGATGATCTCCAAAGACTTCTTGTCGATGACGTGTATGGCATCGCGATGCGGCCCGAAAAACACGTCGACCCACGCATAGGGCGAATTCTCGTGGCTGCGCATAAAGAATCCCGGACCAAGCGTTTTGATCCGCTTAATCGTTTTCCAGCTCTTCATGTCAATGATGCTGATTTCGTTCGTCTTAAGATTGGGCGTCGCCAATAGGGTCGTATCACCATGTTTCCATGTGATACCTGAGCCAAGATGAGGCAGGCCGGTAAGATCCAGGTCAGCGACCTTCTTTCCAAGGAGCAGATCCAGAACGACGCCATTCTTGGCGTTCCGCGCCGCGCCGATGAGATATTTATAATCTTGGTCGAAGAAGAAATCGTCGAGATAGTCATCCAATTTGATCCGGCGTACTGGGAACTTTGGCCCGTACTCTGGCGGTCCCTCGTCGCTATAAGAGATCTCCCAGACTTCCTTGAGATCTTTTAATGCCGCGATAAAACTTTGCCGCGGACGGGCCGTGTAAACGGCGCTCACCCGTGACGTCTGCCCCTTGCCATCGGTTACTGGCAGGATTTTTATGACTTTCAGATCGCGCGCATCCAAGAGCACCAGCGTATGCGGCAGATAGTTGGCGACCATCACATAGCGTCCATCGCTTGAGACCGCGATATTGCGTGTGTTAATGCCGGCCCGGACCTCGGCCAGAACCGTTAAGCTCCACAAGTCATATTTGGTGATCCAGCCGTCCCGGGACGCAAAAAATACATAGCGTCCATCGCTTGTGAATTTGGGTCCGCCGTGAAGCGCGTACCGGCTCTTGAAGCGGTGAATGGGCTCGAACTTATCGCCATCCAGAATTGTGATGTGATGGTCGCCGGATTCGACAACGACAAAGAGATTGCGTGGATCGGCGCTAAAAACGGGTTGCTCAATTTCTGGCGGAGCCGCATTCAGAATGCGGCTTTTTTCAATCTCGGCCTGTCCCCATTTCGGAATCTCGGAAAGTGGTGTGAAAATATAGTCGACGAGCGCCGAAATTGCTGGTGCCGGCAATTGCTCACCAAATGCTGGCATCTGTGTCGCGGCGCGCCCCTTGGCAATAACGTTGATGGCTCTTTTCTGGCGCAACCGTTTCAGGTTCCCCGGAATAAGCGCCGGGCCCTGACCGCCAAGCCGGCTTGCGCCGTGGCAGGCGGCGCAGTGGGTCTTATAGAGCGCTGGGGCGTCCGGCGTCTCGGCGTATCCGGGGGCAGTGACGAGGGCAAGGATCGCCGCGGTCCAGGCGCTACGGCGAATAATTGTGTTGTGCTTCATGTGCCTGTCCTCGAAACGGCTTCACGGTCAGCCTGTCGTCTGCCGAACTGACGCCGATTTCCTGGTCCGTGAGATAACAAGCCGGATCCTCCGCCCACGGATCTCCGCTGAGTTGCAGCGCCCGCACCCGCGTATTGCCGCCGCAAATGTCAAAATATTGGCAGGCGCCGCAACGCCCATGGATCTTTCGCGGGCGCCTTTTTAAGCCGGCCATCACCGGGTCGGAAACATCCTGCCAGATATCTGAGAAGGATCGCTCCCGCACATTGCCGAGATTGTAGTGCCACCAGAATGTGTCGGGATGGACATTGCCGAGATTATCGATATTGGCAACATTTACGCCGCTCGCATTGCCCCCCCATTGGGCTAGCTTGGCGCGGATATGTTCGGCCTTGTCGGGGAAGCGCTCCTTGACCCAAAAATAAAGAAACACGCCGTCGGCATCATTGTTGCCGGTGACGAACTCTTTCTCGATGCCGCGTTCAACGTAGGACCATGCGGTGTCAAAAAGCGTCGTCATGGACCGGCGCGTAATCTCCCACGCCGCGTCATCGGCCCGATTTTTGTTTCCGCGGCCCGCATAAACCAAATGAGACAAATAGAATTTGTCCACTTGCTCCTCCTCGGCAAGGGTGAGGAGGTCCGGCAGCTCTTTATAATTGTCCGTGGTCATGGTGAAACGGAGTCCCACCTTAATGCCGTGTTCCCGGCAGAGCCGGAGGCCGCCGAGGGACGACCGGTAAGCCCCGTCCTTGCCGCGAAAGGCGTCATGGGTTGCACCAATTCCGTCCAGACTGATACCCACATAGTCATAGCCAACTTCAGCGAGGGCATCGATATTGTGAACATTTATGAGACTGCCATTGGTGGAGAGGCCCGTATAAAAACCCAGATTCTTGGCCCTTTTGGAAATCTCGATAATGTCTGGCCGCATGAGCGGCTCCCCGCCTGAGAGGATAAGGACCGGCACCCGGAAAGCCTTCAAATCATCCATGACCTTGAAGACTTCCCTTGTGCTCAGCTCGCCGGGAAAATCCACGTCACCCGAGATGGAATAACAATGCTTGCAGCGCAGATTGCATCTGCGGATGAGGTTCCAAATAACGACGGGGGCCGGGGGATCGCGGCGCGGGCCCACGGGCGTCGGTGTTTTTATTTCTTGCAAGAACTGGCTTAGGCGAAACATTGTATTCTCCCGTCATGCGGCAAGCCGCAGGCCTGTCTTTTTCAGAATCCGAATGCTGTAAAGCACGTCATGAGCGCGGCAGGCGGGTCCGAGCAAATGAACAATTGAGGCGATTTTTTCTTCCACCTCGTCGCGCCGGCGTCCATGCACCATGGCGAACAGATTAAAGGGCCATTCCGGAAGGTGGCGCGGGCGGTGATAGCAATGGCTGACAAAGTCGAGTTCACCGACGAGCGTGCCGAGGCGGCTGACCTCCCGATCGTTCACGTCCCACACAGACATGCCGTTGGCGTTGAGACCCAACGCATAATGATTTGGAACCACACCGATACGCCGAATGATGCCCTGGTCCAGCATCCGCTTTAGGCGTCGAAGAACCTCCGCGGTCTCGATACCGAGACCACCGGCCAATTGATCATATGGCCGGCTGGTCAATGGCAATCCGGATTGAGTCGCGATAATCAGCTTGCGATCGATAGGGTCGATGCCGTTATCCGTCATGCGTTCACCCTCAGGCCGATGAAAAATTCCTCAAGTTTGGGAAAGGCGAAGACCGTGAGAGCGATTTCCGATTCAATATCGCGGATCACCTGTTCAATGCGCTCGGTTGTGTCGCTTGCCAACACGAACCAAATGTTGAAACTGTGCTGGCGCTCATAATTGTGAGCGACTTCGGCGTAAGAATTGATGCACGCGGCGATACGCTCCACGTCTTGTTGTGGAACTTTCACCGCGCAGAGACAAAAGGCGCCACCCATTTTTTCCGCATTGTACATCGGGCCGAAACGGCTTAGCCGGCCTTGGTCGAGCAGCCGGCCAATACGATCAATCAAATCCTGCTCCTCAAGACCGAGACGTGCGGCCGCCTCCGCATAGGGGCGTTCGCTCAACGGAAAGCCACCCTGCAATTCGTTGATAATCTGTCTGTCGAGCCTATCGAGCACAGTCATCTTCCTCAGGCGGCCGAAAGCTTCGCGCCGCGTTGCTTGAACCGCCGCCTGCTGAAAAGGATCGCGCTTGGCCGCTCTTCGATCCGGGCGATTTTGTTGAGAGACTTGATTTGCTTGAGAACGGCCGGCCGTTCGCGTCCGTGGATCATGCAGAAGAGATTGTATGGCCAATCGGGCAAGCGCCGCGGACGGCGATAACAGAGCGTTACAAAGGGCTGAGCCGCAAGAAGTTCGCCAACTCTGTCGGTATTTTCATCGTCAATATCCCAAACGGTCATGGCGTTCGCCCTGAAGCCCAGTTCCCGATGACGGATAATGAGACCGAAGCGCGAGATGATGCGGCGGGCAATGAGCGATGAGAGCTGTTCGATGACTTTAGCTTCAGAGAGACCGGTAAGTTTGCCGATTGTTTGATAAGGCTGCGCTGTCAAAGGAAGACCCTCTTCGAGGCCGATGAGCAAATCCCTATCATTCTCGGTCACATGGTTGCCCTCGGCTCCGTGCACCCGGGGAGACGCTGAAACACGGCCTGATTGTCCGTTCACCGAAAAACCGAGATCGATGCAATAGGAGCGCTCAAGCGGCAGAACAAGGACGCTCAATCCCGTCAATGCCTGGATCCGGTTCAACGATTTCGATACAGACCCACGGTCGCGTCCCGTCACCACGAACCAGAGATTGAAAGCGTGCTCGCGTTCATAATTGTGATTGACGCCAGCCTCGTGATTAACGATTGCGGCCACCTCTTCCAGGCGCGCTGGCGGAACCGACATCGCCGCGAGCGTGCTGGCGCCTACGGTATTGGGCCGAACAGTTACGCCAACACGGCTCAAAATGCCTCGGCGCGACATATCAGAGAGCATGGCGATCACGTCACCTTCTGAGGTGCCGAGCGCAGCCGCGATATGAGCGAACGGCCGGGCAACGAGCGGAAATCCGTGCTGCCAGCTCTCTATCAATTGCATCTGCAATTCGCCCAAGTCCATATGATCAAAGCCCTATGCGATGCGCGCGCGCCGTGAAGAATATCCCGCTTGGGCTTCGCGCCGTGATCTCGCCGCGTTTCTCGAACGTGCGCGTATCGTAGATATCGATCCGATCCGCATCGCGGACGGAAATCCAAACCTCATGGCCCCGTGGCGTGAATTCCATGTGCAGAACCGCCGGTCCGGGCTGAAATTCGTGGATGATTTTGAGAGAGGGAACGTCGACGATTTGGATCGTGTCATTGCGCGGATGGGCGAAATTCACCCAGACATGCCGGCCGTCGGGGCGCGCCACCGCAAACACAGGTTGACCATGCACCGAAACGCGGCCGCTCTCCTTAAACGTTGCGGCATCAAGCGCCAGAAGTTCGTAACGGCCCACCGCCGGCAGCAGAAAGCGCTCGCCGGCAAGGGCCCAGCCTTCCAGATGCGGCATTTTGTAGACAGGTAATTTTTTCTCGCCACGGCCATAGCCGTCGAGAACGCGTTTGGGCGTAATCTTGTCCGCCCACAGGTCCAGATGCACCAAGCCGTCTTCGCCATAAAGCCCTGCAATGTAGTGGCGGCCATCGGACGTGATAAGCGCGTCGTAGGGCAGTTCCCCAATTCCGGGATATTTTTCAATGCGGGGAGGGCCGCTTGCTGAAAAATCGGCAAGCCATATTTCTCCAGCATCGTAAAGCGTGAAAACAAAGCGGCGGCCTGGAGCGTCGACAAGGCCGACGACTTTCGACCGTTTCCCACTGCCGTAGACCGCGGGGATTTCCGCCACTATCTCAAGGGTTTGGGCGTCAAAAACCTTCACGCCGCCCGGTTTATAATTGGAAACGGCGACCAGTTTGCCATCATCCGAAATCGCGCCGCCGATGGAGTTCCCTGCTTGAATGATGCGGTTGGCGATCACTTGGCCTAGCAGATCCACTTTTGTGAGGCCGCCATCGCGGCCGAAAATATAGGCGAAGCGCTCGTCGCGGGAAAATGAGGCGGAGGCATGAGACAAATCGCCGAGCCCTTCGACGCGGCTGAGCGCTTTTCTATGACTTGTATCTAAAATGAGAAGTGACCCGGTTGCCCGTTCGACGGCCAGGCCCAAATCTCCGGTCCCGCGTAATGCCAATTCGGTAGCCGATACTGGCCGGACAGCCGCCACAACCGAGGTTAAAAGTGAGAACTGCAAAAAGCTGCGCCGTCTCATTGCGGAAACCCCTCCTTGAGTTTTTTGGCAATCCAGACAGCATCAGCCTCGCTCAACAACCCGCTCCAAGGCGGCATCGGTTTGCCCGGCACGCCGCCCAATATGATCGCGGCGATGGCCTCGCTATCGGCATCCTTCAATGTTTCGGGGAGGAGAGGGCGGCCGAGGCCGCCATTCAGCGTCATGCCGTGGCAGGACCCGCAATCTTGACGCACCAAATGGATGAGTTCGGCCTCTCTCTGAGCGTCAAGCCCATAAGCGCTCGACGGCAGGACAACCAGGCTTATGACGACCGCTTGGCTAAGGTGAGACAGCCAATTGCTCAGGGTGCATGTCATGTCTGAACGTTCCAAGAATTGAAGCCAAACGAACGACCTCTCCGATAATGAAGAGCGTCGGGCTGGGCAGCACGGCGGCTTGAAGGTCAATGCAAATATTTGAAAGGGTCGAGGTAATATGCCGTTCATCAGGCAAAGTGCCCCGGCTGACAGCCAGCACCGGCGTCTCAGGATTACGCCCATGGTCCATGAGGCGGCGCGCAATTTCACCAATGTTCGCCAATCCCATATAGACAACCAGTGTTGTCTGCGGATCTGCAAGACCGTCCCAATCAAATTCAATGCCGCTATCGGCACGGCAATGACCGGTGAGATAGCGAATGCCTTTGGCGAACTCCCGATGGGTCAAGGGGAGTTTGAAGCTCGCCGCACACCCTTGAGCGGATGTGATTCCAGGCACGACTTCAAATCTTATTCCTGCGGCGGCAAGCGCCAAGGCTTCCTCGCCGCCGCGCCCGAAGAGAAACGGATCACCGCCTTTGAGGCGGATAACGGTTCTCCCCGATTTGGCGAGCCGGATCAGAGTTTCGTTTATTTCCTCTTGAGGAACGGGATGATGGTGCGGCTGCTTGCCGACATCGATTTTCGTGGTGCCCCGTGGAATGAGATTGAGGATGGCGTCGGAGACGAGCCGGTCATAAACGACAACGTCCGCCTCTTGAAGAAGCCGGCACGCTTTTACGGTCATAAGCTCTGGGTTGCCGGGGCCCGCACCGACAAGAAAAACATGCCCTTCTTTCATCGCGTTAACCCTTAAGCTTTCATTTGGGTGGCGCAGCGATGGTAGGAGGCGGTTCATCGAGGCGACTTGACTATTTGTCAAGCTCACAACCAGTCGGGAACGGAAATCTATATGTGGAACGCGGCCTCTCACAGCAAAGTCGCTTGTTAGGGAAAATTCGACCTTGTCGATACTCGTGCGCAGACAAGAGCATCGCGCCATAAGGGCACTTAACCGATATCAAGGCGGCCCTTGGCAAACAAAGGAAAATTCGTGTCCTGGAGAATTTGCATGGCGAACCGGAAAATAACTGAGCAAAAAAAGAGACTTTGGAATGCGCACGGCATCAAAACATTTCTTTCCTATGGGTTCAGACCGTTTTTCTTAGCCGCCGGCATCTATGCAATGCTGCCGATGTTCGCCTGGCTGGTGTGGATTGGTGTTCATGCCGCAGGGGGGTTGGTCATCAATATGACGATCGCCGAACCACCGCACATTTGGCATGGCCATGAAATGGTGTATGGCTTTGCCAGTGCGGCCGTTGCCGGGTTCCTTTTAACCGCTGTTCCGAACTGGACGGGAACGCAGCCTTTTCGCGGCGCATCTCTTGGCATTCTCTTTGCGATATGGATATCAGGCCGCGCGGCAATGTGGTTTAGCGCTTACCTGCCGACGCTACTCGTTGCAATCCTAGATGCGGCATTCTTGCTGTCTCTCTTGATCGTGTTGACGCGGCAGCTTGCACTGAGGCCAGTTGCGAAAAACATCGTATTTGCCGGTTTTATTGGTCTGCTTTTTGCGGGAAATCTTGTCTATCACTTGGACCGGCTGAATGTCATAGATGACGGCGCGCCCCGTGCTCTCCATCTCGGCCTTTTAACCTTGGTTTTGATGATTACGGTTATTGGTGGGCGCGTTGTCCCGGCCTTTACCAGGAATAGCCTGAAATATCGCGGCCCAGATATCGCCCTGCCAAAAAGCTTTCCCATTCTGGATGGCCTGTCGATCGGAACTGTTCTGGCTTATCTCATTCTGGCGACCGCGGAGGCGGGCAGCGCGATCCTAGGGGCGACAGCCATATCTGCAGCCATCACCAACGGTTTGCGACTCTCCTTTTGGCGTAGCAAGGCAACATTTCGCGAGCCCATCGTTTGGGTTCTCCATCTCGGTTATGGCTGGCTAGTTCTTGGTTTTCTTCTTTTAGGCCTCGCTCATTTCTTTGACATTTTGAATACCATTGCCGCGCGCCATGCTCTGGCGACGGGCGCTGTCGGCACAATGATGATGGCCATCATGACCCGTGCGGCGCTCGGGCATACCGGTCGAGCTCTTGTGGCGCCGAGACCTATCGCCCTCGCTTATCTTCTGATTTCACTGACCGCGTTGCTCCGTGCGATTGGCCCCAGCCTCGCCCCACGGTTTTACAATGAACTTATGTTCGCAGCGGGCGTTTCTTGGATTATTGCTTTTGCGATTTTTGTAATCATATTCGCGCCCATTCTTCTCGGCCCCCGCCTTCCGCGACAGGCATCGTCAGCTTAACAAAAATCAAAGCGGATACGCTTGCAAGAACCATTTGATTTGGGCGCGCAACGCGCTTTCGCGGAGTTTGGTTTCACTTGAACTATCCCGGCTTTTTCTCGATCTAGCCGTTGGGCCCTTGACAAATGTCAAGGCACAGCGCCGGCCGAGCTGGCCTATTGAGCAGAGGTGAATGGACCAGGGAGGACCACCATGGGAAGTGACACCAGCAGCCAAGCACCGGAACGAGCTGAACCGTCCGAGCCTATTCCGATCATGCAACGGATTCTCGACAACCCTTTTCTTCTTCTCTTCCTAGGCGTGACGATCCCGACAGTGTTTTACATTCTTTGGGGGTTAATCGAACTCACGCATATGCCAATTGCGAAATGAGGTGACAGCATATGGCTATACATCCTCCCGAATCGCGCATTTGGTGGAACGAGCCCATCGAACGCGGCGAGCTTGTATGGATCGCCATAGCGTTCCTGTGGGGCCTCATCATGTTTTTCATGATGGTTTATTGGCACCTCGAAGGAGGCCAAAACCTTTCGACGGAAGCTTACCGGATTAGACCGGCTGTTTTCGAAGCGCGGACTGAAAAATTCGCCGAGAAATTTAAAGTCCGCGAGGAAGGAGATACGGGCTATCCCGTGGTACGTCCGCCAGCGGGCGGTGACGTCTACATGCTTAGCCGGCTTTGGGAATGGTGGCCCATCTTGGAGCTTGAAAAAGGGCAGACCTACAGGCTGCACCTCTCTTCAATGGACTGGCAGCATGGCTTTTCACTCCAACCGGTCAATATCAACATCCAAGTCCATCCAGGCGTCGAGCATGTCATCACGCTGACCCCAACTGAAGCAGGCACATTCAGCGTCGTTTGCAACGAGTTTTGCGGTCTTGGTCATCACACAATGGTCGGCCGCATCTACGTCGTGGACTCTGCGAAGACGAATTAGGCCGGGAGGCAAACTATGGCTATGACCACTACGGAGACGGGAATTGTCGTTGGTATCGCGGCCAAGTTCCGCATCTGCCCGGCCACAGGGCTGAGAATTGATCTCGCGGCCGAACTCCTTATTAAAGCCAACGCCGTCGCGGCCGTTGTTTTCCTTGCTGTTGGCGGCATATTTGGTCTTTTGGTTGCGCTGACAAGATGGCCGGCGGTACATCTCCTTCCGGCGGATCTTTTCTATCTCGTATTGACCGCGCACGGCCTCGACGTTCTTTTGCTTTGGATACTTTTCTTTGAAATTGCGGTCCTCTATTTCGCGTCCGCTGTGCTGCTGAACTGCCGGCTTGCGACGCCCAAAATCGCTTGGGTGGGATTTGCCATGATGCTTATCGGCGGCATCCTCACAAATATCGCCGTCCTCCAAGGCGATTCAAGCGTGATGTTTACCAGCTACGTGCCGATGAAGGCG
>BFAS01000128.1 GCA_008974985.1 bacterium MnTg02
GACCTTATCCAACTTCAACTGACCGAGTTGATCCGGGGCGACATGAGTACGGAGCAAACTTCGATAATTGGAGAGCGTCCCCTTCTTTAAAACGGGCTCTTTGAGTCGTAGGAAATCCTCGCCGAAATCGGCAACAGTCGGCATCCCTCTCGCTTTGGCGCGCTCCGCAGCCGGATCAAGGCCTTTCTGAAGTGCGGCGATAATCAATTCAGCTTCCGCCCTGGCCGTAGTTGGAGTCCAAGGCTGCCCATGCTCTCCGATCGTCACGAAATGGCGCTGAGACCGGGAAAACTTGCGAACGAAATAGACCTTCGTTGCCCCTTGGCAACGAACGAAAAACCCTTTGACCTCGTTATCCTGAACTGTCTCGCCCGCCCTCAGCGCCGCCACAATTCGTGAGGTAATCTTCGCTTTCCGGAATTTCCCCGCCATGACAGCTTCCCTTCGCGCCGAATTTATGTAGTGCCAACATAGTGCCAATATGAACCCAATTCAATGGCGGGCGGTGGCGTTTGCTAGCTTATTAAACCGCTGTTTTTGGTACTTATTGCGGGGTCAGAAGCGACATTGTCGGGAGTGGCGTTAAGACTACGAATCTGGGGGTCGGAGGTTCGAATCCTCTCCGGCGCGCCAATAAAATCAACGACTTAGTTTCAATTCCAGAAAATTAGAATTTGCTCGGATAGCCATAGGGTCGCCACAAGAATGGCGCCTTCCGGGATCCACGGGAATGGAGATCGGTCATGAAGACGTCTGTTCCCAAGGTCAGTATCTACGGATTTGTGGCTTGGCGGCTTATGGCGTCGAACAAGCCATGAATTATGAGTTCATGATTGGGCTCGAAGTTCGCGGTTGTTCAATTTGCTATTGTTGCCATCCATGGAGTAAATGCTTGGCGATGGAAAACGGTGGGCGAACAAAAGGCGGAAATGGCGAGGACATGCTAGTGGATCCGAACTTTTCGCTCGCATCAATTTGCCTTATTACCCCTTGCGGTTCGCTGCGCTAATGCTTGGCCATCATTTCCGCAAGCAATGCGTGCTATGGCGATAGTACATTGGTCCGGTCCAGCCTCTTGAGCGAACGCGGCTTTCTCTGAAAGCCTGAAAGCAGGCCTAAATAGGGAAAGCGCGATGGATGGCTTTTGGAACAAATACCTCCTCATTTTCACGATAACCAGGGATATCGTGCTCCATCCGTTCGAGTTCGGCAGCACGATCCGCGATACGATGGAGGAAACGAAACGCGCGGCGCTTTATGTCGGTGAGGGAGTGGTTCTCTTCTATGCGGTCTTTCAGCTGCTGATCGTGGGAAAGGAAACCGACCTGCCGCTGTCCAATCTGCCATTTGCAGGCGAGATTATTGCCGCAGGTATGATCGCCTCAGCGATGCTGACGGGCCTCATTACCCATCCTGTTGCGAGTTTTTTCTCCTCCCGCAGCAACTCGGTCCATGGCAGTCTTGCGAGTTTTCTCTATTGGACTGGTTTCTGTATGTTCGTCATCCCGCCGGTCTTCACCGTCTTGATTATGGGGTCACAGTGGCTGTTCGGGCTACTGGAGCTTGCCGAGGACTGGAAGCTGTTGATCGTGATGGCGGTCATGGTGCCCATCGTGTTCGTCTACTATATCGGCACAATCTCGAGTTGGATCGGAACAGTTTACGACATCGAGCCGTTTATGGGCGGAATTGCGATTGCGTGCAGCTATGCGTTGTTTATGGGGGCGGCGACGGCGCTCACCGCGGTCATCTCATTCGCCACCGGCTACACATTCTGACTTAGTATCTCTTGGAATAGGTCGCCTTTTGGTACTTCGCAGCCTAACCAAGCCAATCACTGAATATACGATTTACCCGCAGAACCGGGCTTCCGCCGGCTAACTGGCGCGTTGAGAAGCCCTCCAGCGTCCCGCTGTGCCCCGCGGCGTCGGGAAACCGGTTTGCCCGGATTGAATGCGGAAACGAGCGCCGATATCGCGCCGAATTCTCGGGCGCTGGTGAGCGTGATAAGGAAGTCAGGGCGTATCTCGATGACAAGTCGCACAAGATATGGGGTGATGTCCTCACCATTCCTTCTCTTTCCCAATAGCCCAAATAAGAATATCCTGACCTTGCGACATTTCTCTTTGTGGCGTGAAACATCGGAGCGTTATGTTAGCGCTTTGGGGCGTTGCGCTTCGCGATTATGAGGGCGATTAGCCTGGCGAGATTGTTGTGGATCTCTTTGACCGACATTTGCTTGTACAGCGCCGTAGCCGCGTATCCCAGTCTTCGCTGGAGCATGATTTTCTCCTCCAACGCGTGGCAGAGGACCTCAGCGGCCGGCTGCAGGCCGTGCTCAGAGATTTTCCGCTGGCGCTTAACCTTGGCGCTCATCATGGGCATCTGAGCCGCGTTCTTGGCACAGCGTCGAATGTGGGCGAAATCATCTCAACCGAGCGCTGTCCCGAACTGCTGGAACAATGCAATGGCTTGCGCGTATTATGCGACGAAGAGGTCCTACCGTTCCGCGATGCGTCTCTCGATCTCGTTGTCTCCGCGCTCGCCTTACAATTCGTCAATGATCTTCCAGGCTGTCTGGTTCAGATTCGCCGCGCACTCAAACCGGATGGGCTTTTCCTGGCATCGCTAATCGGAGGACGCACATTGTTTGAGTTGCGCGAGGCGTTCTTGATGGCGGAGGAGGAGATTGACGGCGGTGCGAGCCCGCGGGTCGCGCCCTTTGCCGATGTTCGCGATTGTGGACAGCTGTTGCAGCGGGCGGGTTTCGCGCTACCCGTCGTGGATCGCGAAACCGTCAAAGTCACCTACCGAACGCCTTTCGACCTGATGCGCGAACTTAGAGGTATGGGCGCGACAAATATATTAACCGCCCGCGCCAAGCGCCCGCTCAAACGCGCAGTGCTGTTTCGTGCCGTCGAAATTTATCAGCAAAAATTCGGGCAAGAGGATGGGCGCGTTTCGGCGACCTTCGAGTTGCTTACACTGACCGGTTGGGCGCCCCATCATGCTCAGCCAAAGCCACTTAAGCCAGGCTCGGCGCGTCATCGATTGGCGGATGCTTTGGGTGTTAGGGAAATTGCAGCCGGTGAGAAGGTACCAATGCCCACAAATAACGATTCGGATTAATTCACGACAATCACCAAGCGGCTTGTACCGCTTCGAACAATCCAAGGGTCTTCTCGCCTACGGCGTAGATCGTTGCGACAATCACTATGGCGATGCCCGCCACCATGATCGCATATTCGATAGCCGTCGAGCCCTCATCTGAGCGCCGAAATCGCAACCACAAATGCATAGCCTTCTTGGCAGTTCTGGAAACACTTCCAGCGGTGTTCTGTATCAGCACTGATCGATCCATTTTCTGGTCTCGCATTTTATCAAACGGGTCAAAGCATATCCCTCAACATTGCCTTTAGCGGTTCATCGGCAGGAGGCATTTCATAAGAACTCATCCGGTTCGGCATCACCCATGCCAGCTCCTGGGCTTCAAGCGGGGTGATCTCGCCGTCCCAATTCCGGCAAACATAGACCGGCATCAGGAGATGAAAATCCTCATACGAATGGCTCGCGAATGTTAACGGCGCCAGACAATGTTCCGGCACATCTATGCCAAGCTCCTCCCTCAGTTCCCGAATGAGCGCCACCTCCGGTGTCTCGCCTGGCTCCAACTTGCCACCCGGAAACTCCCAGAATCCCTCAAGAATTTTGCCAGGGGGACGCTTTGCCAGAAGCACACGGCCATCTTCATCGACAAGCGCGCATGCCGCTACAAGAACGAGAGGATGACTCATTCAAATCTCCGCTATTATGGCAATGAGCCGTTAATATTCAGATATCAGAAAGGGTTAAGTTATTCCCTCTGAGCCACAACGAATAAAGTTAGCGCCCGTTTAGAGAATTCAGAGCCATTCTGACCGAGCGCTTTCGTCCTTGTGGATCCTCGCACCAGATGTGAATCAAAAATTGACTCTGAATTCTCTTAAGAAGGCTCTAGCTACGATAGTCAGCATTAATCGAAATATAATCATGGGTGAGATCGCAGGTCCAAACCGTCGCGGCACCAGCCCCCACGCCAACAGAAACGCGGACATCCAGCTCTCGGCCCTTCATATATTGCGCTCCCTGAACTTCTTCATAGTTCGGGTCAACTTCACCCCCGACGGCGACGCGGATATCACCGAACCAAATCGCTAGCTGATCCCGGTGAGCTGCTTCTCCGGACTTGCCGACGGCCATAACGATGCGGCCCCAATTGGGATCTTCACCCGCGAACGCTGTCTTTACCAATGGGGAGTTGGCGATCGAAAACCCGATTCCCCGAGCTGCTTTATCGCTCGCAGCGCCGTCCACATGAATGGCGACGAATTTCTGTGCGCCTTCTCCATCTTTGACGATCTGATGCGAGAGATCGAGCATGACCCTGTGAAGCGTTGTCTTAAAGCCGCTGAGACGTGGATCATCCGTGGATGTGATCGGCAATTGTCCCCGCGCCGCGGCTCGGCCGGTTGCGAACAGAAGAATTGTATCGCTGGTGGACGTATCGCCATCAATTGAGATGCAATTAAATGTCTTATCGGTGAGTTCGGAGCAGAGCTCTTGGAGAACAGGGGCTGCAATAGCCGCATCCGTGAACAGAAAGGCTAGCATCGTTGCCATATTGGGAGCGATCATTCCGGCGCCCTTGGCAATACCATTAATGACGATTTCAGTATCCGCGATTTGGGCTAGCCCAGTGGAGAGTTTCGGATAGGTATCCGTCGTCATGATGGCGCGGGCAGCATCCTCCCACGCTTTATCGTCAGCCACTTCGGCGAGTCCCCCAAGATATTTGACGAATTTCTCAGGCTCCAGAGGTTCGCCGATAACGCCTGTCGATGCGACAAAGACATGGCTTTCCTCGCAGCCGGCGGCGCGGGCCGCCGCTTCGACGGTCATCTGAACAGCGTTGCGGCCCTTGAGTCCTGTAAAAGCATTCGCGTTTCCGGAGTTGACCACAAGGGCGGCCGCTTTGCCTGTGCTCAGTTGGGAACGACACCAATCAACAGGGGCTGAAGCCGTCGTCGATTGCGTTAACACCCCAGCAACCGCCGTCTCGGGTTCAAGGAGCACCAGCATCAAATCCTTGCGGCCTTGATAACGGATACCTGCCTCACAAGCGGCGCACCGGACGCCCTCAACGGGCGGAAGGTTTGGCACCGAAGCAGGCGCAAACGGAGATATTTTCAATGATGTGTCCCCGCCCGCATGCGACCTCGCCCCGTGCTATTGACCGCTAAAGCTGCCACGGGTGGCCTGCTTGCGGAGCTTTTTGAGATCCTCGTCCAACACTTCGATCTTGGCTTTTTGATGCAACCCGCCAATAACTTCTTGGGCTTTGCGTTGGCGCAGCGACGCCAGCAACCGTTCTTTTACGACATCGAAGGTGGGAATGGGACGCGTGCGCCGGTCTTCGATCTTAATAACATGCCAGCCAGCCTTCGTTTTGACGGGCTCTGAAATCTCCCCGACCTTGAGAGCGAAAGCGGTCTCCTCGAACTCCTTAAACGTACGGCCTTTGGGGATATAGCCGAGGTCGCCACCCTGGGCCGCGCTCGGCCCCTTGGATTCTTTCTTCGCGAGTTCGGCGAAATCCTTGCCGTTGGCGAGCTCTTTTATCAGCTTTTTCGCTTCTTCTTCTTCTTTCACAAGAATATGCCGCGCGTGGACCTCTTCCTGCGGCTTAACGGAGCCGACCTGCTGATCGTAAATTTTCTTAGCCGCTTCTTCGCTAATCGCAGCATTGATTTTCTTTTCGATGAAAGCATCCTGCAAAGCCCGCCCTCGGTAATATTTAAGCCGCAGCTTGAAATCAGAGCTCGTGTCGAGCTTTTCTTTCACTGCGGCGTTGGCAAGCAGCCGGTTCATAATCAAGTAGTCTAATATCTCCACGCGACGCCGGTCCTCTGGAACATTGATAAGTTCGGGACCGATATCCGTCTCAGCCAAGCGAAAATCCGACCCCGTGATGTCAACACCATCGACACGCGCGACAACCTTATCTCCGGCGTCGTCAGCAGCACTGGCAGGTTCAATGGGGACTGCGAGCATCGCCGCAACAAAGGCCAAGGTATAAATTTTTCTAATCACAAAAATACCCTCGAATTCTTGCCCGCTAAGCTCATCTTGTGGCCCGCAACGTGCTGGCCACGATCGAATCCGCGCTGCCGCGGGCGGGTGCGGAAACAACTCTATCACTTAATATCGCTGTCAAAGCCGCATTGCCAAGTGAGTTTTGCGTGATTGCCAAGGCTTTTTTTGGGCAATTTTTCCGCTGCTAACCTTACATTGACAAGGCAGCGCAGCCTTCTTATCTGTCATTCGGGTTTTACGAGACGATGGGCTTTTTGGCCTTTGGCGCTGAAAGTGCCTTGTTTGTGCAATTTCCTCCAGAACTTGCCGGTTTGATGAAGAGGATTGCTCGGCGATTATATTGGCGATGACATGTGGGCTGCAACACGGGGACGATCAGCTATCGGCCACGCTGCAGGCTCAACATTTCGATGAGATGGGATCATCCAAATGATTTCTTTTGGTGCAATTGCGAGCAAAGTCTTCGGCTCGTCCAATGAGCGCAGGCTCAAGGTCTATGATTCGACGGTCGAAGAGATAAATGCTCTTGAGCCAGAGCTTGAGGGGCTCTCGGATGATGAGATTCGCGCCCGTACCGATATGTTCCGCACCCAAGTTGCCGAAGGTGCCGCGCTTGACGATTTGCTCGTCCCGGCATTCGCGACTGTCCGTGAAGCTGCCAAGCGGACGCTTGGACAGCGCCACTTCGACGTCCAGCTTGTCGGCGGCATCGTTCTGCATGAAGGCCGAATTGCTGAAATGAAAACCGGCGAGGGCAAGACGCTCGTTGCGACACTGCCAGTCTATTTGAACGCGCTCGCCGGCCGCGGCGGTCATGTCGTGACGGTGAACGACTATTTGGCCAAACGTGATTCTGAATGGATGGGCCAAATCTACAGATTTCTCGGCCTCACTGTCGGCTGCATTGTGAACGACCTCGAAGACGAGGATCGCAAGATTCAATATGCGTGCGATGTCACCTATGGCACGAATAATGAATTTGGCTTCGACTATCTTCGCGACAATATGAAATACAGCGTTGAGGAAATGGTGCAGCGCGGCCATGCCTTTGCCATTGTCGACGAAGTGGATTCGATTTTGGTTGATGAAGCGCGCACGCCGTTGATCATTTCCGGACCCGTTGAAGATCGCACCGATCTCTATAATACGGTCGATGCATTAATCCCCGAATTGACGGAAAAGGATCATGAGCTCGACGAAAAGACACGCTCGGTTACCCTAACCGAGGCGGGTAACGAGCATATTGAAGAGCTTCTTAAAGCGGCCGACCTTCTAAAAGGAGACTCGCTCTACGACGTGGAGAATGTCACGATGGTTCACCATGTCAACCAGGCGCTTCGGGCCCATAAGCTCTTTTTCCGTGATCGCGATTACATCATAAATAAAGGCCACGTCGTGATTATCGACGAATTCACAGGCCGCATGATGGACGGCCGGCGCTATTCGGAAGGTCTGCACCAAGCGCTTGAAGCCAAAGAGCATGTGACCATCCAGCCCGAGAACCAGACCCTCGCGTCGATCACCTTCCAGAATTATTTCCGCCTTTACGAAAAGCTTGCCGGCATGACCGGCACGGCCGTAACCGAGGCGGATGAATTCATGGATATTTATGGTCTGGAAGTTTTGGAAATTCCAACAAATATGCCGCTCGGCCGTGTCGACGATGATGATGAAGTCTACCGGACAGTCAATGAAAAATATGATGCCATTATCGAGCTGATCAAGGATTGCAAAAAGCGCGGACAACCGGTTCTCGTTGGCACAACATCCATTGAGAAATCCGAACTGCTCGCGGGTATGCTGAAAAAGATTAAAGTGTCGCATAAGGTTCTGAATGCCCGCTATCACCAGCAAGAGGCGCATATTATTGCGCAGGCCGGCGTTCCGGGCGCGGTAACGATCGCCACCAATATGGCGGGCCGCGGCACGGATATTCAGCTTGGCGGAAATCTCGACATGCGCATTGAGGATGAAACCGGCGACGAGCAAGATGATACGAAACGCGCACAGAAAATCGCGCATATCAAAGCCGATATCGAGAAGAAAAAAGCGAGGGCACTGGAGGCCGGAGGCCTATTCGTCCTCGCTACGGAACGCCATGAAAGCCGCCGGATAGACAATCAGCTTCGAGGCCGCTCAGGCCGGCAAGGCGATCCGGGCCGCTCAAAATTCTACCTTTCCCTCGAAGACGATCTGATGCGCATTTTCGGCTCGGACCGTATGGATTCGGTGCTGCAGAAGCTCGGCCTCGAGGAAGGTGAAGCGATCATCCATCCGTGGATCAATAAGGCGCTTGAGAAAGCGCAACAGAAAGTTGAAGCGCGCAATTTCGACATTCGCAAAAACCTGCTGAAATTCGACGATGTCATGAATGACCAGCGCAAGGTCATCTTTGAACAGCGTATCGAGCTGATGAGTGATGAGGATGTGAGCGAGACAATCGAAGATATGCGCCATCATGTGGTTGACGAATTGGTGGCAAAACACATTCCCGAAAAGGCTTTCGCGGAGCAGTGGGACGCGGAAGGCCTTAAGCAACAGATGTCGGATATATTTGATGTTTCCGTGCCGGTTGATGAATGGGCGAAAGAGGAAGGCATCGCAGACGAAGAGATCCACGAGCGGCTTATCAAGAAAGTCGATGCAGTGACGGCGAAAAAAACTGCGGAATTCGGCCCGGATGTCATGCGCCATGTCGAGAAAGCGGTGCTTTTACAAACCCTCGATCATCTTTGGCGCGAGCATCTGGTGACATTGGAACATCTGCGCCAAGTCATCGGCCTGCGCGGCTATGGCCAGCGCGATCCATTGAATGAATATAAAACGGAGAGTTTCACGCTGTTCGAAGCGTTGCTAACCCATTTGCGGGAAGCGGTTACGGGCCAACTCATGCATGTGGAACTCGCCTCCGATGATGACGTCCCGTCGCTGGAAATGGCCGAGCTGCCTGAAATGGAAGCCCATCATTTCGATCCGTTCACGGGCGAGGATGAATTCGGCTTTGATGGCGATGGGTTCGGTATGGACGACCCGATGACAAACGGTGATGACCGTGGTCCAAAGCTGGTGCCGCTCCGCAACAAGGCAAAAGATATCGAGTTTGACCCGAACAATCAGGCGACCTGGGGCAAGGTTGGCCGCAACACCAAATGCCCTTGCGGCTCAGGGAAAAAATATAAGCATTGCCACGGCAAGCTCACCTAGAGCATTTTCAGGAAAAGTGTGTGCGGTTTTCAGCCCGGAAAATGCGAAAAAACAAAAAACTAGAGCATATTTGGTGAACTGGAGTTCATTAAATATGCTCTAGCTTTGCCGTTGGCAGCCAGGATTTTAACGAGATCCATCGGCGGCACCATTTGCTTTAATACCCCGCCCCCCGCCTGAGTGCTGGACTTACGCCGCCAATTGCCGCTATGCCCTGTTCTTTGTAGTGGGCACCGACGGGGTAAGCCATGACCACCGACCAAATCATTCTTTTCTCTCTTCTTGGCGTCGTTTTCGTCCTTTTGGTTTGGGGCCGTTGGCGTTATGACCTGGTGGCGTTTGGCGCGTTGGTGGCGGCTCTCATCACTGGCGTCGTGCCCACGGAAAGAGCCTTCGAGGGGTTCGGCCATCCGGCGACGGTCATCATTGCCTTGGTGCTGATCGTCAGCAGGGGCCTTTCCAATTCTGGCGCCATTGATCTTATTGCAAGCTATGTGATCAGCGGCACGCGGTCTCTCTCGGCCCACATCGGGATCATTTCCAGTGTCGGTGCCGCGCTGTCCGCAATCATGAACAATGTCGGCGCGCTGGCGCTTTTGATGCCTGTGGATATTCAGGCCGCGCACAAGGCCAAACGCAGCCCGGCGCTAACGCTGATGCCGCTTTCGTTTGCGACAATCCTTGGTGGTCTCGTCACGCTGATCGGCACGCCGCCGAATATCATCATCGCCTCATTCCGGGCAAAAGTCCCAGATCCATCAGATCCGACAAAGATGCTTGGATCATTTCACATGTTTGATTTCGCACCTGTCGGCATTGTATGCGCGGTCGCGGGCGTTCTCTTTGTGGCGCTCATTGGCTGGCGGCTGATTCCGTCAGAGCGCAAGGAGCATGATACGGGCGAAGAGCTTTTTCAACTCGAGGGCTATATCGCGGAGGTGAAGGTGCCGGAGGACTCATCAGCCATCGGCCAGCAGGTTCGGGCGCTCGATGATATCAGCGAGGAGAGCGACGTGGTTATTGCCGGGCTTGTCCGCAACAATCAGCGCATGCCCGGCCAGGCACGGCTGCAAACGATTCAGGCGGGTGACGTCCTTGTGCTCGAAGCCGCACCGAAGGCGATTGATGAGTTCATCGGCAAGCTGAAGCTCGTTTATGTCGGCCAGGAGAAGCATAGTACCGGGCTCGGCGGCGACGATTTAACGCTGATGGAAGTGGTCGTGCCGCACGGCGCTCGGATCGAGGGGCGCTCGGCGTTGTCGCTCAGGCTGCTCTATCATCACGGCATTACGTTGCTCGGTATATCGCGCCAGGGCCGGCGTTTTCGCGAGCGCGTGCGCAAACTCACGATCCGCGCCGGTGATGTTCTTTTGCTCTATGGGCGGAGCGAACGGTTGCCAGCCATCGCCGATTGGTTGGGCTGCCTGCCACTGGCGGAGCGGGGTCTCTCCGTCATCAATCGGGGAACGGCGGGATTTGCCGTAGCGATTTTCGGCGGCGCAATCGCGCTTGCAAGCTTCGGTGTGCTTTATCTGCCCGTGGCGCTCGCCGCCGCCTGTTTCCTCATGGTTCTGTTGAACATTGTGCCGTTGCGCCAAGTCTATGAATCGATCGAATGGCCGGTGATCGTGCTCCTGGGCTCCATGATTCCGATCGGCGGGGCGCTTGAATCCTCCGGCGGCACGGCGCTGATTGCCAATGGCATCGTCGATATCGCCGCGGGGGCGTCACCGGCTGTGGTGCTGACGCTGTTGATGATTGTGACCATGACCCTCTCGGATGTGTTGAACAATACGGCGACGGCCGTGATCGCCGCACCCATCGCCGTCAATATCGCGACCCGCCTTGATGTCAGTCCGGACCCTTTCTTGATGGCGGTCGCAGTCGCGGCGTCCTGCGCCTTTCTGACGCCGATCGGTCACAAGAACAACACGCTGATCATGGGACCGGGCGGTTATAAATTTGGCGATTATTGGCGCATGGGACTGCCGCTTGAAATCTTGGTGATCGCTATCGCCATCCCAATGATTATGCTGGTGTGGCCGTTTTAGCGCGGGCGGTGGCATGGTCTGCAAAAGGTGGGCGGGTTCTGCATCAAGATCATGCCCATATAAATAAAGGCGATTGTATCCTTGACGGTCCCAATCGCCCTAATTGTCTGCGATGCGAGCCAATAGCCGGCTCTAAAGGTCAAAGGGCATATAGGCCCTAGTTGATGACCCAAGGCGGACATTCGCCAGGCAACGTTGCTGTCGTTCCGACGATCCGGCTTTGTCTACGTTTCGTGTTATGATCCTCGTTCAGCACACTTCTGGGGGTATTAGACACCGGCTTTCAGGGAAGACGGAAGACTGCTAGTATGTACTCCTGTATGGAAGCCGTCTGGGGGATCTCGGCAAGATAAGTCGGAAGCCCAACAGCGGCTCATTGTCTGGGTAAAGGGAGGAGAGATTACCATGCAATCCGCATCGACACGCGCATTTGCCCTCGCCATGGGGCTCATCGTTGCAACCTTCGTGTTCATCCACGCAGCGCCTCAGGCCGTGAGCCAGACCGGCGCCGGCTGGACCACGCTGCTTGACAGCAAGAATATGGGTGATTGGGACCGGCTTGGTGAGACCAACTGGCGTCTTGAGGACGGCGCGGTCTCCGCCGACAAGAAAACGAGCAAAAGCGCCGCCTACCTGATCACCAAAAATTCCTACAAGGATTTTATGCTCCACATCGAGTTCTGGGCGAGCGACGATGCCAACAGCGGCATTTTCTTCCGCTGTAGCGACCCGAAGAAAATCAACGACAGAACTTGCTACGAGGCGAATATCTACGATCAGCGCAAGGACCCGAGCTATGGCACCGGCGCGATCGTCCGTCACATCGAGATCGATCCGATGCCCAAGGCCGGCGGCAAGTGGAACACCTATGAGATTACCGTCAAGGGCCGGGACATCACCGTGGTGCTCAACGGCACGAAGACCGCCCAGCTGCGCAGCGGCCTGCATACGGAAGGGCCGTTCGCCCTGCAGCACGGCAAGGGCGTGATCAAGTTCCGCAAGGTCGCGATCAAGCCGCTGTAGCAGGCGATATGCCAAGGTACTGGCTCCGTCATCCTAAGGTGCAAGCGCGAAGCGCGAGCGTCGAAGGGTGACGGTGAAAGCCGGTCAAATGAACCCGGCTCTGCTTGGCGTGAAGGGAGCATCCTGACTTGCGCCAGAGAGGGCGTGCGGGTCGAATTCACCCGTTCTGGCCACAGCGGCGAGAGCTACAATGTCCACATCTGGCACCCAACCCTCGTGCCCATGAAAACTGATTACGTCCGAAGCTGAAGGTCGTTCTGTCGTGACTGACGCGCTACGAGGTTGACCCTTCGCCGTGCGCATCGGGTGTTCTGTGTCTAGTTGCCCAAAGTTCGCGTCCGCCATAAGCGGGCATAGCAGGACAAAGGGTTTGCAAAATATATCGTCGCCAAAATTAAAGCCGCGACAAATTTGGCGCCGTGCATCGTTTCGTTATGGCGCTCCGTCCCAAACTTCCGGGCGAGCCCGGCCGCACCTGGTAGCGCTGGCCGCACACGCTCACCTCCGGCGGGATGTGAGATTGCTCGAAGAGATCGTAGCCCGCTTTCAAATCTTGCCAAAATCCAATCCAATTACGGTCGCTATGAAACGCAACGTTCCAGCGTGTCATGCGGAACGGGTAGACATGCACATGGAAGCGCGGCTGGCCGCTCTTTAGCGACGTTGTGATGATCCGCCAAATCTCGTCGATGACCGGATTGGTCATGGCATAGCAGCCGACCGATCCGCAGCCGCCATGGACCATGAGATAGTCACCGGTTCTCTTGTGCGCGCGATCAAAGACGTTCGGATAGCCGAGATTGAACGAGCGATGCCAGCGGCTGTTCGGATTGAGTTGGCCGCGGGTAACCGTGTAAAACCCTTCAGGTGATTGATGATCGCCCTGTTTGAGCTTGGGGCCGAGACGGCCGGACCAGTTGCAGATCGGATAGGTCGCGAAATGCTTGAATTCGTGACCATCCTTCATCCAAATCTCAAGCTCGGACTCAGTTTTGAAGATCCGCATGAAAAGTGGCGCGCCGAGCTTGAGTCCTTTTTCCGCTAGCCGGCCTTCAAGATTCTTGAGATCAGGTGTCCCCCTGAGGGGCCAGCCGCTATTGTAGCGATAAAACCCTTCCACGCGCTTGATTTGACGCGCTCCATCGCTGACGAGCTGACGGAGGGATTTGAATTGCAGAGCGATTGCTCCGGCGACCGTGATGGCCAGAACGCTAATGATGATTTTTCTGCGGAGCTTCATGTCGCAAATATTCGGGGCCGCGGGGGCGCAATCGTCGGGCCGCCGGAAAAGTCTTTAACGTTAAGGTCCAGCTACGGTCACGGAACTGTTGATAGGCCGTCCCTTAATTTTGGTCAGGAACCTGCTCAATCCGGAGACCGGAGTGTTATAACTTGGCCCGGCCGCGACCTCTTGACCAGCGGGGGGAATAAAAATATCCGGTTTCATTTTGCGGTGCGGGGGACAGTATGCCGCCGGCTTCGACTTCACTCCAGGTCTGGAAAACTGCACATTGATCAAGTAACGCCGCTCGCAAACGTCAATCTTCGGCGGTTTGCGTGACAATTCGAACTCATCATAGCCCTGCTTCAAATTGCGCCAATAGCCGACCCATCGGCTCCTGCGGTGCCGCTTCATGTTCTTAGCAGTCATGCGGAACGGGAAGGCATGAACGGGAAACGACTGTTGTCCGCCAACAAAGGCTTCCCGGGCGAGAATATAAATCTCCTCGATCAGAGCGTCGGTCATTGCATAACAGCCAAGCGACTTGCAATTGCCATGCACCATCAAAAATTGACCGGTCCGGCCACGAGATTTATCGAATTTATTCGGAAAACCAAGATTGAATGACAGGTGGAATTTGCTGTTTGGGTTCATCTGGTACTTCGCGACCCGGTAAAACCCTTCCGGAGACTGCTTGTCGCCGATCTTGATCTTCGGTCCTAACTTTCCGGACCAATTGCAGATCGGATAGGTCTTGAAATGATAATAGCGGCCGTCTGCTTTCGCCTTCCAAAGCTCAAGCTCGGATTCTTCCTTGAAGATGCGGAGGAAAATAGGGGCCGATTCCTTCATCCCCTTTTGCGCAAGAAGCGCGCGCGCCGCAGCCGGCAGCGGTTTGAGATGCGGGAGCGTTGAACGGCCACATCCGGCAAGCGTAAAAGCCAGCAGTAGGGCCCCCATGACTCCGTAGATCGAAAGTCGAACCATACGCAATGCCTCTCGTGCACGCCGAATCGAAATGACTGCCAATATGTCATACCGCATTAACAGCGGTGATGCAGCCCACAATCGCTTTACCGAGCGCGACGATTTTAGGCTAACTATCGATTATGGCTAACAAAATGACACTGCTTGGGCGCATTCTTGGCCATTTTACGATTGTGAGTAGAGGCTTAGAGCGAGCGGCCAATTGCCATAAACTTTTCGCGGCGCTGGCCGCGAATTTCAGCTGCCGATAGGCCACTAAATTCGGCCAAAACGCTTTGGATTTTAGCGCCCGTATCTGAGATTGCGCGCTTGGCCGCCCGATGCGCGCCGCCAAGTGGCTCAGGTATGATCGTATCAACGACTTTCAGTGCTATCAGATCTTGGGCTGTAATTTTCATATTTGTCGCCGCGTCCTTCGCCCGGGTCGATTCACGCCAAAGAATTGAAGCCGCGGCTTCAGGGGAAGCAACCGTATAAATGGCATGTTCAAGTATGACAACGCGATTGGCGGTGGCGATCGCCACCGCGCCACCTGAACCACCCTCGCCGATGATCGTCGCGATGATTGGAACGCCTAAGGACATGCAACAATCCGTCGAGCGGGCGATGGCCTCTGCTTGGCCCCGTTCTTCTGCTCCGATCCCCGGATAAGCACCCGCCGTATCTATAAATGTCAGCACCGGAAGGCCAAATCGGTCGGCGAGTCGCATCAACCGGACCGCTTTTCTGTAGCCCTCAGGACGCGCCATGCCGAAATTATGCTTGATGCGGTCTTCCGTATTGGAGCCTTTCTCATGGCCGATGACCATGACGGATCGCTCTCGAAAGCGGCCAATTCCGCCAACAATCGCATGATCCTCGGCAAAATAGCGATCCCCCGCCAAGGGCGTGAAATCATCAATCAATTCTGAGATATAGTCGGAAAAATGCGGGCGATCGGGATGCCGGGCCACCTGGGTTTTCTGCCAAGGCGTAAGATTGGCGTAGATTTCCTCGAGCGCCAGTTGAGCTTTATCTTGCAGCGTGGCGATTTCTTCCACGATCGACACCGAGTTATCATTCTCGGATAGCGATCGGAGTTCCGCAACCTTGCTTTCGAGCTCAGCTATGGGCTTCTCGAAATCAAGATAGGTGCGCATCGAGGACAGTACACCCGCACCTGCCATTGGACGCTCCTTTTCTACAAGCACGCTCTGAACTAGGTTCGGCCAGCGCGCACGTCATAACAGTCGCGCCCGATCTCTTCGTTGTCAAGTTGCACACCGAACCGGAAGTGTCGTCAATGAAATAACCATTGATCGCCATCTGTGCAAGGATCGGCTTAATTTTCACTTAAGTGCTCCCTGGCAAGCGGATGATGCTCCTCGACCAACCGTTTCAGCCGCTCTTCAAGGACATGGGTATAGATTTGCGTGGTCGAGATATCGGCATGGCCAAGCAATTGTTGGATCGATCGAAGATCGGCACCCCGCTCCAAAAGATGGCTGGCGAAAGCATGGCGCAGCACATGGGGTGAAACGCGCTCCGGCGACAGGCCGGCGTCGACAGCGAGCACTTTAAGCTCCTGGGCCAAGCGCTGGCGGGTGAGATGTCCTTCTCGTCCGCGCGAGGGAAACAGCCATCGCGCGGATTTGTGCGGCAAAGTTTGCTTCTGCTGCGTTGCCAAATAGGCAGAGAGCGCGCGGCGTGCCGGTTGATTAAGCGGCACCAGACGCTCGCGTCCTCCCTTGCCTTTGATGAGAAGAACGGGTTCATCTTCGCGGACCGCCGCGCGCGGCAATGTCACAAGTTCCGTAACCCGGAGACCGGTGGCATAGAGCACCTCGAGCAAGCAATAAAGCCGCAAAGCCCGCAATCTGTCCGCGCCTTTGGAGGCCTGCAAACGCTTTTGCGCCCTATCGAGTAAAATATCGACTTCCGCAACAGAGAGAACTTTTGGCAGGGATCGCGGCCGCTTTGGCCCTTCAATTGACGCTGCGGGATCATCGTCGCGGTGTTCCTCGGAGACGAGGAATCGGAAAAACTGTCTGAGAGCCGAAAGGCGCCGGGCGCGCGACGCGTTTGACAATCCGGAATCTGCGGCTTCGGAAAAATAATTTCGAATATTCGCTGTCCGGACCGTATGGATGGTCAGTCTTTCGCGATTTAAAAACGCGAAAAAGGCCAAAAGATCCCGGCGATAAGCGTCAAGCGTATTCATCGCCGCGCCGCGCTCAGCGCTCAGCATTTTGATAAATTGATCGAGATATGGCGTAAACGGATCGGGCATCGTCGCCTGCAGCGCTGTTTTCATCCAAATCGCCCGCTTGCTAGAGCCTCTTCGATGGATCCCGGTTCATCGAATGGGCTCTATCTCTTTGTTTTTAAGCATTTTCCGGGCGGAAAACCGTCCACACTTTTCCTGAAAATGCTCTATTGGCTTGCTTGCCGCGGCCAAATTGCAAACAAGGCTTCAAATCCAATTTGCCTTGCCTCCGCTTCATGTCCCACAATTTTCAAGGCGCGAATTGTATCCCCAAGCGCAATCATATGAGCGCCATCTGGCCCATCGGGTCCGAGTGCCGCCATGGCCAGGAGGAGCGTTTTGCCAACGTTACCGCGATTTGCAACCAGTTTAAGGCGGCTGAGTGCACCTGTTTCCGGCAGATACCCTTGGCTCGGCTGAGCCGTCCGGCTCGCTGCATCCCAAAGCGGAATGGGAATATTGTATTGAAGGGCGTCCAGAACCGTGACCAAGCGATGAAGGATGTCAGCGCCAAAACGTCCGGCAAGCGCATTACGGGTCGCCAGCTGGAGATCGCCGTCGGCGCGTGCCCGCCCTCGATATTGGGCAATCTCGAAAAGGCTAAGCCAGTGCAACAAAGCATCGTTTTGTACGCTTCCGGTGGCGCTTGTTAAGACGGCCCATTCCGAAGCGCGGCGGTAGTTTCCGGCGGCGGCGTTCGCCTCAATCATGATCGCGGCAAACCCCAATAGCCGCTCGGACAGAGGGAGCGCCGCAATGGGCTTGGCGATCATTTTAGCCAATATCAGATAGAGTCTATCGTGGCGTGCCGTTTCCAAAAAGGACTTTATGAGCCGTATCCGGCGGTGCGGTTCATTTTCAGCCGTCAAAGCCTGGTATAGAAACGCCCGGCGGCGGGCCCCTTTGAAGCGGTTATCAAGTGGCTGGTTGAAGCGGGTAGGATCGAAGTGCTGGCGCTTATAGGCGTTTGCGAGCGACACATGATCTGCCGCATTCGCCCGGGCGGCCTGTTCGAGGGCGTCGAGGCGAAGAGTTTCCTCGATACCGTCATCGTGGCTCATGGCGACGAGTGAATTTGGTCCGGCGTGCTTGAGAATGGGCCGGGACGGCTGCCATTTAGCAAGCCGCAGAAACAAGTAATCGGGAAGTTGGATCTTCTCGCTTTGACCGATCTGGGGTTTGCCAGCCCTGGCCATTTTTTCAAGCGCGCTCTCGGCAAGTGAGACGTTCAAGCCCTGGTCCCGCGCCAGGGACAAGTTGAGCTGTGCAGCTTCAATATGCCCCTCGGCGGCGGCGCAATAAGCGACAAGCAAAAGAGACAGACCAAGCGTTTGGCGGGGCAGGCTGGGCGTGCCGACGGGAATTGCGTTTGCTTCGCGGCAAGCCTGCTGCCGGTTGCCGAGGCCAAGCTGCGCATAGGCATGATAAGTTTGTGCGGTCGGCTGACGGTTCCGTTGGCCGTCGCCCTCCGTTAGCTGGATAATGTCCTGGAGACGGCCGGCACGGCGGAGCGTCTCCAAGCGGAGAGCAAGAAAATGCCCGGGTCGCTCACCAGCGCCTTCGGGGAGCGCAACGTCCGAAAGCATGGCGCGAACCAAAAGTTTTTGCAAAACAGGTGAGCGTGACGGCAAAGAGAGCTTAAAAAGGAGCTGTTCTAATTCCTTGGCGGAGAGCCCATTCCACAGATTATCCTCATATCCGAGGCCAATGGATCCAAGCGCTTGATTGCCGACGGGAGGCAGAGTGCGCCGCTCGACCTCGCCGGCAAGTGGATCCCGGTTGCCTGAAGGTCCGGGCCTAAGCGGTCTATCGCCGGTGTCGAACCGCTGCACCATCAGCATGGTGGAACTCGGGACCTGCTTAGCGGTTGGCTGCGATGGCTCTATTGTTGTTGTTTCATCTAAGTTCGGCGCAGCATTAACGCCCGGTGCGAGCAATAAGTAGCAACCGACACACGAGACCAGCCATAGAACAACAGATGATGGGGTCAAAGTTGAGCGAATTAGCGCACCTTGATATTCCGTACCGGTTTCGAAATCTCTTTGGTATCCGGCTCAAAATACTCTGCCAGTACATAGAGGCTTCCGAAGATAACCCCGGCCAGAACGCCACAAACGGTTAGAAATCGGATCAGACTGGGCATTCGTAGCTCGAAACCATTGTTTTTGACCTCCGATATTGGCTTCATTATGACCCTATCTAGGCGGTGTCTGAAGCTCTAATTTCAGGGAATCGGTTTCCATAACATGGCATAATCATTGCCAGATTTTAAATCTTATGAATCCGTCAGGCCAAATTGAATTGATTTGGCAGGTTATGTAAACGTCGAAATGCGCTTTGGATTTAAAAATTTCCGGTCGCGGAAGCGTCAAGCCATCCGCGAACAGGCGGAATTTATTCGCCAATCGCTTGGCGACAAGAGCATCGTCCTTGTCGGACTCATGGGTGCGGGCAAAACATCCGTTGGGCGTCGATTGGCAGCACGTCTCAATTTGCCGTTTACAGACGCCGATAAGGAAATTGAAATTGCCGCGGGGCAGACGATTGGCGAAATATTTTCAGAACATGGCGAAGCTTATTTTCGTGATGGCGAAAGGCGGGTTATTGAGCGATTGCTGAACAATGGACCGCAAATTTTAGCAACTGGCGGTGGCGCCTATATCAATCAGGAAATCCGTGACAATATCATCGATCACGGTATTTCGGTCTGGCTGCGTGCCAATCTCGAAACGCTTATGGAACGGACTTCGAGGCGCGATCACCGCCCATTGCTCAAGACGGGAGATCCGAAGACGGTCATGCAACACCTTATCGAGGAGCGCTATCCGGTTTACGCCGAGGCCGATATCACGATAAAGAGCCGCAAGGTTCCCCATGACGTTATTGTTGACGAAATCGCGAGCGCTCTGAAGCAGAAATTTGACGGCAACGCGGATGCGCCGGCGCAAGGCTTGAAATAAATGGCTTTAAAAGATAGTGGCGCCGCCGATCGCATGTCCGCGGACCCCACGAAGACCGTTCATGTCGGGCTCGGCGCGCGCAGCTATGATATTGAAATAGGTCCGGGTCTTCTCGGCAAATCAGGGAATCTAATCGCCAGCGCCGTTCCAAATGCACGCTGCGCCGTCGTTACAGATGAAACGGTTGCAAAACTGCATTTAGATGTTCTGAAAGAAAGTCTTGATCGCGAACGGTTATTTCTCGGATCCACCGTTCTTGCTCCCGGCGAAGCAACGAAGAGTTTCACATCTCTCTCCGGCCTATGCGAAACGCTCCTAGGTCTCGAGGTCGAGCGCGGTGACGCTGTCGTCGCATTTGGTGGAGGTGTGATTGGTGACCTAGCCGGTTTTGCGTCAAGTATTTTGCGAAGGGGCGTGCGCCTCGTGCAAATTCCAACAACGCTTTTGGCGCAAGTCGATTCCTCCGTTGGCGGCAAGACGGGGATTAACAGCCCGCAGGGGAAAAATCTTATTGGCACGTTTCATCAGCCGAATTTGGTGATCGCGGACACGGATGTTTTGGATACGCTTTCGAAAAGGGAATTTCGGGCGGGTTACGCTGAAGTCTTCAAATATGGCCTGATCAAAGATGCCGGATTTGCATCCTGGCTCGAGGACAATTGGACAGGTCTTTTTACCAATGATACGCAAGCCCGGATCCGGACCGTCGAAATCTGCTGCCAGGCCAAGGCGGATATTGTTTCGGAAGACGAACGGGAGCACGGTTCGAGGGCGTTGCTCAATCTCGGACACACGTTCGGCCATGCCCTTGAAGTTTGGGCCGGATATTCCGGACGTCTCCTCCACGGCGAAGCAGTGTCGATCGGAATGGCGCTCGCATTTGAACTTTCGGCTGAGCTTGGCCTTTGTCCGCAAGGCGATGCAGAACGGGTGGCGGCTCATCTGCGTGCCGTCGGATTGCCCACGGAGATAAAGGACATTGAGGGCGAAGACAGACCGGATGCGACAGCACTTTGGAACCATATGGCGCAGGATAAAAAAGTCGTTCGCGGTAAGTTGGCTTATATTCTTGTGCGGGGAATTGGCCAGGCCTACGTGAGCCGCGAAATTCCCGACGCTACGGTTCAAAACTTTCTCGCCCGCAAATGTGAACGCTAATGACGCTCGGTCTTGCATTGACGCTCGGAGCCATTGTCGCTCTTCTGATCATGTCGGCATTCTTCTCAGGCTCCGAAACCGCCTTAACCGCTGCTTCGCGCGCCCGGATTCACGCCCTGGAAAAGGATGGCAACCGCAGGGCGGCTTTGGTCAACAAGCTCACGGAAGCCCGCGAACGGTTGCTTAGCGCGATCCTGCTCGGCAATAACCTCGTCAATATTCTCGCATCTGCTCTCGCCACGAGTATCGCTCTAACCTTGTTCGGGCAAGCCGGCGTTGCCTATGCGACGCTCATTATGACGGCGCTTGTCGTCATTTTCGCCGAAGTTCTTCCGAAGACTTACGCCATAAACAACCCGGACCAGGCGGCGCTCAACGTTGCTCCTATTCTCAGGCCCATTGTTGCCGCTTTTGCACCTCTTGCAGCGGCGGTTCAATTTCTTGTCCGCGGTATGCTGCGGCTCATTGGAGTCCGGATCGGCGCTGATTCATCCCTACTCTCGCCCCACGACGAAATCAGAGGCGCGATCGACCTGCATCATCTGGAAGGCGTCGTTGTTAAATATGACCGGGATATGCTTGGCGGTATCCTCGATCTCAGGGATCTTGAGGTTAGCGATGTCATGATCCATCGCACCAAGATGCAAACCATCAATGCCGATGATCCGCCCCGTCAAATCGTTGATGAAGTGTTGAAGAGTCCTTATACGCGCTTG
>BFAS01000129.1 GCA_008974985.1 bacterium MnTg02
TCACCAGGCCCTCGACCTCGCCGCGCACGGCGATAAAGCCGGCAATTCCCTGCTCCTCACCATCTTCGAAGAGCCGCGCAAAAATAAAATAGAGCTTGGAGACGCCGCCGCCGGTAATCCAGTGCTTGGTGCCATTGAGCACATATGTATTGCCGACCTTGTCGGCGCGCGTGGTCATCTCGGTGGCAGCACTGCCCGCTTCCGGTTCGGTGATGCAAATGGCCGGCTTGTCGCCGTTCAAAACCAATTCAGCGGCGCGCTTTTTTTGCAACTCCGAGCCATAGGCCATAATGGCGCCGACAGCGCCCATATTGGCCTCGACAATGATCCGCCCGGTCACGCCGCATTGTTTGGCCATCTCCTCGATCACCAGAACCGCATCGAGATAGGTCAACCCCTGTCCGCCATAGGTTCTCGGGATCGTCATCCCCATAAAACCGGCTTTCGCCAGCTTTTCAACGGTCCCCCACGGATAGGCTTCGCTCCGGTCAACCTCGGCGGCGAGCGGTCCCGCTTCGGTTTCAGCGAATGCCCGCGCTCTCAGTTTCAGCTCCGTTTGGGCGCTGGAAAGTTCAAACATCTCAATGTCCTCCGTTGATGGAGCGTAACATATTGGCGTGTTGCAAATGTCCTCGGATTGAGGGCATATCCGATAGTGCTTTATTCCGACTCGATCCGCGCAGGTACAATGTGTACGTTAGGCCGCGCAATTATAGAATCGTCCAAAACCTCTTGGATGAAAATGGTTTTATTGGTCCGGTGACGCGATGTCTGATTTGCTGTTCCACTATCATCGGAATGATCACGAATTCACAGTCCAACTCGCGGCAGCCCTTGAGGCAAAGGGATTCCACGTTGCGGATCTTCACCAAGACGGATCGAACGAGCCCCTGCAGGCGTTGACCATCGAAGATCTGCAAGCGGCCAACTGCATTATTATCCTATGGAGCGAAAGCGCGGCCAACGACCCAATTTTTAACGGAGTCGCGGATCTTGCGCAGCAAACGACCCAATTGGTTTTCGTAAGCCTGGATGGGACCCGCCCATCAGCTAAGTTGAATTGGTCGGAAGACTATAGTTTGGCCGACTTGTCGCTCGGCACATCATCCACCGACAATCCAGAATTTCTGAAACTTTGCTGGGATCTCACCGAGATTATCGGCAGCGTCAAAGCAGACGAGGCAGGGCCGCCGGAATCAGAGATTGAGGAGGATTCCGATGTCCCTGCCGGGAACGGTTCTCCAGCTCCGGAATCCGGCCGAAACGGCCCAGACTTGCCCGATCCTCTGGCCGGCACGGAAATGATCACCGCCGCACCGATGAACCCGGCGCTTGGCAGCGGTGAGCTTGCCGGCCTCTTATCCGCCTACACTAGTCCACCAAAGCCAAGCCCGCCGGACGTCGTCGAAATACAGAAGAAGTCCTACTCCTCCAATATCAAAGACGCCTCCAAATTAGTCACACCCAGCAAACAAATTGCGACCGACTCCTCCCCAACCCGCGACGTAGCCATGTTAAGCACGACCAGCGAACTGGAAATACCGGACCTGCTTGGTACGCGGCGCTTGCCATCTATCAATGAAGAGATGCGAGAGGCAAAGACCAACCAGGTTGCGGATGCAGGCGAGCGGATTGGAGCATCTGCAAAGCCAAGGGGCGTCGGCGCGTCATCAGATCGTCCCAGAACTGCTCCGCAAGGTTTCGGGGCGTCCCGACGCCAGCCCCTCAACGCCGCGGATTCGCCCCGGGAGCCCTACAAAGCCGAGCCGGACCCAGCTACGCCAACCGCCTCGCAGTATCCGGATGACGAAAAAGCCTCAGCCAGCCGTTCTCGCCTGCCGGCGCTCGGCCTGATGATCGTTCTCGGTGGTCTTGCCGCCACGGGGTGGTTTTTTGGCCGGCAATTGCTCGCGCTTTTGAGTGATGTTTTTGGATCTTTCCTGTTTTTCAAAGGCGCGATTCTGGCCGGGGCTGGCGCCGATCCAACTGTTCCCATTGCGGACGGCGATGACGTTGATTGCACGGTCTTCGCCCCGCCCGCCGCACCGCCTGGCGCGACGGTTCTCGTTCAGGTCTTCCTTCATATTCCGGAACAATCGCAACGGGCGCAACAACTCGCGACAACGTTTGATGACACCGCCAAGCCGCGCATGTTCCAAAGCCTCGACTTGAAAATCAAACGTGGGGCGAAAGTCGATGTTTTTCTTGACTGTCAGGACCTCCATGTCGAAATGCGATCGCAGCAACTGACATGGCGCGGCAGGCCGGAAGCCTGCAATTTTCTGGTCACGTTTCCAGACGTACAATCGGCCCGGGACTTTTTCCCAGTCATTCAGCTTAGCCTCGACGGCACGCCGATTGGGCGCATTCAATTCAAACTCAGCGCCGTTCCCCAATTGGCCACAAACACGATCAACGTCGCGCCATGCGGCGAGAAGGCCGGGCGCTATCGCTATGCCTTTCTCTCCTACGCCTCCAAGGACCGCAAAGAGGTTCTAAAGCGCGCCCAATCGCTGAGAGCGACGAACATTGATTTTTTCCAGGATATTCTCTCCCTGGATCCGGGAGACCGGTGGGAAAACAAACTGTACAGCCAGATCGACCGTTGCGACCTCTTTCTCTTGTTTTGGTCGAAGGCGGCGGCCGAGTCTGAATGGGTGCTCAAGGAAATAGAATATGCACTCGACAAGCGGCGCGCCTCGGGCGAGAACGTGCCTGATATCAAGCCGATTGTACTTGAGACGCCGCCGCCTTTGCCGCCGTCTCATCTGGAAAGCGGTCTCGGCGAATATCATCTTGACGACTATCTCAGCTATATAATCTCGGCCCTTCCCAGTGGCGAGACCACCGATCAAAGCCAAGACCAGACTGAATAAACTTTAAGACGCGCTAACGCCCCACTTTGCGACGCCGGTTCGGCGCACGCATGAGTGCGGTTGCGGCAATTCAATTGGGAAGATGGGCCATTGGGAAGGGAAAGCCAAAAACCATGACCGGGCAATTCGAACGGCCCGGTCAAAATAGCGTGCTGAGTACAAACGCGGATCGACACGAATTCCTCATACCGCGTCAAGCCGCCTGTCCGACGACGCCGCCTGTGGAACTGTCATGGCCCGCTTTGTTGGATGAGGTGGAACCGACAATCCACGCAGCGATCTTGATCCCCAGTGTGACGAGTGGCGCGAACGCATAATGCTTATAAGTTTTTTCGAATGTGTTCTGCTTAGTCATGATCGTCTCCTTGGCTCTCGCCCGCTGTGGTATACCAGACACCAAGATATATAATGACCTTATTGCATTGCACAATTCTTCATTGTGCGTCGCAGCTATGCGGCAAGCGCATGGCTATTAGCAGGCCTTAAGCTGGCCGGTCATAGAAGACGATAAGAAGGCTTGTTTGGCAGTGGCTCAACGGAGCGCGCTCAAGACAGAAATCCATTGAGACATCAAGCTAATCGACGGATGCCTCGGCGGAATCCGGCACAATTTCCTTCTCAGGAAAGGTCGGATAGAGATCTGCGCTTCGCGCCATTTGTTGCACCAAAGCGAGAACCGTATCGATATAGGGCGTTGAGACATCGACAAGACGGCCTATCTCCTGGACCGATGTGAGAAGCGCGTCAATTTCGAGCGCACGTCCGCGCTCCAGATCCTGCAGCATGGATGTCCGATGCGCCCCGACGCTGGCCGCGCCGTTGATCCGCCGTTCGACATCAACGCGGAAATGTACGCCAATTCTGCGGCCGATGGTTTCCGCTTCCGTCATCATATGCCGTGCCAGAGCGCGCGTTCCTGGTTCCGTCGCCACCACATCGAGCGTTGCACGGGTCAGCGCCGAAATAGGATTAAAGCAGAGGTTGCCCCAAAGCTTGATCCAAATATCGTCGC
>BFAS01000130.1 GCA_008974985.1 bacterium MnTg02
GATGAAATATTTCCGCCGCCGTTTGGATCAAGCGCCTCGGGATGTAGCGTTCGCGCTCGACTATGTGAAACGTCACGCCAAGACACCAGGAGATCAGGTCGCGGCGCGCAACGCGCTTATCTTTAAATGCAATGTCCTTTGGTCGCAGTTGGACGCATTATATTTCGCCTATGTCGACCCAGGTTTCATTCCTCCCGGCGCCTTTGTCCCGGAACAGCAAGATGAGTGATACAACAGAGAGACAGCGCGCAATTATTGACGCCGAATCGCGGCCCGTGCTCCCTCGTTTCGTAAAGCTTCAGCATGACAAAGGACGCGACCGGTGGGTGCTGCTCGCGCCGGAGCGGATTCTGACGCCGGATGAGATCGCGGTTGCCGTGCTCAGGCTCTGCGACGGTGAGCGCAGCGTCGGCAATATCGCCTCTGAGCTGGCGGAGGAATATGATGCGCCAGCCGGGCAGATCCTGGCGGATATCATCGAATTGGTGCAGAATCTTGCAGACAAGGGGTATCTAAAGTCGTGAACGTACAGGAAAAACAAGCCGTTGACGATGTGATCTGTGCTGTCGCGCCAGAAGGATTATTGGCCGAGCTCACGCATCGTTGTCCGCTGCAATGCCCTTACTGCTCAAATCCGCTTGAGATGGATCGTGTCAATCAGGAGCTGACCACCGAGCAATGGATCGACGTTTTCAAGCAGGCGGCGGATATGGGCATTCTGCAGATCCATCTCTCGGGCGGCGAGCCGACGCTGCGCCGCGATCTGGTAGAGATTGTATCCAATGCCTCCAGTTTTGGCCTTTATCTGAATCTGATTACGTCTGGCGTCTTGTTGACGCGCGAGGGGACGAAAGCCCTGGCGGACGCCGGCTTAGGGCATGTGCAAATCTCGATTCAGGACTCGGATCCCGGCAATGCGAATCGGATTGCAGCCTATAAAAACGGGTTTGAGAAAAAGCTGCAACTTGCCGAATGGGTGCGCGAGTTCGATATGTCTCTCACAGTCAATGCGCCAATTCATCGGCAAAATATCGAGAACGTCGAGAATATTATCGATCTTGCCGTTAAGATGGGCGCAGATCGTCTGGAGGTCGCTCAGGTCCAATATTACGGTTGGGCCTTCGTCAACCGTGCCGCCCTGATGCCCACCTATGAACAAGCCGTTTGGGCCCAAAAGGTCGCCGAGAAAGCCAGGGAGCGGCTTAAGGGCATTATGGCCATGGATATCGTGGTGCCAGATTATTACGCAAAGACACCCAAACCCTGCATGGGGGGCTGGGGGCGCCGTTTCCTGAACGTCACGCCGTCCGGAAAAGTGCTTCCCTGTCACGCTGCGGAGACGATCAAAGGGCTCGAATTTGACAATGTCAAAGAGCGCAAACTCTTGGATATTTGGATGGACTCAGATGCGTTCAACAAATTCCGGGGTACGGACTGGATGGCCGAGCCGTGCCGGTCGTGCGAACTGAAAGAGATCGACTTCGGGGGCTGCCGGTGCCAGGCATTCGCTTTCACAGGAGACGCGCGGAATACCGATCCAGCATGCGGAAAATCAAGTTTGCACGGGCAAATTGTCGAGCTTGCGAAATCGGAGGCCGCCGAACCGCCGCCGCCATTTGTCTATCGGCGCCTCAAGGGTAAGCAGCCGGCGAGCAGTCCATAAAGCATGCGTATTGAAGGGCGGAAGCAGTTCTGGCCGCCGCGGCCAATAGAGCAAAAAGATCAAATGATGACGAACTGTTGCGTTTCTCCCGGTTTGAAAAACAAGACGCTGAAAACAAACAGGCGCTGCGGTTGGCTACAGCGCTTTGTGCTTGCCGCACTGATGGTTGTTTCAACTTCGGCGGCAATTGCGCAGACGTCAAAAAGCGATGTGACGCAGATAAAAATTGCGTTTCTTAGCCAAGTGATCGAGCTGCCGCCAAAGCTTTCGAACCTCGATTTACTGCCAGAGAATGAAGGCGTTGCCGGCGGGCAATTGTCGATCAAAGACAATAATACGACCGGCAGTTTTATGAAACAGGCGTTCTCGCTGAAAGCCGTCTCGGTTCCACCGGAGAAGGATGCGCTGGCGGTTCTCAAGGGTCTTTTGGATGAGGGCTACCAGTTCATCATCTTAAACGTTCCGGCCGATCGTCTGCTGGCGATGGCGGATTTCGTGGCTGGCAAGGACGTCATCCTGTTCAATGTTGGCGCGCCGGACGACCGCTTGCGGGCTAAGGATTGCCGCGACAATGTCATGCATATCCTGCCCAGCCACGCGATGCTGGCGGACGGTTTGGCGCAATATCTTATTTGGAAGCGGTGGCGCCGCTGGTTTCTCGTTGTCGGCCGCCGGCCAGGCGACCGCCTGTATGCCGATGCAATCCAGCGCGCCGCTAAGAAATTTGGCGGCAAGGTCGTTGCCGAGCGAACATGGGCTTATGGACCCGATGCCCGGCGGACGGCCCAAGCGGTGATTCCTAAATTCACCCAGGGCGTGGATTACGACATCATGATTGTGGCCGACGAAATTGGTGAATTCGGCGAATATTTGGCATATAGAACATGGACTCCGCGCCCCGTGGCCGGAACGCAAGGTCTCAGACCGACGACTTGGCATCGCACCCACGAACGCTGGGGCTCGGCGCAGCTTCAAAGCCGCTTCTTTAAAACGTATCACCGGCGCATGACGCCGCTCGATTACCAAGTATGGGCGCCGATACGGGCCATTGGCGAGGGTGCGACGCGAACGCGATCCGGAAAATTCAAGGCCATTCGCGACTATTTTCGGGGCAGCGATTTCGAGCTTGCGGGCTTTAAGGGCCAAAAGCTTACATTCCGGAATTGGAACTGGCAGCTGCGCCAGCCGATTTTGCTCGCCGCGCCGAGAGCGCTGGTGTCGGTTTCTCCGCAACAGGGGTTTTTACACCAAAACTCGCTGCTCGATACGCTTGGATATGATAAGCCCGAGTCGAAATGCCAGCTCGGGAAACAATGAATTCTAGAACGCAACGGCACCAAGAATCTTAGTGAAAGTCTAGCGATGAACAGTGTATGGAGATCAGTCGTTCCCGCTTTTTTCATGCTCGTTATGAGCGGACAGACAAGCGTCTATGGTTACACCGTCTATGTAACCAATGAAAAGGATAACACGGTCAGCATTATCGATACGGTCTCTCTGAAAGTGACCAAAACAATCAAGGTCGGACAGCGCCCGCGCGGCATAATTCTCACAAAAGACGGCAAACAACTCCTGGTCTGTGCGAGCGATGACGATACGGTTCAGGTCATCGATCCGGTGACGCTCGAAACGATAAAGCACCTGCCTTCCGGGCCGGATCCCGAGCTTTTCATTCTTCATCCGACCGGCAACCCGCTTTATATTGCCAATGAGGATGACAATCTCATCACGGTTATCGATCTGGTGACCAATAAAGTGCTTGCAGAGATACCGGTTGGCGTTGAGCCCGAAGGCATGGGGCTCAGTCCAGATGGCAAGGTCTTGGTCAACACGTCGGAAACGACGAACATGGCCCATTTCATCGACACCAGCACCTATGAGGTGTTCGACAACGTTCTTGTCGACGCCCGCCCGCGTTTCGCGGAGTTCACCGCTGACGGTGCTAAACTCTGGGTTTCCTCCGAGATCGGAGGAACTGTCAGCGTCATCGATCCCACCACGCGGAAGATCATCAAGAAAATCTCGTTCGCGATTTCCGGCGTCCGTTCCGAAGCGATACAGCCTGTCGGAATCCGCATAACAAAAGATGGATCGAAAGCTTTCGTAGCCCTTGGACCGGCCAATCGTGTCGCAGTCATCAATGCCAAAACATTGGAAGTCGAAAAATATCTTCTGGTTGGCCAACGCGTTTGGCAAATGGTCCTGACGCCCGATGAAAAGCTTCTATTTACGACGAATGGCGTGAGCAATGATGTCTCCGTGATCGATGTCCCGGCTCTGAAAGTCATTAAGTCGATAGGCGTGGGACGTTTTCCTTGGGGCGTCGCCGTGTCCCCCAACTAAGCGCTCCAGCAGCTGAATGGATCTTTTGGAACATAAACTATGATGAAACGCATATTAGTTGTGATTTTCGCAGCAGGCTGGACCAGCATTGCGATGAGCACTCCGGCGGCGATTGCCGCTGAGGCTAAGGACAAGAGCTGGCCATGCATCCAACGCAAAGTACCGGAAATTTCGATCGGCATGGTGTGGTCCGGACCGGAATTCAAGGTAGACGACCAAGCGTGGAAACGTACGGAAGGCGTTGCTGAACTTGTAAAAGTGACAACATCCCGTAGGAACTCTATCGAGGACGCGAAGACGGCGATCGACAAATTTCTAGATGCGTTTAAAGGGGACACGAAATCGACGTTGACACAGGTCTTTACCGGTCTGTTTCAGACGATCAATGGCGAACGGCGTGAGATCATAACTGGTATCGAGCGCTATGCACGCCAGCAGTTGGTGCTTGCCAAGAGAATTAAGACGTTGACGAAAGAGCTTTACGGTCTGACAGCGTCGGGCGCCGAACCAACGCCGGAACAAAGCAAGAGAATTGACGAAATCAACGAAAAATTTAATTGGGACATGCGCATTTTCGACGAGCGTCAGCAATCTCTTACCTATGTCTGCGAAACGCCGGTGCTACTTGAGCAACGCCTATTCGCGTTGGGGCGGCATATTGTGCAACATTTGGAGCAATAAATCCAAGGGCCGCAGTCACAAATTTAAAGCAGAAATAAAACCAATAAGCGTGCCGTCGTCTTGGCTAAAACCGTCTGTGCCTAATTGCTTCGTGGGGGCGTTGGCATAGGCTCAGACCGCTCCAGGCGTCCCCCGCTTGCGGACCATCCATCGGTTCCCTCCGGATACCAATAAACAGACTTGTAACCGAATGCGACGGCGCGCTTCGCCGCGTTCCATGACATCCAGCAATCGGCCAAGCAGTAGATCAGGATCGGGGCTGCTTTGTCGCCATGTGTTAGCGCCGCTAGATTGTTGCGGAAATAGGATTCGAGTTCAGGGTTGAGCACGCCAAAGCCAACATTCGCCAGCCAAACGCTGTTGGGAATATTTTGACGTTTCTTTGGGCGCCAAATTGTGCCTTCGCCAAGTTGCTTTGGCCTGGGCGGCCGGGGAAGTACGTCGATGAAGATGATCTTATTGGATTTCCAAAGCGCCATCGCCTCATCAGTTGAGACCGCGGATGCGCCATTAAGCGTATTTGGGGTTGGCGCGAGGTAGGCCTTCAGGCGATAAGTTTTGGGTTCGTCTGGGGCGTCTTGGCGAACGGATCGGGCGCCTGCGTGCTCGGCGGCGATAAGGTCTCCCGCTGCGCTCACATTTGCAGCACTTGCGGCAAACCAAGTCGCTATTAAGACCACAAGGAACATGCCGCCCGGCAGGGTAGGGCGGCGGGTCGTTTTGATGTTCATTTGGACTGTCGACTGGCGGCAATCAACTTGTCCTGCTCGTCAAGCAACGGTACGCCGTAGTCAAGCAGGAGCGCGTTAATCTCATCCTGATTGTCTGAAATCAACCTGTTGAGCTGCCGCTTCCAGTCACGCTCATCCCGCCGGATACCCATCGTGATGCGATAGACCATTCGGGGACCGTTTTTTTCCTTAACGAGTGGAACGACCGCAAGCGGAACCTTGCTCTTTTTAGCGAAATAACCGCCGATCGGGCCCCACAAAAGCCCGGCATCAAGTTCCCCTGAGGCAACCTCGTTGGCCATCTGCTCCGATGGCGAAAAAAACCGCGTATCGACCATGAGTTGGAACGGTTTGGCATTTCCCATAAGACCGTTGGTCGCCAGCACCGATGCCGGAGGCGTGCCGGCTATGACGCCAATTTTCTTGTTTTTAAGCCGCTCGTCGCTAAGTGTCTCGACCCCTGCGAGATCGGAGTTTTTGCGGTAGATGAGCACATAGGAGGAGCGGTAATAGTGGTTTGTATTCTGGACGAGTTCGTGACCCTGGGAATAGCCGATTACGACATCGCATTTTCTGGCGCGCAACGTATTCCGTATGAACCCGGTCATTTGCGGAAACCAGCTATAGATCACGGGTATGCCGAGCTTCTGGCCGAACAATTGTGCCAGCTTGTTTTCAAAGCCCTGACGTTTCTTATTAGAAAATGGAATGTTCGCCGGATCGGCGCAAACGCGAAGCACGGACCGGACCACCAAATCAGCAGTTTGAGAATTGGCAGGGGTTAGCGCAAAGGGGACATTTACGACTAGCGCCAGAAATAGCGCGGACGCTTTAACCGCCGTAGCATTCATCTTCTTCTTTTCGCGTTTGGTCGGATTTTGCCTCTTTCTTCTGAGGCCGGCCGCGCGGAATAGCATCGTCGGATCGCGCCTTGACATACGCATATAGGTCATCAAGGAAACACATAACGTTTAGGTTGTCGCCAAACGCCGGCATGACGTTCTGCTTACTCGTTGTAATCACCGTGCGGCCATTGACGACGATTTCCTGAAATTGCTCGTACGTCATATCCGTAAGTGTGTCCTTCAAAGGCGGCGCAAAAGAACTGCCCAAGGCGTCCGGTCCGTGGCACACGTGACAATACTGATGATAGCGCCGATAGCCGTTATAAGTGTACCAGTCAACGGTGCCATCTTCCTTGACGTTGTAAGTTGGGACATCATCCTTGTCCAAATATTTTCCGTTCTCGGACCGAACTCCCGAACCAGCTGCCGCGGCTTGGAGAGGCGAGCTATGGAAAAGCATTGCGGTCGCGAGAAACGCCACCAAATAGCCGCCAGATTTACCCAATTTCGAAATCATACTCATCTGCTCAATCGCGTCCTAAGCCTTAGCGGCAATCCGGTTGGATGCCCTGAATATTAGAATAGGAAAGTTTATACGAAAAGGACACAGCATTGTGCTGATTAACACGATGCTGTGTCCCATATTGTTGTGCTCGCTATTCGAGCGGTCTCGCTTTACGGAAGCGAGAACACAGTTAGTACGCCACCAAGCGCGGTGTATTTTGATAGGTGGGCATAGCCGCCCACAGCACCAAGACCGGCACTCGGCTCAGTCAAGCCAGCCGCAAGGCCAATTCCAGCCCAGCCGCCAATACCTGACAGAATCGCGATATATTGCTTGCCTTTGTGCGTATAGGTCATCACGTTGCCGATGATTCCGGACGCGGTCTTGAACTTATAGAGTTCTTTGCCAGTCTTCGAATCAACAGCCTTGAGATAGCCTTCGAGCGTGCCATAGAACACGATGTCGCCCGCAGTTGCCAGAGCACCTGACCAGACCGAGAACAACTCAGGAAGCGACCAGACGATCTTGCCCTTTGTTGCGTCCCAGGCAATGAAGTTGCCCATGTGCTTGCCACCCGGAGCCGGGAACATAGCGAGTGTGGCGCCGACATAGGGCTGACCTGCTGTGTAGGTCACCCTTTGGGGCTCATAGTCCATGCACACGTGGTTGGTCGGAACATAGAACAAGCCAGTCTTTGGCGAATAGGCCGCCGGCTGCTGGTCCTTGGTACCGAGAGCTGCCGGACAAATACCCTTCGTATTGACGTCCGTGCCTTTGCCGTCACGATCCGTGCTATATTTGGCCACGAGCTTCGGACGGCCGGTCTTCATGTCGATACCTGTCGCCCAGTTCACGGCCGGATCGAATTTCTCGGCAACGAGAAGCTCGCCAGTCACACGATCCATCGTATAGCCGAAGCCGTTACGATCGAAATGGACGAGAGTTTTGCGCGTCTTGCCACCGATCTTCAGGTCGGCCAGGATCATCTCGTTGATGCCGTCATAGTCCCACTCGTCGTGGGGCGTCATCTGATAGACCCATTTGGCAATGCCGGTGTCGACATCACGAGCCCAGATCGTCATTGACCAACGGTTATCGCCAGGACGTTGTACCGGGTTCCACGTGCTCGGGTTACCTGAGCCGTAGTACATCAGGTTGAGATCTGGATCATAAGAGTACCAGCCCCAAGTGGAGCCGCCACCGATCTTCCATTGATCGCCTTTCCAGGTGTTCGTGCCTGAATTTGCGCCAACAGGCTTGCCGAGGTGTGTGGTTTTCTTGGGATCAACAAGGATATCCGAATCGGGGCCCATTGAGTAACCACGCCAAGCAAGCTTACCGGTCTTGATGTCGAACGCAGACATGTAGCTGCGTACGCCAAACTCACCACCTGAAATACCGACAAAAACTTTGTCTTTGAGCACGTGCGGTGCGTTGGTGCCGGTGGCGCCGACTTTTGGATCGCCATTATTGGATTTCCAGACCAGTTTACCGGTCTTGGCGTCAAGCGCGACAAGGTTCGCGTCGGCTTGATACAGGAAAATCTTTCCATCGCCATAAGCTAGGCCGCGGTTCACAATGTCGCAGCACATAACCGGAGTGACTGATGGATCCTGCTTGGGATTATACGTCCAGATGATTTGCGCGTCATTGTCCAGATCCAACGCAAAGACGTTATTTGGAAATGGCGTGTGCAAATACATAATGCTGCCGATCACGAGCGGCGCACCTTCGTGACCACGGAGTTTGCCGGTTGAAAAGGTCCAGGCGACCTTCAAGCTTCCGACATTACTTTTGTTGATCTGATCAAGCGTGCTGTAGCGATGGTTAAAATAGTTACCGGTCGGCGAGCTCCATTGGTTCGCGTCTGCTTGCAGCTCCGATTGTTCATCAGCATTAACCGGAATAGCAAATGTCCCTATTGCCAAAGCGGCACAGGCGACAAGTTTTAGCCAGTTCATCCGACTACCTCCTTCTTCGCTTCCTCAAGAGTACCTTTTCCGACGAGCGGATCGGGTTCGATTTTCATTCTTTTGAACGTTCCGACACAATTACCGATCAAAACGTCAATTCTCCACATTGGCCGGGAGACTTCTTGCCTGGCATCGTTAGCCAGGATGATCAAGAACGAACAGATTAAGGGCTGCATATAAGTCAGCTTAATCGCGTCGGCTCAGCCCATCCTCTGCAAGTCGCTCATAAGTCCATGACTTGCATGCGTTATGTTAGTACTCCCCGGAATCCGGGGCAAGTGGTATAGGACCTGAAAACGGGCTGTGACACCGACACACCCCTAAAAGGTTCGTTTACTCAATGTCACAAATTGTATGATGCAAATTTTCGGGCCAATTGCAAACATCTAATAGCATTACGTTCGTCCAACGTCGTCTGGATATGTTCAAGAGGTTCCCATACCCTTCTGCGAACGCGCAGTTCAAAATTGACCGCCCGCCACCACCCAACACAGACAGCGTCAATAAGTCTGAATTGCGACGGGCGAACGTGCATGAGTGGACAATTGATTAAATAAACCCATTTGAATCATATTATTAGTTGGCGTTGAAATTCCTCCAGCCGGTCTTTGACCGAGTGCGTGACGCGGAACGAGATGACCAAGGAGGAGCAAGATTGGGAGAGGATCAAAGATCATGCGGCTTGGAATAATTTGCGCCGGAGTGGCGCTTCTATGGTTGGCTTTTCCGTCTGCTTCGTCGGCTCAAAGTATGGTTAACGAACTGGATTTAGAGTCACCTCAAATGACTGAAGCCGAAATAAGCCGGGCGGACGTTGAAAAGGCGCTTGCTGCCGCAACTCCAGAAAAACCGGCCGATTTTACCGGCATGAGGCTGAACGGACTGGACCTTTCCGGGCTTGATCTGTCGCACACGATTTTTCGCGCGACAATGCTGAACAAGACAAGCTTTGTGGGATCAAAACTGGAGAAAGCGGTTTTCAATCAGGCATGGATGCTGAAAGCTAATCTCACAGGCGCTAATCTGAAATATGCGGAGCTCGTGCAGACGCAGCTTATGGACGCCACATTGGACGGTGCAGATCTTTCCGGCGCACGCGTCTCCGCTGACTTGACGAATGCGAGCTTAAAGAACGCCAAATTTGTTGGCGCGAACCTCGCTCCCGATATGGCCAATCAATCCATGGGCCTCATGCGCGGAATTTTGCGTTCCGCCAAACTCAATGGCGCGGATTTTACCAACGCCAACCTATCGCGGGTGGATTTGGAGTTTGCCTCTCTTACAAACACAAATCTTACAGGCGTCAATTTTATGAGAGCTGAGCTCGCTGGCGCGGATTTGAGCGGAGCGACCATAACCGGGGCAAATTTCGAAGATGCCGACGTCGACTCTGCCCGATTGATCTCACTAAAAGGGATCAAGGAGTCCAATCTTGATCGGGCGACCAACCTGTCCGCCGCGATACGCGATTAGAACCAGTTCAAACTCAGAAATGCGATCTCGCACGATGCCGGATTTGCGGATGGTACACTTGTATATATGGGTTGGCGGACTGGGGGCCCTCTTTTTTCTCTTCGCCGGTGCAGCAAGTGCACAGCAGATTACGTGCGGCCAAGACACAAAGATTCAACCGGCTGAGGTTCGCGAAGTCGCTTCAGGTGTTTTTGTCAGGCAAGGTATCCACGCCCTTATGACGAATGGCAATCAAGGGGCAATCGCAAATATCGGCTTTGTGGTTGGTCAAAACGCCGTCGCGGTGATCGATACAGGCGGTAGCGCTTGCGATGGCGCACGATTGAAAGCCGCGATCGCCGCCCGGACGAACCTTCCCATCCGCTACGTCATTAACACCCATGTGCATCCGGATCATATTTTCGGCAATGCCGCGTTTTTGGCTGATAAACCCGAATTTGTCGGCCATCACCGATTGCCCCGCGCCATGGCGATGCGCGGCGAACATTATTTGCGCGCCAACCGGGAAAGAATGGGCGCCATCCTGAAGACAACCAAAATCGTTCCCCCCGGCAAAACTGTTTCCGACCGGCTTCTACTTGACCTTGGCGGGCGAAAACTGGTTCTGACGGCTCATAAAACAGCCCACACGGATAATGATCTCTCGGTCTTCGACGAAACCACCGGAACATTGTGGACTGGAGACCTTCTGTTTATCGAACATATTCCGGTTGTCGATGGCAGCCTAACGGGCTGGTTGCGCGTGTTGGGAAAGCTAGAGCGAAGGCAAGTGGAGAGAGTTGTTCCGGGGCATGGCCCGGTCGTGGAGAATTGGAGCGAAGGCCTGGCACGGCAGCGGCGCTATCTCGAGCGGCTTGCGAGTGATCTGCGCAAATATATTAAGGAGGGGCGGACGATGAGTTTTGCCGCCGCCACCGCGGCGCAATCGGAAAAGCCGAATTGGACACTTTTCGATGACTATAATTCGCGAAATGCGACAGCAGGCTTCGCGGAGCTGGAATGGGAATGATCTGGTTGCACCTCAATCAGACAATCAAATTAGGGGCAGGGTGCTTTATTTGTTAGCATAAGTGGGGTTATGGTCCGCCAATGCTGATCAATCACCGAGAGAGCAATATGTTCGTTATAAGAAGTCGTCGGCACGCAGCGATTTCCGCCAGCCAATCGTCTCAGCGATATTCAATATTGGCTGTGCTTGGTTTCGCGATCGCATTTGCATTTGCCTGGGCCCTGTTCCCGGCGCACTCGATGGCGGACGACGATAGCTGGTCTGAATTGCGGCCGGATCTCTTCGGCGCCCGTGAAATCCATGATGGCAGCGCCCATCTTTCGCTGGAGGCGCCCTACCGGGCTTATGATGCCGCCTTGGTCCCGATTACGATCAATGCGAACGGTGCGGATGGATCGGCGCATGCAATCAAAACAATTACGCTTGTCATCGATGAGAACCCTGTCCCGGTGGCTGCGGTTTTTCACCTCGCTCCTGAGAGTGGTGTCACCGCCCTCTCGACCCGCGTTCGTCTCAACGCCTATACGTATATTCGCGTGATAGCCGAGATGAAAGACGGCAAACTTTATATGGTGAGCCGTTTCGTGAAAGCTTCGGGGGGATGCTCGGCGCCTGCGACTAAGGACTATAATCAGGGAGCGGCTGGAATGGGAAAGATGCGGCTGCGCCAATATTTGGAGTCTCGTATGTTAGGCGAGAAGCTTGGGAAGGCGCGCGAAGTCCAACTGCAAATTAGGCATCCCAATCTTACAGGCTTCCAGATGGACGAAAAAACCGGCGGTTACTTTCCTGCCCACTATGTCGAGAAGATCGAGATCAGCCAGGGCAAGAAATTGATTCTGAGCGTGGATGGCGCTATTTCACTCAGCGAGGATCCTGCTTTGCGCTTTCGCTTTACGCCGGTTAACAAAGAAAAGATTCAAGTCCGTGTGGTCGATAACAAGAAAAATGTCTTTTCAGGGTCCTGGGATCTGAAGGAGAGCGGCGCCACAAACATGTAAGGGCTTTGGCGATCAAAACGCACCTTCAATCACGACCTATCGATCTGTTCAATCGCGCACAAACTAGCCGTCGAATGCCAAGATAAATCGGGCAAAAATTATAGGCGGCAAATGCGCTAGGACCTCAAAAGCAACGAATTTCCGCTTCCGCTTGAGCCCGCTTTAGCTTAGCAAACGCTTTTTTCACTTGGGCCCCCGTCCGGAAGAGAGTGCCTTTTTCTCCTGCCACATGACGCAATCGCATGATCGTCTCTGCCTCGACATATTGATCATATGTCAGGAGCGAGGCGACAATATCGATGCTGCAGGAGCATTTTTCCAGAGCTTGGCGCGTCTGTCCGTTCGATGCCATGCAGCCGAAAACATAATCCGCGATGGTTACTGTTGGATAATCATTGTCGATCGCCGCGTAGGCGCTGCTTGCAAGCGAGCTCCCATATAGGAGGACGGCCGATGTGCAAGCCATGATTGCGATTTGTTTGAACTTGATCATTTCTTCTGTGCGCTTTTCTGGCTGCTCATATTTTCAAATGTAAGAGATTCCTCTATGAGCGGTTGCGCGTCCTTTTTATCTGTGTTTTTTGCCGGCACAATGGTGCGTACGTTCACGACTTCACCCATTATATCGGGCGATAAAATGAATTCGTAGATTTTGAACTGATATTCTTTAAAGCGATCCCGATAGCGATCCTTGAGATAGGGTTCGATCGTGATTTTTTGAGCCGTTATCGGTCCATCTGGTCTCTGCACTGTAACTTCTTCAACTTTCGCTGTGTCGCGCAAGGCGTCACGAATGCGATTGCGGAAATAGTTAGCCTTACCGCCAATAGCGCGGCTTTGCGCCCATATATCATAGTTTAAAAATAGCATGACCAGGGGGTTGCCGCGCAAGTCCTCGGCCGCGCCATAGGGCCGCTGCCTCTTGCCGGTCAGAAACTCGAAAGACACGTCCCTCGCGCCATTTTTCTTAATACGGTCGATCTTGACACGAACGAAATCCTCGAATCCATCGTCGCCGGTCGTTTTGCGCTTAAAGCGGTAATTTAGAACGCTAGGCTCTTTGATTTTGAGAAGATGTGGCCGGTCGAATAAAAGTGCCTCGGCAGGGCTGAGTTTTCGTTCTGGCGCCGCCTGTTCCTTTGCGTCCGCGGAAACGCCGGCGACGATCGCGCCAACCGCCAGTGCAAATGATAGCGCTGCGCTGGCCAGCGTTAGGGCAATGGTTGGACGTTTGACTCCTACAAATTTCATTCTTAGATCACCTTTTTCACTACACGCTATTTCACTAAGCGCAATGTGCCCAATCGCAAAATCCAATGTCATCAGCCGGAGCGTCCTTGGTTTAGGGCATTAACCAAGCCTAAAACAACGGTCCGATTTTTTACAACAGAAGCTGCTTGTTCAAAATGCTCAATATCAAACATGGTGTCTAAACATTTTGTCACGGTCGCGGTCCGCGAAAAACACTAGTATTTCCATATATGCAGTGGACTATTGAATTGATACAACATTGCAGCGTCCATGGTGAATTGCGACCTTGGGCCAAGAAAACGCGGTTTGAGATTTAGATTAGGGAGGTATTATGGAAACACGCGCTGCAGTCGCCGTTGAAGCCGGCAAGCCGCTTGAGGTTACAACGGTCCAATTGGACGGGCCCAAAGAAGGCGAAGTTCTGGTCGAGATTAAGGCGACCGGTATTTGCCATACGGATGAGTTCACGCGTTCAGGCGCGGATCCGGAAGGTCTCTTTCCAGCAATTCTCGGACATGAAGGCGCTGGTGTCGTTCTTGAATGCGGACCGGGCGTCAGATCCTTAACGCCCGGAGATCACGTTATTCCGCTCTATACGCCGGAATGCCGGGAATGCGAATTTTGCACATCGGGCAAAACCAATCTCTGCCAGCAGATTCGCGAAACGCAGGGGCGGGGCGTTATGCCCGACGGCACCAGCCGTTTCAGCGCCGGTGGAGAGCCGATTTTTCACTATATGGGAACCTCGACGTTCGCGAACCACACAGTCGTGCCGGAGATCGCGCTCGCTAAGATCCGCAAGGACGCGCCTTTCGATAAGGTGTGTTATGTGGGCTGCGGGGTGACCACGGGTATTGGCGCCGTGATCAACACGGCCAAGGTCGAGCCCGGTGCAAACGGCGTGGTGTTTGGTCTCGGCGGGATCGGTCTTAATGTCATCCAAGGACTGAAACTGGCTGGCGCAAATATGATTGTCGGCGTCGATACCAATAACGACAAAAAAGCTTGGGGCGAGCGTTTCGGAATGACGCATTTTGTCAATCCGACGGAGGTTGAAGGCGATCTGGTCCCCTATATTGTCGACCTCACGAAGGGCGGCGCGGACTATTCGTTCGAGTGTATCGGCAATGTCAATGTTATGCGCAATGCACTCGAATGTTGCCATAAGGGCTGGGGTGAATCGGTCATTATCGGCGTTGCCGGCGCCGGAAAAGAGATTTCGACACGGCCCTTCCAGCTTGTGACAGGGCGGGTCTGGCGCGGCACGGCGTTCGGTGGTGCAAAGGGCCGCACGGATGTGCCGAAGATCATCGATTGGTATATGGATGGTAAGATTCAAATTGATCCGATGATCACGCATACCCTGCCGTTGGCAGACATCAACAAAGCGTTTGATCTCATGCATTCCGGCGAGTCGATCCGCAGCGTGGTGACATTCTAGGATCGGCATAAGTCCCGCAAGGAGCTATCGGCTTCTGCGGAACAAGGGCTCTATCTGTTCGGCGGCAATTCTTTTGGGTTGCCGCCATTTTTTTTCGGCCTGGCGATGTGATGTGCACGCAGCGGTAAGGACCGTCGATTAGCGCGAAATCCTTTCAAATTGAACCGGATATTCGCTCGATCTCTCTGCTTGAGCATGGTCTACCGCAAGCCGCCACATTTCTTGATGATTGATGCCCTGACGGAACCGCCCGGATAGCGAGGGCCGGTCGGTCCAGCCCCGTAGGCCGACATGACGCGGTGAGCGGATTGCAGAGCCTTATGATCATTCTTCTCCCTCAGAATCGCCGCGGCACAACAGTCGGCATCTAACTCCAATCTCCAATTCAATCTTGAGAGCATTAGCAACACACCCCTCTTGCGGTGCTCTTGAAGCTGTTGCAAATGTCTTCTGGTGTGATGGCAACATTCATGGGCAAGAAGAAAGCGGGCATAAGCGGTGTCGCTGGATTTTCCGGCGTCTAGGTGGATCACCGGTTGTCCATTGGGCTGCAGGGCGGCGCGGGCATGTCCAGTGACTTTTGGCAACACATAAGTTGGAACGTTGCAATACGCATTGGAGATTTTTTGCGGTGGTTTGATTTCACCAGCGGCGGATTCATTAACACCGAAACCAAAAAGACTGCATAAGACTAAAATGGCAAAGCGGTCCGCAGGACCGGTACTGACCAATTTTATATATGCGATGAGTTGCGATAGATTCACGTTGCGAGAGCAAACTAGTGCCTGTCGCAGGACGTCAATTAGTCTCTTATAATTTAACTCTAACTCTGCGGTCATTTCAGCTACCGATGATGTCTTAACCATGCCGCGCATTGTTCGAACAGTTGAGATGCATTGGACCGTATGCCATGTTTAGACTTATGATATATATAAAAAAGAATATCGTTTGGGAGGAAGCGAATGGATGTTCAGGAAATGCGAGTCTTTGCTCGCGTCGCGTCGCTGCGGAACTTTTCCGCAGCCGCCGCAGAGCTTGGCATGACTCCTGGCAATGTGAGCAAACGTTTGCAAGGTCTTGAAGACTCTCTGGGTGTTAGGCTATTCGATCGAACGACGCGCAAGATCCGCATTACCGAGGAAGGTCAGATCCTTCTGGGGTGTCCGTCATCAGATAATTTGGACAGATTTCGGTTTGAGCTAACTGAGTGTGCGGCTCATCTGTTTGGTTATGTTATGCGACGGACTTGCTGTGTTGCAAGCGCCGGGTTTGCAGTGTCTTCCTTT
>BFAS01000131.1 GCA_008974985.1 bacterium MnTg02
GGAATTCCAAAGGACTGAAATTCTTCAATTGAAGACCATGCCGGTGGTGCAACTCGATTATCTGACGAAGACCGGCATTCCTCTGTCCTTCAGCATCGTCAAATCCGGCGAAGCGTCCCGCCCGCCCGCCCTGGAGAAACATCGGGGGCTAAATATCGTGCATTGGGTGATGGGCGGTTACGGTTTTATGCTGGTGAGCAGGATCCCCGAGGCGCAACTGAGGGTTATTGCGAAGGGGATGCAGCGGCGGTTTTTCTAAACGCCCGCCCGTCCGCGCTGTTCTGTTACCATCGGTCATTGGGAATGACCGATGGGCGTTCAAGCGCCACGCAGGCTCACGCGCCATAAGGCGCAGGCCACGCAGTCGCGCTTGCCAACGGTCCCTGAGTCGAACTCAAGGACCGTTGGGATTAGATCATCGGACATTAGGAATGACCGATAGGCGTTCAGGCGCCACGCAGGCTTGACCGCCATAAGGCGCGGACCACGCGGTCGCGCTTGCCAATGGTCGCCAATCGTTCGTGAGTCAAGCTCAAGGACCATTGGTATCATCTCAATCCGCCCGGCGGCAAAAATTACTGCTCTTCCGGCTGCCGCCCGATAATTTCGGCGAGCGACTTCGCATCAATCTCCTTAGACCTCAGATCGAGGACCAGGGGTAAGCGGTTTCCCGTGACCCAAATCGGCACTGTCGGCGCTACGGCTCCAAGGGTGACCTTTATGCCGCCGCCAATCTGATGCTCAGTCAAACGCTCATGATGATGGTAGCGCAGCGAAAGGTCGGAAAGCGGGATGTCTAATAATAGGTCGCCGCGCGGTGTCTGCGTCGTGATTTCGAGGCCGCCGCCGCGTCTCTCTATCCCCTTAATATAAAGCGGCAGATAGACATACACGCCGGCGGCGAAGGCGAGCGCAATCACTGCCGCCAAACCACCGACGGCAAGCTGGTCATAAAGTGAATCGAGCGCGCCATCGTTTGCAGGCAGCAAATGAATTGTCCTGAGGACGTGCCATTCGCCATAAACGGCCAACAGGCAGATAATTACAGCACCCCAAAATCGGATGCGCATGGTGCGTGCTCGGCGATTGTTCTTATAAAGCGATGTCAATTTGCTGCCTAACTCCCTGAACTGGAGGTTTATGGATATCGGTGCAATCGCTGGCGCGGAGATGTCTATTGCACCTTTGGCGGGAGAACAATTTGGCTTGGGCCGTTGACGGTGCTGCGATAGTTTACAGCGCAAATGAACAAAGAGGCTAGAGCATGATCCGCAAAAGCGTGCTTTCGGACTTGATCCGGGGGCGGATGACGGTTTTGCGAAATAATCACGCTCGAACAAAGAGATAGAGCGAATATCTGAATCCAATGGAGGCGGATTTCGTTCTCGTGGGCTGACGCGGCATTTTTGTGGATCGTGGTCCGGTCACGGTTTGGGAGGGCTTTTGCATGTCGCCGATCGACCAATTTCTTGAATGGGTGGGCACACACCATCGGATTTTGCTCGTTGCTGGGCCGATCGTCCTGTTGTTTGTCTATTTGCTCCTTAAAGCGATTTTCAGGCCGAAGACAGAAAAGGCACCCGAAGCGAAAAAAAGACGTCCTCCGGAAGAACCGCGTTCTCCTGGCGAGATTGAAGAAAAGGCGCAAGAGCAAACGCCGCCGGGCGGCTTTGAGACGAGCGCCGCCGAGCAAGATAAAGAGGCGATCCCGCCCGCGCCCGCGCCGGATCCAAAACCCGCCGCCGGCAACGGCATTCAGCCGTCAGCGGCGCCACCGGAGCCAACAACGCCAACAGAGCCCACGTCCGGTCCGGAGCAAGTGGAGGCAAGCGACGAAATATCAGCTCCGGTCGAAACGAAGGAGGAGCGGCGCTCGGACACGTTCGCCATGGAAGAGGTTGAGCGGCAACCGGCCGGGGAGCGGACCGGGAGTGCCGGTGCGGCACCGGATGCGGAAATCGCCATCCGTGAAGCGCCGGTGGCCGATGATGACATGGTTCCTGAGCGTGAAGACGGCCATTATCTTGTCGATGTTTTTTTTGCAACGGACCGCAATCGCTCATTCGAGCGGACGGAAATATTTAGCGGCGACCGCCATCCTGGCGAATTTCTCTCCTTCGGATCTTTGAAAATTTCGGTGCCGCTCCCCCACCAAGCCGGCGAAGTGGAACAACCGGGATGGTGGCACGTCCTTCTCGGCGTCGACGCTGATCCCAACCGCTTTTTTACAATCCAAGATATCGAAGATTATGAGGAGCGGGCTTTTTTCGAAAGACTAGATGCCTTTCAAAGAGAGCGGGGGGCGCAAGAGGCATTCCTATTTATTCACGGCTACAATAACAACTTTGTGGACGCTGCCTTTCGCACCGGTCAAATCGCTTTTGACATGCGCTTTCGCGGCGCGGGATTACTCTATAGCTGGCCATCGGAGGGCAGGCTCACCTCCTACTATAGCGACGCCGAGAACGCCAAATGGACCGTTCCGCATTTGGAAGATTTTCTGATGAAATTGGCGGCGGTGCCGAGCATCAAGGTGCTGCATCTCATTGCTCACAGCATGGGCAATCAGGCGCTGGCAGCAGCTTTGGAGAATCTGAGCCTGAGCGGCACCGTTCCGGCCTTTAACCAAATCGTGCTGACGGCGCCGGATATCGATGCCGGGGTTTTCGCGCAAATCAGCCGCAGGATTGTCAATGCGGCCGAGCGCGTAACCCTCTATGCGTCAGAGAATGATAGGGCGCTTCTCGCCTCGCGGCAGTTCACATCCTATCCGCGTCTCGGCGACATTAGCGACGGCGTTTTCGTCCTCGATGGCATCGACACAATCGACGCGTCCAATGTCGACACGGATATTCTCGGTCACGGCTATTTCGCCAAGAACAGGACCGTGTTGAGCGATATTGACCGGCTGTTTTCCATGCGCCAGCCGCCAGGCAAGCGCATCGGCCTCGAGCCGCGAAAGACCGGCGATGGCCGGACCTATTGGGTATTTAATCTCTAATATCATCGGTCATTGGAAATGACTGATGGGCGTTCAAGCGCCACGCAGGCTTACGCGCCATAAGGCGCGACGCGCGGTCGCGCTTGCCAATGCTCCAAGGAGCATTGGGATTATGCCATCGGTTAATGGGAATGATTGATGGGCGTTCGGGCGCTACGCAGGCTTACGCGCCATAAGGCGCGACGTGCAGTCGCATTTGCCAAAGGAAATGATCGGTCTCATAAATTCCTTTGGTTTAATTGGCGAGGCAATTAGGGCTTGGCGTCGTGAATGGCCTGCCAGACTTTCTCTGATGTCACGGGCATCGAGAGGTCGGTGACGCCATAGGGTTTGAGCGCATTCAAGATGGCGTTGACAATAACCGGAGGTGCTGGACAGCAGCCGGCTTCACCAGCGCCCTTGACGCCCAATGGATTTTTCGCGGTCGGGGCGTCCTCGTAGTAGCGGATCACCATATTCGGAATGAGATCCGCGCGGGGCAGCGCGTAATCCATCAAAGATCCCGCCAGCAATTGGCCGGTGTCTTCGTCATAAACGGCATCCTCATAAAGCGCCTGACCTATTCCTTGCGCGACGCCGCCCATCACCTGACCGTCCGCCAGAAGTGGATTAATGATGGTGCCGAAATCATCGACAATCCAATAGTTCGCGACCGCTACGGCGCCCGTTTCCGGGTCGACCTCGACCTCGGCGGCATGGCAGCCATTGGGACAGGATATGATGCCCCGTTCGAAAATGGCATCGGAGTCGAGACAGCCAGGTTCCATATCTTGCGGGAGCCGGCCTGTTTCAAACGAGGCGCGAACGACCTCCTCCATCGGCGTGGACTGGTTTGTCTTAGCGTCGCTAAATTGGCCATCCGCAAAACTGATGTCGTCTGCTTGTGAATTTAGGAGATGAGCGGCGATGGCTTTTGCCTTGTCGATCACCGCTTCAGTGGCGCGAACAACGGCGCCGCCGCCGACCTCAAGGCACCGGGAGCCGCCATGACCGCCACCCAATGGTGTGGCATCCGTATCGCCTTGGCGATAGCGGATTTTCTCGACAGGCAGGCCGAGCTTGGCCGACAGGATTTGCGGCATGGCCGTTTCATGGCCGGTGCCCGTTCCTTGGCTGCCGACGGAGAGCGTGATTGTACCGTCTGCGGCGAATTGAATGCCGGCAAATTCCTTCGGCCCGCCGCCGGTACATTCCAGATAGGGCGCGATTGCGAAACCCCGGGCCCGCCCCGCGGCTTTGCTTGCCGCTACGCGCTCGCTATATCCATCGCGATCAGAGAGGGCGAGGGTCCGCTCGAAAACTTCCGGAAAATTGCCGGAATCGATATCGAGACCCATCGGACTTTTCATCGGCAGTTTTTCCGCCGGGATCAAATTTTTGCGCCGGAGGGCGACGGGGTCGAGGCCGAGCTGGCTGGCCGCGGCCTCGACAATCCGCTCAATTTGATACGTGCCCTCGGGGCGCCCCGCGCCGCGGTAGGGGTCCATCGGCATTGTATTTGTGAAAACGGCCCGCGAGGAATAGTACATCGTCTCGAAAGCGTAAGGCCCGCCCTGGGTTCGCGCCGAACCGCCGGTCGGTGTAAAGGGGCCGATGGTCCAGCAATAAGCGCCAATATCGCCGACGGTGTCCGTGCGCAAAGCGCGGAAGGTGCCGTCGCTATCGAGCGCCAATTGGACTTTTGAGGATTGGTTGCGGCCATGGGTATCGGCGAGGAAGCTTTCGCTGCGCTCGGCGATCCATTTGACCGGCCGCTGGAGCTGTTTTGCGGCATAAAGCACGAGAGCCGGTTCCGGATAAACGCTGTTCTTGGCGCCGAAACCGCCGCCGACATCCGGCGCGATGTGGTGGATCTTGTCCGCCGATATTTTGAAGATGTCCTCGGCAATGGTCTTGCGGATGGCGTGCACATTTTGGGTCGAATTGTAGAGGAGATAAGTGTCCGTTTCTGCGTCGTAGGTGCCAACAAGGCCTCTTGGCTCAATGGGGACCCCGGTCACCCGGTTGTTTTCGACATCCAGGCTAATCACATGGTCGGCGGCCTCGAACGCAGCTTTTGTCGCCGCCTCGTCCCCGAGTTCGAAATCGACGCAGAGATTGTTGGGAATATCATCCCAAATGCGCGGCGCACCGTCGGCGAGGGCTTTCCTTGGATCGGTGACGGCTGGAAGCTCCTCATAAGTCACATCGATCAGCTCAAGCGCGTCGCGGGCAATCTTTTCGCTATCAGCGACAATCAAGGCCACCGCTTCGCCGACATAGCGGACCCGGTCGATCGCCAGGCAGTGGCGCGGCGGCTCGGAGAGCGGCGAGCCGTCTTTGTTTTTGTTGACGGCCGAGCGGGTTGGAATAGGTCCAAAACCTTCGGCCAGCCAGTCTTGGCCGGTGACAATCAGATGCACGCCGTCCAGCGCCGCGGCGGCGGCTCTATCGATTTCAACGATGCGCGCATGGGCATGGGGCGAGCGCAAAATCACTGCACGCGCTTCGCCGTCCAACGATATGTCATCGACATATTTGCCTTTGCCGGTCAGCAGGCGGAAATCCTCGGAGCGCTTCAGCGCTTGTCCAATTTCAACTGTGGTCATAGTCGCGGAGCCTTATTCTTTTGCCGCCTGTACGGCGCGCTTCGCCAAAATGGAGACGAGATGAGCCCGGTAAGCGGGCGATGCGTGCAGATCGGCGTTGAGATCGCCGGCGGGAATTTGGAGCTTTTCGATCGCTTCCGGCGAAAAGTCCCGGGCAAGGGCTGCTTCCATATCGGGCACGCGAAACACAAATGGACCGGCGCCGGTGACTGCAACCCGGACAATGTCTGCAAATTTGCTCACCATGACGCCTGCAATCGCGTATCGGGAGGCCGGGTTCGGGAATTTGGCATAGGCCGCCCGCTCGGGGATCGGAAATTCCACCGCCCTGATCAGTTCGCCCTCTTCCAGCGCCGTCTCAAAGATATTCGTAAAGAACGCGTCGCCTTCAATGCGGCGGCGGTCGGTAATGATTGTGGCGCCAAGGGCGACGATCGCGGCGGGGTAATCGGCTGTGGGATCATTGTTGGCGATCGAGCCGCCAAGAGTGCCGCGATTGCGCACATGCGGGTCGCCAATTCCGGAAGCGAGATCGGCGAGCGCGGCGAGACGGGAGCGGACTTCGCTTGATGCGGCAATCGCGGCGTGCGTGGTCATGCCGCCGATAGTGATCGCGCTTTCCGTTGCCGAAATATCCTTTAATTCGTCAATCCGGGCCAAATCAATAAGATCCGACGGGGATGCCAAACGCTGCTTCATGACGGGGATCAGTGTCTGACCGCCCGCAAGATATTGTCCGTCGTCGCATTGGCGGAATAAATCGACGGCCTCGCTAATGGTTGCGGGGCGGTGATAGCGAAAATCGTACATGGTCTAGTCCCGCATGTTCTTGGCCCCGGCGCGCACGGCCTGGACGATATTTTGATAGCCGGTGCACCGGCAAAGATTGCCCTCTAAGCCCTGCCGGACATCATCTTCACTCGGATCGGGATTGTCGCGGACAAGGGCAATGGAGGCCATCACCATTCCCGGCGTGCAAAACCCGCATTGCAGCGCATGCTTGTCGTGAAAGGCCTGCTGCATGGGGTGGAGCGTGCCGTTATTGGCGAGGCTCTCGATGGTCAAAATCTCGGCCCCATCGGCCTGCACGGCGAGCATTGTGCAGCTTTTCACGGCTTCACCGTTGACATGCACGACGCAAGCGCCGCATTGGCTGGTATCGCAACCGACATGTGTTCCGGTCAACTTAAGCTGCTCGCGCAGAAATTTGACGAGCAGGGTCGGGGCGTCGACCTCTTCTGTAACGGGTTGCCCATTCACGGTCAGGGATATAGTGGGCATTGCGTATCAGTTCTCCATTCGGAATTGGAAGCTGGGCTAGGAACCGCAAACTATATGCAGATGATATTCAGTCGTGTCTTATACGGAAGGATTAGACGCGAGCATAGTCTTTTGCGTTTCGTGGGAGGGGATGAAAATTCTTGCCCCAGAAAGTATAATGAGCCAGGGCAAAATTTAAAGCGGCTGCGTTGAGGTCGTGATGGCGAAATCAGCAAACCAATCCATAGGGCGTAAATCATGAAACTTTCCGATGACATTCGGATCGAAGCTTCACGGGAAAAAGTCTACCAAGCGTTGAATGACCCGGACATATTGCGGCAGGCGATACCGGGCTGCGAGGAGCTTGAGCGGATTTCGGACACGGAGTTTGCGGGCACGGTACGCACGAAAGTCGGGCCGGTAAGCGCCCGCTTCAAGGGGAGTGTGGTCCTCTCGGATCTCAATCCGCCGGAAAGTTATACGATCACCGGCGAGGGCAAGGGCGCGGCGAGCTTCACCAAGGGACATGCCAATATTTCTCTTAGCGAGGAGGGCGGGGCCACGATCCTTAAATATGATGTCGATGTCGCCATTGGCGGCAAGCTCGCGCAATTGGGGAGCCGCCTCATCGAGGGGACAGCGAAGCGGCTGGCGGGCGAGTTTTTTAATAATCTGCAGGGCCTGCTGGGCGTGCCGGCCGGTCAGGCCGCAACCGGATCGCCGGAGCGGCGGGAGCCAGCTGCAGGCCGGACCATCAACTGGGTTTGGATCATAGCCGGTGCCGCACTGCTGGCGGCTGTCATATTCGGCTTGTTCATGCGCGGATGAGGACGGGTCGAAGAAGAGCGAAGCGACGGTTCTAAAGTTTTAAAATGGGCTCTAATACCAAAGGAAATTATGATTGCCTCATAATTTCCTTTGGCAAGCGCGACCGCGTGGCCAGCGCCTTATGGCGGTCAAGCCTGCGTGGCGCTTGAACGCCCATCAGTCATTTCCAATGACCGATGATATAATTCCAATGGTCCATGAGCTTGACTCATGGACCTTTGGCAAGCGCGACCGCGCGCCGCGCCTTATGGCGCGTGAGCCTGCGTGGCGCTTGAACGCCATCAATCATTTCCAATGACCGATGATATAATCCCAAAGGTCCATGAGCTTGACTCATGGACCTTTGGCAAGCGCGACCGCGCGCCGCACCCTATGGTGCGTAAGCCTGCGTGGCGCTTGAACGCCCATCAGTCATTTCTAATGACCGATGGTACGATCCGTCTCAGACGCCGTTATCTCTTTGTAAATTTCTGCGAAAGCAAAACATTCGGTCATCCTATCAACCACCGATTTGAGGTCTTTGTCGGTTTCAAGAAGCGGTATTAATGGCTCGATTGCATAGAGCTGTGCTTCGTACCTGATATCCGGGAAATTTGTTTTTATCTCTTTGATGATTTCATCTCTGTTGATGCCTTTGGCGGCAAATCTGATCATGATTTCAATGGCATTGCCTTGTGTCCAATCATAATCCCCCCAAGCGATTTGTCGTAAGAACGGCAGCGCAGGTTCCCCGACATTGAGGATCAATTCAAATGCCGCGAATTGGCACGCGCTTAGCCAGCCGCCTAATCCATGAGTGCTGACATCATAGATTTTCGCTTCTCGCGGCGGGTTATGAAAGAGATGCTTGAGTTCGTCGAGATCGTCGAAGCCGATTTTTGCCGAAAGGTTCTTTGCTTTCTCGCGGACCTCCGCAGACAAGCCTTGTTGTAAAATCAACTCCGCCAATTCGGCGATCATGCTCTGAACGTCATCATCATCCATCTCGCTTTGATATCATGGATTTTTTGAAAATTGGCCGCGATATAAGCCTTTCGAATTCCGCGAGAGTTTGGATCGGCGGCTCTTGACCTTCCGTGCAAATGGGGCACCATAGATTTGGTGACGCTTGGTCGCGCGCCTGGTTATGAGGACGTATATGGGACGCACATCTGCAAAATTTTCTGTCGAGCCGCTATCCGGCGCTCTCGGCGCTCAGGTGAGCGGCATCGATTTGGCGGCCGCGCTGGATGATGCGCAATTTGCGCAGGTGCAAGAGGCATTTCTTGCTCATCAAGTCCTCTTTTTCCGCGATCAAAATTTAACGCCGGACGCCTATCTTGCGTTTGCCCGCCGCTTTGGGGCACTGGCGGAGTATCCATTCGCTAAGGGCATGGACTCCCATCCGAAAATTACCGAGATCATCAAGGAGCCGCATCAAACGTCGAATTTTGGCGGCATGTGGCATACGGACACGACCTATCTGCCGGAGCCGCCGAAAGCGACATTGCTATACGCCGTGGAGACGCCGGCGGTTGGCGGCGACACGCTGTTTGCCAATTTATATATGGCGTTTGGGGCGCTCTCCGGCGGCATGGCGGAGGTCTTGACGGGCCTCACGGGCGTCAACACCTCGGCGCTCCATAGCACGGGCCTCCGGAGCGCTCATTTGAAGTCTGGCTCGATGCAGGCGAAAACATCCGCAGATGAGGCGCTCATGGCGGAGCACCCGGCGATTAGGACACATCCGGAAACCGGCCGCAGAGCGCTTTATGTTAACGCAGCCCATACGGCGCGGTTTTCCACCATGACCCGTGAGGAAAGCCTGCCGATCCTGAGCTTTCTGTTTGACCATGCCGTGCAGCCTGAATTTACCTGCCGGTTTCGCTGGCAGCCTGGGTCGTTAGCGATCTGGGACAATCGCTGTACGCTGCATTGCGCGATCAATGATTATGATGGCCACCGCCGCGTGATGCAGCGGATCACGATCGAGGGAGACCGTCCGGTTTAACCGGCGACTATCTGTTTGAGTTTTGAGGGAGCTGTGAAATTCCGTTTTGCCAAAAAGAGATCGCAGACATTTCGAAACAGTTAGACAGCAATTTGGCGGCGCGTCTTTTCCCTTCCCCCTTGAGGGGGGAAGGAGGCAAACCAAAGGTTCAGAGTTTTTGACCAAAAAATTCCCCCTCACCCTTTGCGCCGAATGACTTAGCCTGCGGCTAAGATCATGGCGCAAAGCCCTCTCCCCCAGGGGAGAGGGAGAAAGACGGCGCCTTATTGTCAAAGCGGATAGTGCGGTGTCACCGGCGAAACTCAGACGTGCGGTCTCTATAAATCCTCACACTGTTCAGCCCGGCCCTATCTCTCATGCGCCTTCGATTGGCGAATGCGGCCACATGTCACACGCGACTTAAGCCTTAAGCAATTCGTCTCTTGATCGATCGGCTTAACCGCTTGGTCTTATTGTTCCGGCACGCGGCCTTGTGGACAATGGCATACAAATTTCAAAAAAACTGCGAGCAATGGGAAACGATCATGGGCGAATTTATTAAGAAGAACACTTGGGTGATTCCGGCAGTAGGGCTCACGCTTCTTGTCATTATTGGAATTATGACCTCGTAGGCTGGACGACTTATACGCTCACTTGCTCATAACGGAGCGCAGATGAGCGGGGCCTGCAAGACGGTTTGGATATGCGCAATTGACCTCCCCGCCCACCGGCGAAATGACCGGGGGCGGAAAACGGCGCGCGGCATCGTGCGGCGTTTTCTCTCTACGCCGGTGTCTCCGATATTGGAGAGACCGGCGTGGTTTTTTCGAAGGGGAGGCTCGCGAGCATTTTCAGGAAAAGTGTGGACGGTTTTCCGCCCGGAAAATGCTTATAAACAAAAAACTAGAGCCCCTTAATCAAATTCCCGCTCATCAAGACAATGTAGGCAAACACAGCGAACCAAAAATCTTGGTTGGGAATCATATGAGGAATCGGCACGTAGCCGAGTTTCCCAACGACGGCCACTACGGCGAGAATTAAAGAAATTAGAAAAATAAGGGCTGTCGGTGCAGTAAGTCGCATGTCGTTTCCTCCGGGCTAATCAGCGACCCGACTTTAATCGGAGCGCCGCTGACGAAAACCTGTTTCGGCAAATAAGTGCAGGTAAGTGCCGCTTCCGCTGTAAACTGTGCTGATATTATCACAGCCCGAATAGGCTGTTGCCGGTCAATACGCAACATATCGGCTATAAGTGCCGATTCCGCAAACTGGTGCCAGCGCGCACCTGGAATGATGAAGTCAATTTATAGATATAGGCTCAGGATTGACGCCGCTTACGGACAAAGTGAAATAATGCATCAACGCCACTGCCGTTTGCTTGCGAGCAGGCAGGCTGGCGCGGAGAGAGATGGCTGAGGGTATAGAAAACTACTTTGTGTGCATCGGCGCGCAAAAAGCGGGCACCACTTGGCTGGCGAGGACGCTTGCGCGCCATCCGGACATATTCTTTACGCCGGTCAAGGAAATCCACTATTTCGATCATATCGGCGGGATCACCCAGCATCTATCCAACGCCAAGCGCCGCTCCCGCTATCGCAAATATCACCAGCGGCTTTGGACCCAATTGCACCGCTGGCCGGAACATCGCAACCATTGGAGCTGGTACCGGGATTATATGAGGGATCCCATTGACGATGCCTGGTATCGCAACCTGTTCCGTCATCGCGGCGAGGCTACATTCGCTGGCGAGGCGACGCCGGAATATGCCCTGATTGGCGAGGCGGGATTGCAGCACATTAAGAAATTGGCGCCCAATGCCCGGCTGCTCTTCATCATGCGCAACCCGGTGACGCAATGCTGGTCGCAAGTGCTCCATAACGCCCGTTCAAACGGCACGGATGTGAGCAACGCCAGTGAGGATGAAATATTTCGGCTGGCGGATAGTGAACGGTTTCGGGCGCTAAGCGATTATCTTCAGGTTGTGGATTGCCTTAAGCGTGTCTTTGTGCCGGAGCAAGTGCGTTTTGAATTTTATGAGGACATTCACAGCGACCATGGCGCCGCCTTGGACCGGCTCTGCACGTTCATTGGCATCGATCCGTTCCCAGCGGATCTTTCCGGTTCCACTAAACTTATCAATCCGTCGCAATCCGTCCCCATGCCCAACACGGTCCGTGCGCATTTTCAGGAAAAATACAGGGATATGGCCGCGGAAATTGGCACGCGGTTCGCCCGCCTGCCGGACGAATGGGTCAAGGAATTTGCGCTGTAGAGCATGATCCCGAAAAGCATGTCCCCGCGAAGACGGGGATGGAAACCGGTTTTCGGATTAGATCATGTTCTAAAGAGGCCAGAGTGAAATTGCCGGACCGTCATCGGGTTTGGGTAGAGCCGGGTCCGTTGGACGGCCTTCGGCTTCGACCACATAGCGCAGTGGACCGGGCTCCGTGCTGTCAAATGGCCAGCAGGTGACGAGCGCGAGGTTGGTGCCCGGTGCATCCGGATTGATGCCGGAGCTTGACCAGGGGACAATTCGCGTGGCCGTGACTTGAAAAGAATGGATTTGGCCCGACCGGCTGGTAATCGTGATCTGATCGCCGACGACGACATGTTGTAGAAATGCAAAATGGGTATCGCGGTGCGCCGCGATGACGGAGGTGCCGGGCCGGCCGGGCCGAGGTGTCTGCAAATGATGGCCGGGACCGAAGGCCATCGCCTCGCCGCTTACGCCGCTTAAAATCACGGCGCTCTTTTTGAGTTTCGGCACGGTTATTTTGGCGACGGGCCAAGTATCGGCCCACGGCCAAGGCTTGGGAGCCGCCGCGCCCGCGAGCGCGCGGTTCCAAGCCGCATCCAACAGCACTTGCGCCAGGGCGGCTTTCGCTTTGATATATAGCCCTCCGCCAATTTGCCAGATGCCGAACAGCGCGATCGCTGTGATCGCGCCGGCAACCAGCCATTCGAGCCCGGACAGGCGCGACATGATATGCCGGAGGAGAAGCCGAACCACCCCCCGTCCGGGCATCAGCTTCTCCTCCTAATCCGCCGCGGGGAAGCGTGGACACGGCGGAATCCTCTCCAAAGGCCGGCCGTCAATGCGCTCATGGTGGCAAAGAGAAGCGCGATGATGCCGATTAAGATCTTGCGGTCGGCGGTTGTCGCGCTTTGCGGCAAGAGAATTTGCCGTTTCGCGGCCGATCTCATGAGATGAGATATTGGCGCGGACGTTCCTGCGACTTTCTGAATGGAAGCGGTTGCGAAGAGTTGCCTCATCATAGTCGCGTTGGATGGAAGCGTGCCGTCGCCAAACACTTTCTCGAAATTCCAGCCGGCCGGTAGATTAACGGGAATGTCTGATTTTGTGAGGCTTTCAGACTCAGGCCGTGATGTGGTGACGTCCACGGCGATAAGGCTTGTCCGCCGGCTCACCAAATGATGACGCAACGCGACCGCCTCGATGTCCTCATCAATTTTCTTGAAGTCCGGAGCGCGAGTGCGCCGTGCCTCCAGCGCGGCAATTTTGTTCCGCGCCCAAAGCTTGGCGACACCGGGGCCTGGTTTTGCTTGATCCAGGGAGAACTCCCTTGACCAAGTTTCGCCTTCAATACGGCCCGATAGAGTCACTGTTCCTTTCGCGCCGGACACTTTTGCGGAGAGCAGTATCGGCTCGCCCTTATAAAGATCCGGCAGCGGGTCGGGCCATGCTTCGAGGCGCGTGCCCTTTGGCCAATTGGCGGCAATATCCGTCATTGCCGGGTGCTCAAGCTTTTGGAAAAGCGCCGCCATGCGTTTCTTGACCTGGCGAGGTGAGCCAATATGCGTAAAGGAGCCGCGCCCGATTTCCGCTGCACGGCGCATGAGAAAACTGTTTGGCGCCGAGCCAATGCCGACCGGGAAGACGCGCGAGCGTCCGCGCTTTTTTGCGATCTCGGCAAAGAGCTGGGCTTCATTGCCAATCGCGCCGTCGGTTAGGAAGACAACCTGACGGACGCGATACCGGTCGTCAGGTGTCTTATCTTCGAGGGCCGCAGACAGGGCCGGTAGCATTTCAGTTCCGCCGTCTGCGTTGAGACGTGAAATGAATTGCTTGGCATGATTGATATGTGCCTGCGTAACATCGACCGATGTCTCGAAGACAAGCTCATGAGTGTCATCGAAGCGGATGACGTTGAACTTATCGCCAGGCTCCAGCCGGTCGAGGGCGAGAAGGAGCGCCTCTTTGGCTTGGCGCATGGACGCGCCGGACATGGAGCCTGAATTGTCGATAACGAAGATGATCTCGCGTGGCGGTCTCTTCAATTCGCCTTTCATTTTCGGCGGCGTGATCATCGCCAAATAATAGCTGTCGCCGTCCACTTGCTCGCGAAATAGCATGGCGGTTGGCGCGGCGCTTTTCTTGGCACGCCATGTCAACTCGAAATCCCGATCCGCAGGGACCGTGGCATCCGCGAGCGCAATGAGTGCGGTGTTGTCGCCCGTTCGCTTGATGGCGGCTTTATGATGATGGCTTTTGATCTCGCCGATCTCGAACCCTGCATTAAGTGTGACTTGAAGCGAGACCGGATTTATGAGACCGGCCGCTGGATGACGCACGGGGGGTGTGATTTTGTCCCGGTCAGGCACCGGATCGGCTTCGCGCGGCTCTTGCGGCGAGATTTGAAACGGCGATCGCCCGCTATAGCGGACCTGCGCGATAGGCGGCTTCTTTTTATTCTTTGGATTAAAGCGAGGCGCCACCACGAGGGGAAAGCGCAACGAATATGTGCCATCGTCCAGGCGCAACGTTTGCTGATATTCGATCTGGACGATGATGGTTTCGCCTGGACCGATATTCGCAACTTCGCTGGTGAACAAATTGGGGCGCTGCTGCTCAATCAGGCTTGCTTTCTTGCCGGCTTGCTTGGCTCTTTCATAAATGATCCGGGCCTCTTCGCGCGGCTTGATCTTTCCCTCGATCAATCTCGTGCCGATCTGCATTTTAAGCGTATCGACAGCCGAATTTTCCGGGAGCGGAAAGGCATAGACGCCTTCGACCCATTGATCGGTTACATTTTGAAAACGCTGGGTGACCTTGGCCCGCGCGATGAGCCCCGTGACCCGGATGTCGACATTCGTGGCGAGACGGGGGGCCTCGACATATTTGCCGTTCTCCGTCGAGCGCAGCAAAAGTGCGCCACTGTTCATATCGCCGGGACGGACGAGATTGGCCTGGACAGTTGCGGTGCTGACCTTGCCGCCAACGAGCGGGTTGGGTCCGGATATGCTTGCCTGAGAAAATGCAAATAGGCTCGCAGCAAACACAACCGTTCCTGCCAGGCAGGCTCGATAAAGTCGCGGCCCCGCGCCGCGAAGGTGGTCAAACATCGTGTTACTTTCCGGGCTTTAACGCCTTAGTCCCTGTTTGACCCATTGAATTTACATCTGTTTTAGGCGGGGGTAGGTCTGGATTGTGACTCTTCCGGACAATTTCTGTGGCGAGAATTTGCGGACGGTACAGAATAAATTGCACAGGCTTTCGCGCAATCGCTTGACCTGGTGCGGCTAATCCGTCAGCAGACGACAGTGCCGGATTGCGCGAACGTGTAAAAAAGATGCTCAACTTCCAACTAGGCAACGGATCAAAACCTATTTGACGGCGCTTGATCTGTTCGTTTGGTGAACGTCCGCTCAATCACTCTGGCAAATCTTCCATCGTCGCACGGTCGAAAGTCCATGTTGTCCAATTTGATCATCGCAAGTTCGTCCATTGCGAGTGCCTTGCCCCTCATCTTCGCAGCGTTGTTGATCGTATGCTGTGGCTGGGTGATCGGGACTTTTCTGGTTGTCGACGATGGTTTGCGATTGAGAAAGGCAAGGACAAAAACCATCACCATTTGGCTGGCGGGCAATTTGAGCGCAGAACAATCCGGTTTGCCGCGCCGCGTGAAATCCGCTCTGGATCGTGAACTCGGCGCCTTGCCCCATCGCCTGCCCGTCCAAACCAAACTTCTTCGCCGGCAATTCCCGATCGATGAAGCGGCCTGGGTACGGCTTCTTGAGACCGCGCCTGAGAACGTTGCCCAGATAGTGCCGGCCGGTAAGGATGGCGTGATTATTTGGGCCGAAGGGAAAAGCAATTCGCCAACCGCGCGATTGCATTTCTTGCCGAGCCGTGCCCTTAGCGAAAACTGGCAGCCCGGCACGATTGGTCTCATGACCCTTGAGGATGTGCCGCTGGAATTGCGCACCGGATTGCCGCCCGCTCTCGCGTCGTTGACGCTCGCGCATTTGATGCCAGTTTTGGAAGAGGCGGGTATTCCGCGGGACCAATCGTTCGGTATTCTGACGAAGAAACTCGCTCTCCATATTGGCGAACTCACCAGCCAATGCACTGTGCAGCTTGGATCGGCATTGTCCTATCTCTATGCCTGGATGCGCTTCCAGCTCGCCCTGGAGGTTGGCGGGGGCGACGGTCTGAACACGCGATTTGATGAGCTCAGATGTGAAATCGACCGGCGAGGGGGCGAGCAACAGCGCCTGGAGCGTGCTCAAATCTGGAGCAATTTGGCGGGCTTTTGCTTTGATTGGGGCGTGCGGGCGGACGCGCTGGAGCCTTTGGAGCGATCGCTCACAGCGGCGGACAATGCAATCGCTCTATTTTCGGAGGGGAATGCCTTAAACCGGCAGGCCGTCCTCCAGCATCTGAAAGCGCGCACGTACATGGTGCTGAGTAAAAAGCGTAAAGCTCCAGCGCTGTTGCGTCGCGCGATGACAGCATTGCGCGACGCTGCGCATCATTCCCGGCGCGACCGCGATGGGCAGCGATGGGCGATGATCCGGCACCATATCGGAGAGGTGTATACGGAGCTTGCCCGCACTCGGGCCGGCACGAAGGACCTCGAGCGCGCGGTTGGCGCTTTCCCTGACGCGCTTCAGGCGCGTGGCGGCGAGGAAAGCGTGGCCCAGGCGGAAACGCACCACGCCTTAGGGGTGGCGCTCATGGAGCTTGGACT
>BFAS01000132.1 GCA_008974985.1 bacterium MnTg02
AAATCAACCTGATGGCAGATCAAAGTCTGTAACTTCTGGCTTGGGTCACGAGCGATAGTGAGCAGACGTTTGACAGCTCGTCCGTTCCTCCACAATAAGCGGACGATATATTCAAACTGAGACGCTACCCCACTTTTCCGGAAGCACTCTAATGGTTTCGGTTGACTGGATAGGAATGTGAGAAGCTTAGCAAGCGCACGTTCCGTCAAACCTGATCGAAGTCATCCGGCGGTAGCGGCCGGGTCAGGATAAACACGCCGACCGCTGTGAGAACAAGAGCTTGGATAAGAATCACGTAAATCGGGGCGGCCAGCACGACGCTCAATAGCAACACTGCCAGCATGGCGATGAGCGCAAGTTTCTTGGCCCGGCGGGAAATCGCGCCATAGCGGCGCCACGACTCGATAGACGGGCCGAAACGCGGATGCGCCATCAGCCAATTGTGCAGCCGGTCTGAACTCCGCTCAAATGCAAAGGCGGATAACAGAATAAAGGGCGTTGTCGGCAGCAATGGCACGACAATCCCGATAATGCCGAGAACCAAGCTGGTGACACCGAGGGTGACCCAGGCGGCACGGCGAAGGGGCCCACGGGCTCCACTTCCGATGTTACTCATAGGTCCGGTCATATGTTTTTCGGATCCAAACCTTTGCGCATCAGTTTGATGGATCAGTTGCAATCTTTACCAAGGCAAATCCTGAAAGGATCTCGCTGTTAACTTAGGGTCTGGACCTTAACGCATAACAAACGGATTAGGCGTCTCCGTTGCGGTGGATATCCACACGGTTTTTGTCTGCAGATATTCGTTGATCGCGTCCTGACCGCTTTCCCGCCCAAGACCGGAGCGCTTATAGCCACCGAACGGCGCGATGAAACTGACGGCCCGGTACGTGTTGACCCAAATGGTGCCGGCCTGGATACGCTTTGGAAGCTCGATGGCGCGATTGAGGGAGCTGGTCCAAATACCGGCGGCAAGACCGTAGACGACGTCATTGGCAATCTCGACCGCGTCGTCATCATCCTCGAAAGGGATGACCGAGAGGACGGGGCCGAACACCTCTTCCTGGGCGATCCGCATTTGATTGTTGACACCGGTATAGATGGTCGGTTCCACGAACCAGCCATCGCCGCACTCGCTGCGCTCTGCTTTCGTGCCTCCGAGAGCGCATTCCGCGCCGTCGGCCTTGGCGATATCCATATAGCTCAAGATCTTCTCATATTGCGGCCTCGTCGTGACCGGCCCGACCTGAGTGTCGAGCGACATGGGGTCGCCCATTCGTGCGGTTTTGGCGAAGGCGATCAGCTTGTCCACGAATTCATTGTGGATGTTCTTTTGCACCAGCAGCCGTGAGCCCGCGATACACGTCTGACCTGTTGCCGCGAATATGCCGGAGATCGCGCCCTTGACGGCATTCTCCATGTTGCAATCGGCGAAGACGATGTTGGGCGACTTGCCGCCAAGCTCCAGGCTCACTTTTTTGAGACTTTCGGCCGCCCGCTGATAGACATGGGTGCCGCTCTTAACACCGCCGGTAAAGGCGACTTTGGCCACGTCCGGGTGCGTCACCAGGGCTTCACCCGCTTCCTTGCCGAAACCTGTCAAGACGTTCACAACACCTGGCGGAAAGCCTGCTTCCTCAACCAGCTTGATGAAGGCGAGCGCCGAAGCGGACGTGAATTCAGAGGGTTTGATGACAGCCGTATTGCCCGCCGCCAACGCCGGCGCTAGCTTCCAGGCGGTGAGCAGCAGGGGCGAGTTCCAGGGGATGATCATGGCCACGACGCCGAGCGGCTCGTGGAGCGTATAGGTGAAGGTTTCCGGCTTATCGATCGGGAGGACCGCGCCTTCGATTTTGTCCGCGAGACCGGCAAAATAATAATACCATTGCGGCGCATATTTAAGCTGCATGCCCATTTCGGCAATCAGCTTGCCATTATCCTTGACCTCGATTTCGGCGAGCTTTTCGGCGTCCCGAGCGATGAGGTCGCCGAGCTTGCGCAACAAATGTCCGCGCTGGGTGGCGTTGAGCGTTGGCCATTCGCCGGACGTGAAGGCTTTCTTAGCCGCCGCGACGGCGCGGTCCGCGTCGGCCGCATTGCCGCGCGGCACCAGCGCCCACGGTTTGCCGGTAAAGGGATTGAAGGTTTCGAAAGTTTCTCCAGAGGCGGATGGTGACCAGTCGCCGCCGATATACATGCTCAATTTTTCGAGACCAACCGTATCGAGAGCTGTCATTCTGTTCTCCATAGACTATCGGTCATTGGGAATGACCGATAAGCGTTCAGGTGCCACGCAGGCTTGACCACCATAAGGTGCGGACCACGCAGTCGCGCTTGCCAAAGGACATTATGAGTCAATCATAATGTCCTTTCGTATGAGACCGTATACCGCCCATCGTCCCTATTGTGGGCGTCAGAGGATACCGTCCGTCCCGAGTAGCGCCCGGCGGAACCGGTTCTTCAGATAAACCCCATCCTTTGGCGGCAATATGAAGTCGAGCGGCTCCGCCTGGACCTTGATTACATAAAAAATCGGACCCGGCTTTTCGACAAGGTCCGGGATGGCTTCGGTGAGCTCGTCCTCGGTCCGCACCGTTCCGGCGGTTTCAATGCCGCAGGCCAGGGCGGCGGCCGCGAGGTCGGCACTATAGGCGGTGGCCGTCGGCTGCATGCCGGTTTCCCCATAGCGCTCATTGTCGAAAACGGCAATGGCGAGATTGTGGGGAGCCTGAATAGCAACGGTTGCGAGGCTGCCAAGGCCCATCAGCATTTCCCCATCACCGGTCGCCACCAGGACACGGCGGTCCGGTTTGGCGAGCGCGAGACCGAGGGCGAGGGGCACGGCGCCGCCCATCGCCCCCCAAAGGGGAAAGGTGAGATCGCGATCGCCGGCGGCTGTGAAGTCCCAATTTGTTGAGCCGAGCCCGGTGACAATAAGGAGATCCGCGCCGCCCGCCTCGGCGAGCCGCTTGGCGACGTCGCGGCGGTGGAGGGGAAAATTTTCGGCACGTTGCATGTTCGCCATGGTGCTGCTCTTTATCTCCGTCATTTGCCGAATGATTTTATAGGGACGAGCCGCTGGTGGAGAAGCAGGGCCGTCGCCTGGCCACCAACAAAGGCGCGGTGCAGGGTGGCGCTGGCTTGTGCGCCGACATCCTCCGGGTCTTCCACGGTCTCAACGATGCATCCGGCGTTTGCGAGCGCCGGTTCGGTGCCTTGTCCCATATGGGTTTGCCACGGGTTGAACTCATGCCACTGGCCGCGCATGGTCACGAACGTCGCGAAAGGAAACCGGCAGGTTTGGATGAGAGACAGCATGTTGATGCAATTGCCGACCCCGGACGATTGCATGAGCAACACGCCACGCGCGCCGCCGAGCCAGGCGCCGGACAAGAGCGCCACGCCCTCTTCTTCGGTGGTATGGACGATCGCCGTCATTTCATTGTCGTCGTGGCAGGCGTCGATGAGGTCCGTGTGCCCGGCATCAGGCACATAGGCCACCTGGCGCACGTCGTGTTCTTTCAGCGCCTTGTAAATGTCTTTCCACCAGTCGGTTTGGTTACCCGCCATATCCGGCGCACCCTCTCTCTTCGTTTCAGTCTCAAGTTATTTGATACCATCGATCATTTCCAATGACCGATGGGCGTTCAAGCGCCACGCAGGCTCACGCGCCATAAGGCGCGACGCGCGGTCGCGCTTGCCAATGGTCGCCAATCGTTCGTGAGGCAAACTCAAGGACCATTGGTATAAGTCATTCTTTCCGCGAGTTCGGTAAAATCCGCGACAATGAGATCCGGCTGATGTGGCGTTTCGCCGAACGGGCGTTTGCGCCGGTCGATGAACGCCGTGCGCATGCCATAAGCCTTGGCGCCGATACAGTCAAAAGCGTGATTGGCGACAAAAAGAATGCTGGAGCGGTCCTCGCCGATAATGTCCGCTGCCGTCGCATAGGTCTTCCAGTGTGGTTTGAATGCGCCGGCCTCCTGAACGGAAATCACATGATCGAACGGGAAACCGATATGAGGTGCGGCCGCTTGCAACATGTCGCGGTCGCCATTGGAAAGGATCGCCAGCTTATAATTGGCTTTGAGCCGCGCCAATGCCTCCAAGACATCTGGAAAGGGTTTGAGTTTTTCGATTTCACTGATCAGCCAGCGGACCTCGTCCTGGCTGTAGGCAATGCCGCAACGGTCCATAACGTGGGATACGGCGCGGTGGCCGATTTGGCGGTAAGGCGTGTGGCCGCGCTCGCAAAGCGCGTCGATCATTGAGTTCTCGAAATGGGTGCGCCGCCACCAAGTGACGAAGCGGCGCGCTTCGCCGTCCCAGCCCTTGTCCTTGAGAAACGGGGTCACGGCTTCGGTCAGCCCGTTTTGCATATCGACAATGGTGCCATATTGATCGAAAGCGAAGGCTTTGATTTCCCGCGATAATATTTCGGGTCTCTCCATTATGAAAACTCCATGCTGCACAATTCATACGGACGGCCGCCTAGGGGGGGAAACGTTCAGCACTAACTCAATTTGAGTGGTGACGGAGAGGGCGTTTCGTTTGCGCGCAGCCATATTGACAAACCCGGCATAGCAGCAAACAATCTTAGATTGCAAATATGCGCCGCGCGAAGGCATGAACAAAACGCGGTTGGTCGAGATCGCGTTATTCCGTTAGCTATTGACGATTGGGCTATTGACGATGTGCAGGCACAAATCACGCGAAGATCTTATTGAAGGCATGGCCGCCTTCAAGGAAATGTTCCCCATAAACATCGGCGCATTGGCCGTCGCATCGTCCGTGCTGTTGGCGGTGATTTTGGTTGTTTAGGGTTTTTGCAAAGCCGGCGGCGATCAAATGATCTGGTAATTTGCCCGGATCATCCCGGTCTGCCGTTACCGCGTTTCGATCTTGGAGGGAGCGCCGCGGTAGTTCGGAAACCAAAACTTGCAGAATTGCGAACGATCGTTCAGCGCGACCCGGGCGAGGGCGCGGCCGACGGTCGTGGTTCTTCCACCCCTCAAATTTCCGCTGGCCGCCACGGTGTTGTGCCCTTCTATCTCAATTTTCTCTCTTAAGACGTTCAAGGCGCGTTCCGCTGCTTCTCTCTCGCGGCGTTCGTTCTCAAGCGCTTTCTTGACCCGCTCCAAAGTGCTCTCAGCGTTCGTTTTGGCATCTTGTTCATGTTCGAGCTGTGCGTTTATTATTTTCAGCTTGCGCTCCACGGTTTCTCGCGCGCTGCGCTCCTCGGCCAATGTTGGGCTGTCGCCGTCAAAGATACATTCGGCAATGACTTTCGAGCTGCGCCGTTGCGCCAGCCGCTCCCTAGATTCATCCACGGCCGGTTCTGTCCCGTCTCGCGCACTGCTGTCCAGGGCGAGTTTCGTGGCGATGGTCTTCAGGGCGCGCTCCGCTGTTTCTTTGGCGCTCCGCTCCTTCTCAAAATCGTCTTTCAAGATTTTTAAGGCGCGCTCGGTATCTTCCAGCCGACTGCGATCATGCGCCAGCTTCGCATTTTTGCTCCGCAAGTCGCGCGCTGCGGTATCACGCGTACCGCGTTGCTGTTCAAGTTTCGCTTTGGCGGCCTTCAACTTGCGTTCCGCAACGGCTCTTTGGTTGCGCTCTTGCAAGAGTTGTTCGCTTTTGTATTTGGCGATGCTCTCCGCAGTCGTCCGGCCGCTTGCCAGCAGCTCTAATTCGTCGTGGGTTCGTTCGACCTCCTGATACATCCAGCGAGAACCGACGCCCGACGCGAAGACGACCAGCGACAACGCAATAAAGAGGATCACCCGACCCATCTAGCTACTCCACGCACACCCGCAGTCAAATAATGCTTTAATTTTCGCACATTATAGGGTTTTTGGAAATAATTGTATTCAATAAATATGTGATAGACCGCCGCGCCGGTTTTGACCACGCTGGCCGTGTCGATTCACATCAATTATAGGCTTATACCATCGGTCATTGGAAATGACCGATGGGCGTTCAAGCGCCACGCAGGCTTGACCGCCATAAGGCGCGGACCACGCAGTCGCGCTTGCCAATGGTCGCCAATGGTTCGTGAGCCAAACTCAAGGACCATTGCTATTCGTGAGTTTGCCGCGTCACGATCTGGTTGCAATGATCTCAAAGGCGAAAAATCGTGCGCCGAGATAGTTGAAAGCAAGTGCGGCGATGGAGCCAATCGCCAGCGCGAAAAGGGGCGAGTCGACAGGCGTTATGACCAGAATGGCAGCATACACCAGATAGTTGACAGAAGCGCCGACGCTGTTGACGAGCACGAAGCGGCTCCACTCTCTCAGTCGTCTTTTGTCGCGGGATTGGAACGTCCAAAGCCGGTGCAGTGCCCAGCATGCGGTCACCGCAACGATGATCGAAATTAGCCGGGCTAAAAGCGGATCTAAATTTACGCTGAAAATAAGCGCCGTCAGGACGGCGGCATCGATAAGAAATCCGACGCCGCCAATAACGCAGAAGCGTGAGAAGCGCGCCGTCTCGGCGTAGAATGTGTTGCTGAAGACGCTCATGATTGTTCGGCGACTGCTTTCATTTCGAGATAACGCATGCGTTTCAGTTCGCGGCGGCCGTGGCTGATGGAATTGAGGATAATCCCGCATACCGCGCTCAAGAACGAAAGCTGCATAAGTCCCATGCACAGGATCGCCGTCGGCAGTTGCGGCACCAGTCCGGTTTGCAGATAGGTGATGGCAAGCGGTAGGCTCAAGCCAAAAGCCGTAAAGCCCAAAGCAATCGCCGAAGCGCCGAAAAAGCCAAGCGGCTGCGTTTCTTTATAAAGCCGGAAAATCGTCCAAAGAATCCGCGCGCCGTCACGATAAGTATTCAGTTTGCTTTCCGTCCCCTCCATGCGGGCGCCATAGGGAACGTCGATCTCGGCGCTCGCAATGCGCAGATCAAGAGCATGCACGGAAAGCTCGGTCTCGATCTCGAAGCCTTGTGATGCGGAGGGAAAAGATTTCGCGAAGCGCCGCGACAATATCCGGTAGCCGGAGAATATATCCGTAAATCCTTCGCCAAAGAGATGGGTGACAATGCGGTTGAACAACTGGTTGCCATATTGATGGCCGCGCCGGTAGGCCTCTTCTCCGCCCCCTAAGCGCGTGCCGACAACCATGTCCAGATTTTCGCTCACCAGCTTATCGATAAGCTTTCCAGCGGCTGTCGAATCATAGGTGCCATCGCCGTCGGCCATGACATAGATATCCGCTTCGATGTCGGCGAACATGCGCCTCACGACATTGCCTTTGCCTCGTAAGGTTTCGGTGCGGACGATGGCTCCCGCTGCTTCGGCGGCCTGGCGCGTATTGTCCGTCGAATTGTTGTCATAGACATAGATTCGTGCCGACGGCAGGGCTTTGCGGAAATCGTTGACGACCTTCTCGATCGCGGCGCCTTCATTATAGCAAGGCAGGATCACAGCAACCGATTTGTTCGTTGCCCAAACCGGTTGCGGCAGCAGCTCGTCGAGCTCCTCGCGGACACGATCATAGTCAAGATTATGTTTTTGCAAGGTTCCATCTCCATTGAATGAGGGGGACGCGATCGAGGTCTAACGACGCGCGCCGCAGAATGAGTGCATAGAGGATCACCATGGCAATGAGGCCGAGGGGCAGGCCGCTTACCGCGGCGAAAGTTCGGGTGATCAGGGGTGCCAGCCAGACAAAGGCGAGTGCGCTTTTTTCATAGTCGCGAAAGCCATGGGCAAGGCCATGAGCCGTGTACCAGGCGAGCGCCGGGGCCAGCACGACCATGTCATAGTCCAGCATGTATGGCGTGATGAGCAGCGACGCGGTGACCAGTGCCGCCGCCTTTAAGGCAAACGCCGCCTTGCTCCGCCAGAGCCAAACGAGCGATGCGGCAATCCCGATGGCTAACAGCAGTTGCGCCGTATAGGCGGCCGGGATGCTTCCGCCCCACATCCGCGTGGCGGAGAACAGGCTTTGAATTTTGTGCCAGCCCGTGACGCCGGTCTCGAGGATCGTGCCGCGCGTATAGGCAAGGCTGTCGGCAAAGGCCATCCACGTCTCCGGGCCAAAAGCCATGAGCGAGAGGAGGGCGAGTGCGGCCGTCGTTGCCGCCGCCGATGCGAATGTCTGAAAGCGCCCGGTGGCCAGGAGCACCAATGGGATGAGCAGCCCAAAATGAGGTTTATAACTCAAACAACCGAAAAGAACGCCGGCAAGCCAAGGCCGCCTTTGCAACAGGACGAGCCCGCCGCCGAGCAGACCGGCGGTGACGAAGCCATTATGGCCATGACCGATATTGATGAACAGAGCGGGAAAGGCGAGCGCCACCAGCAAGGCTTCCTTGCCCGCAAGGATCGCGCGAATGGGGGCCAAATAAAGGGGCAGGGTCGCCGCTATCCAGACAAACAGGCTGAGCCCGTAGGGCATCAATGCGAGCAGTGCGGCAATGCCTAAAAAGGGCGGCGGATAATGCCAGGCATAGTAGGGAACATCCCGCCCGCCAAACGCGGCCTTTTGCGCGGCGTAATGCACGTCGAGGTCATAAGCCCCCTCGGGCGTGCCCTTGAGCACCAGAGAGCCAGCGGACCAGACGTTGGAAAAATCGGTGCCGAGGGGCTTGCCGTTGCGGTCAAGAAGGCCGTCGGATAGCCCAATCCACAGAGCGATCACAAAGCAAAGCGGGACGAGCAGCAGGATCGGATAGGCCCGGATACGCTGCAACGTCAGCCAATCGCCGCTCTTTACGCTTTCCAACACGGAACTCAGTTTCCTAAACCCAAGGAAGTACGGAACTTTCAACCGTCTAGAGTAAGGGAGACGCTTTAAAACGGGGTTAAGGATGGGCGACAGGCGATGGCGCCGGAGCGGCACGTGGAACTGTTAATGAGGCGTTAATTTAAGTGGAAGCCGAAACGCCGTTGAGCCTGGTCTTGGCAGGCCCATCTCAGCTTTGTCTCAGGCAATTAAGACGCACCACCTCGAAGGCCCGATTCACTGCATTGGAGCGAGGGCAGCGGCAATCAAATTGTGGCCCAATTTTTTTGAGTGAGCGGGCTGTTATTCTGGATTTTGGTCCAAAACCAAGATAATCTGATATGGCCATTCGTTTTGTGAAGGTCATATTTCGATGCGGGCATATTATATTTCGTTGATATTATTATTTATCTCTGTTTTCTCGAGTGTTGCGCATGCCGAACAGCGGCTTGCGCTTATTATCACCAATCAGAATTATCCGTCGATTGTCGGTCGACTTGGCAACACCCATCATGATGGGCGAATTATTGGGGAAGCTCTGAAACGTGTGGGCTTTGACGTCGAAATTGTCCAAGACGTCGACAAAACGCGCCTCATCACGGCGGTATCGGGATATGTGAAGCGCTTGGATCTGGCGGGGACCGATGCGGTTGGTTTCTTCTATTATTCCGGTCACGGCGCGGCTCAGGCCAAACATGGCAATAATTTTCTCATTCCGGTGAATGCCCCCCTGACATCCGCCGCGGAGCTTCCGCTTTTGGGTGTCAAACTCGGCGATATCATCGATTCAATTAGCGCCACGGAATCAAAGGCGAACTTCATCGTTATCGATGCCTGCCGCAACGTGCCGTTTACGCGCGGGGCAAAGAGCGCCCAAAAGGGATTTAAGGCAGAGCGGGAACGTGGCGGCGTTCTCATCGCCTATGCGACGGAACCAGGGGATATTGCCGTTGACGAAAATGTTTATGCCCGGGCGCTTGCAGCGGGGATCGGGCAACCCGACCAGGCGGCAGTGTTGATGTTTCGCTCGGTACGGCGGCGTGTGCTGCGGGTGACAAACAACCGTCAATTTCCCTGGACCCGGGATGGTCTGGTGGAGGAATTCTTTTTCGGCGGGCGCACGGACAGATCCAACGCTGTTTTGACCGGCGCGATACCAAAGGGATCGAGTGCAGGCTTAGAGCTAACCTATTGGAACTCGATCAAGGAAAGCCAGAACATTGAAGAGTTCAAGAGTTATTTGCAAAAATATCCGAACGGTGTCTTTCGCAGAATCGCGGCGCTGAGGCTCGACGGGTTGGAGGACACTCTCCGTTCGAAAAAGCTTGCTGGTGCTGCGCAACAACTCACGCGGGATTTGCAGACGGCTCTGAAAAGCGTTGGTTGCGATCCCGGTGCGGTTGATGGCGCTTGGGGCCCGCAAGGGCGGCGGGCGCTGGAGCAGTTTAATCGCTACGCCAAGTTGAGCTTGGCGATTGATAAGCCTGCGCCCGCAATAGTGAAGGCGGTCAAAGCGCATAAAAAGCGCGTTTGTCCCGTTGCACCAAAGCCAGCACCTGCCGCGGCTCAAAAGGCAGCCAAGACAAGTGTCCAACAAACCGGATCAACAACAAGATCGCGCCGCGGCTATGGCTGTAAAGATGGAAACATGGAAGTATGCCGGGTTAGGTGCAAGCAGGGTAGTGAAAAAGCATGCCGCAGACTCAGTAGAGGTTTTTAGTTCGAAGCGGTTTTGACTCAATGCCAAGCGGATCAGACGATTTGTCAGCATCTATCCAAAATTGCTGAAAATTGCATGCGAAGTGCGATGCAGTATGGGAAATCAATGAGCCTGCGCTCAAGCCAACCTTCCCCTTGCTTCTAACCGAGGCCAAGCGTAGCTTGGCGCCCGGCCGGGCTGGACATTTGACCGGCCATTTTATCGGCCTTCGGAAATCACTGTTTCAGCGGAGACACTCATGGGTTTTATTGCCGACTCGCTTGCTCGCGTTCAGCCATCGCCGACAATCTCTGTTTCGACGAAAGCGCGCGAGCTTAAAGCCGCCGGCCATGACGTCATCGGTCTTGGCGCCGGCGAGCCTGATTTTGATACCCCGGATAATATCAAGCAGGCGGCGATCGACGCCATTAATCGCGGCGAGACAAAATACACCGCCGTTGATGGCATCCCCGAACTGAAACAGGCGATCGTCAATAAATTCAAACGCGAAAACAATCTCGACTATGCCACCGATCAGATCACGGTGGGAACCGGCGGTAAGCAGGTGCTCTATAACGCTCTGCTCGCAACGCTCAATCCTGGAGACGAAGTTATCATCCCGGCACCCTATTGGGTGAGCTATCCCGATATTGTGCGTCTTGGCGGCGGCACGCCGGTGTTTGTCGAGACAAGCCTTGAGTCCAGATTCCGTTTGACGCCGGAGGCGCTTGAAGCGGCAATTACGCCGAACTCAAAATGGTTTATTTTCAACTCGCCGTCGAACCCATCCGGCGCCGCATACAGCCGCGAGGAATTAAAGGCGCTGACCGATGTGCTCATGCGCCATAGCCACGTCTGGATCTTAACCGACGATATATATGAGCATCTGATCTATGACGATTTCAAATTCTTCTCACCCGTTGAGATTGAGCCGGGCCTCAAGGATCGCACCCTGACCATGAACGGTGTTTCGAAGGCCTATGCGATGACGGGCTGGCGCATCGGCTATGCCGGCGGACCGGTGGAGCTCATCAAGGCGATAGCCAAGCTTCAGTCGCAATCCACGTCGAACCCGTCATCCGTGAGCCAATGGGCGGCCGTGGAGGCGCTCGAGGGTCCGCAGGATTTTATTCCTGAGCGGGCCAAAGTGTTCAAAGACCGCCGGGATCTCGTCGTGTCCATGCTCAACCAGGCCAAGGGGATTAAATGCCCGACGCCGGAAGGCGCTTTCTATGTCTATCCCTCGTGCGCCGGGTGTATCGGCAGGGTGACGCCAAACGGCAAGACCCTTGAGACAGATAAGGATTTTGTGACCGCGCTGTTGGAGGATGAAGGGGTCGCGGTGGTTCATGGCGAGGCTTTCGGTCTCTCCCCCTTCTTCCGCGTATCCTACGCGACGTCGACGGAAGCGCTGGAAGAAGCATGCGGCCGGATCCAAAGGTTTTGCGCAAGCTTGAATTCGCCCGCCGCCTAGGGTCTTTTCGTTTTTGATTGACTCAAAAACAGACCCTAGTTCTTTAATTTTACGTGCAACTTAATCGGAAAACCGGTTTCCACTTTATCCGGAAGCACTCTGATCATTCGCGGTTGATCCAAAAATTCGCGTGTGAGTGGAATAATGTGGATGCTCTAGTGTATACTAAGTTGCGGGCGGGTCTTTTCTTTGCGCGCAATTTTTTTGTCAGGTCCAGGGAGGTTTTTTTGATGAAACGGTTATTGATGAGTTGGGGGCAGAGTCTTTGTGTTGGTGCGGTTGCCGCGGCGGTTTTGACCGTCGGGCTAAGTTTTAGCGTGAATGCGGGCGATGACCCGATCGCCTCCCGCAAGGCGATGATGCAGACCGTGAAAGCAGCAACAAAATTATCGGTAGGCATGGTCAAGGGCGAAAGGCCGTTTGATCCCGCAGTCGCTGAACTGGCTGTCCGAGCCATGAATACCGCGGCGAGCGGCGTTGTTAATTTCTTCCCCGAGAGTTCCAAAACCGGCGGGAAAACAACCGCTTCGCCCAAAATTTGGGAGGATATGGCTGGCTTTAAGGCCAAGATGGCCAAATTCGAAGCAGATACAGCAAAAGCGGTCAAGGCGGCCGCCAATGGCGCTGATGCATTTAAAGTGGCTTTCGGCGCCGCGACCAAAAATTGCAAGGGCTGCCATCAGGAATACAGAGTAAAGAAGAAGAAATAAGCCTTGTAATTCGAAGCTTTGAAGCAAATCTCTGAAGGGCTGAGGGCGCATCCTCAGCCCTTTTTTGCTTACTTTCTTGGGCTATGACGCTTGTCATTCATGACAATGGCGCAGAAAGTTTGAGCGTGGTCATGTTCGGCAATCGTTTTCGGCAATCGTTTTCGGCAATAGATAATGGCGCAATAGGCAGCATGGTAAAATTAGACAAAGAACGAGATTTAGCCACTGCCGGGCGTTCCTGCCGGCTTTGCATATTTGCGCGCCGTGCCGTCCTGCTGTTGGCGGCTCTTATCTTGCTGCTGGCCGTTGTAGAGGTGAATGCACAAGAAGCTTCGTTGGTCCGCGTCGATGACGTGAAGAGCCAGCCATTGACACAGACGGTTCCGGTGATCGGGCGGCTGGTTGCCCGGCGCACGGGAAACGTAGCGGCCCGCATTGCCGCTCCTGTCGATGAGATGCTTGTCGAGGTGGGCGATCGCGTTGAGGAAGGTCAAGTCATCGCGATTTTGAATGCGGAGACGTTCAAGGCCGATCTCGCTCTAGCGGGCAGCGAATATCAGGAGGCGTTGGCGGAAAAGCAGACCTTTGCCGCCGAAACAGAACTCGCGCGTACCGAACTCAACCGGCAGATAGGTTTGCGGACGTCGACAGCTTTTTCTCAGGCAAGGTTTGAGGACGCCGAGCAAAAGGTTGCTGTCGCGGCGGCAAAGGTGAAGCGCGCCGAGGCGAACATTCTGATTAAGAAATCCGCGATGGCGCGCAAACGGCTGGACGTGCAATATGCCTCCGTTAAAGCGCCCTATGGGGGCGTCATCGTTCAGCGCTTCACGGAAAATGGCTCCTATGTCCGAAGCGGCGACCCGCTTGTCAGAATGATCTCCGATCAAAATCTGGAAATTGAAGCGGATGTGCCTTCCAAGCGTATTGCCGGACTGGCGCCGAAACGCGTAGTCGACTTCGTCCTTGACGACGGGACCCGCCACAAGGCGGCCGTGCGCGCGGTGCTGCCTTCGGAAAACCCGCTCACACGTACCCGGGCCGTCCGCTTCGTTCCGACGTTTTCGAAAGTTAACCGGGCGCTCGCCGAAGGTCAGTCCGTAACCGTCGCGGTTCCCGTTGGCATCCCTCGCGACGTCGTTACCGTCCATAAGGATGCCGTGGTCCGCCGCCAGGGCAAGGACATCGTTTTTGTCGTCAAGGACGGTATCGCTATGATCCGTGAAATCATCATTGGCGAATCCGTCGGCGGCCGTTTCGAAGTCGTGAAGGGATTAAAACCCGGCGAGATTGTTGTCACCCGCGGCAACGAGCGTCTCCTACCGCGTGCGAAAGTCCGTGTTGAAAAAGGCTCCTCATGAATCTCATCCGGATAGCGATCGACCGGCCGACGGCGGTTATTGCCGTCGTTCTGATGGTCGTCATGTTCGGATTGGTGGCGCTGCAAACCATACCCATTCAACTTGCGCCTGACGTCAACCGGCCGCTGATTACGATCAGGACGATTTGGCCCGGCGCTGCTCCTGTCGAGGTTGAGCGTGAGATCACAATCCGCCAGGAGGAGGTCTTGAAGGGCATCACCGGCTTGGCGGAAATTTCGAGCCGGTCAGAGCTTGGCCGCTCGGAAATCCGGCTGGAATTCGATGTCGGCGCCAATATGGACAGGGCGCTGTTGCTGGTCTCGAACAGGCTGGACCGGGTGACGAATTATCCCGAAGAGGCGGATGAGCCGAGCCTCAGGGCCGCAGGCGCAGAGGACAGCCCCATTGCTTGGTTCATCGTTACGCGCAAGCCGGGCAATAAGCGGCCGGTCCACGAATATGGAGATTTCGTCGAGAATATTATTAAAGACCGGATCGAGCGCGTCCCCGGCATCGGCCGCGTCAATGTCTTCGGCGGCAGCGAGCGTGAAATCGAGATTGTCGTTAAGCCGCAACTGCTCGCGCGCTATGGTCTGACGGTCGGCGAAGTCCTCAATATTCTTAGATCCAACAATGCAGCGATCAGTGCCGGTGATGTTGAGGAAGGCAAGCGCCGCTATATCGTGCGCACCGAGGCCGAGCTCAATTCGCTGCAAACCATTCGCGACGTTGTTTTGCGTTCGATCAGGGATCAAGCCACGGGACGGATTGCGCGGGTGACAGTCGGGGATATCGCCGAGGTCGAATTTTCCTATAAAAAGCCGACCGCGAAAATCCGTCTTCTGGGAGAAGAGGCCATCGCCTTTAACGCGCAGCGCGAGACGGGCGCTAACGTTATCGAGACGATGCGCGATATCGACAATGTTATTCAGGAGCTTAACGCCGCGATCATTCCGGATGCGGGGCTCAAACTCCGCCAGGTCTATGACGAAACCGTCTACATCAACTCGTCCGTGAGCCTCGTGCAGCAGAACATCTGGATTGGCGGAACGCTTGCCGCCTTCATCTTATTGCTTTTCTTACGGTCTTGGCGGGCGACACTCATTGTCTCGATCGCCATACCCGTTTCCGTCGTCGGCTCGTTCGTCGCGATGGCGGCGCTGGGGCGCTCCATCAATGTCATATCGCTGGCGGGCCTCGCTTTCGCCGTCGGCATGGTTGTCGATGCGGCCATCGTCGTGCTGGAGAATATTTACCGGCTGCGGGAACAGGGGAAACCGGCCCACATCGCGGCTTATGAGGGCGCCAAGCAAGTTTGGGGCGCTGTGCTTGTTTCGGCTCTAACGACAGTCATGGTTTTTATTCCGGTTTTGATCATGCAGCTCGAAGTCGGGCAGCTTTTCCGCGATATCGCTGTTGCGATTTCCGTTTCCGTATTGCTGTCGCTGTTGGTTTCGGCCACCGTGCTGCCCGCCCTTTCGAGCTGGCTTCTCAAAAGCGGCAGTGGTCGTGACGCGCAAGCAATTCATAGGGTGCGAATATTCGGCATCGACGCGGCCGCTCGCGGGTTTGTGCAACTTATTCTCGGTTTTACACGGATCATGGCTCGCAGCCGTCTCGCCGCTTTGACCGTTGTGATCATTAGTTCGCTAGGTGCCGCCGGTGCCGCCTGGCAGTATCTGCCAAAGCTTGAATATTTACCGGATGGCAACCGCAATTTGATGTTCGCGCTCGTGATTCCACCGCCGGGTTATAATCTGAAGACCACGACCGAAATCGCGAAGCGGATTGAAAATGAGACGCGGCCGCTCTGGAAGGACGTCTCGGGTCCGGAGGAGGAGGCTGGAAAGCCGCCAAAAATCGACCGGTTCTTTTTTGTCGCCACGCGGGCACGCACATTCCTCGGCGCCGCAGCAGTTACGCCTGAGCGCGCTGGGGAGCTCAAGGAGGTTCTGAGCAAAGCTGTGTTCCGGGAGCCCGGCACATTCGCCCTGATCAACCAATTGTCGATTTTCGGCCGGGGTATTGGCGGCGGGCGCAAGATCGAACTGGATGTGTCCGGACCCGATCTTGAACGGATATTGGAGGTGGCGCTCAAGACAACGGGACTTATTGCCAAAGTTCTGCCGAGTGCGGACGGCAATCAATTCCGCCCCAATCCGGGGCTTGAGCTTGGGGCGCCGGAGGTGCGTGTCACGCCGGACAGGACCCGCCTTGCCGATAACGGCATATCCGCCGTCGAGCTTGGGCAGACGATCGATGCGTTTAACGACGGACTGCGGGTTGCCGAAGTCACCGTTGGCAATGACCGGGTTGATTTGATGCTCAAAGGGCCGCGCCGGGACATCACGTCCACACAGGGCGTCGGCAACCTTCCCGTGGTAACCGGGAGCGGCCAAATTATTCCGGTGCTCTCCGTCGCCAAGGTCTCGGTCACATCTGGTCCGACGGAGATTCGCCACCGCGAGCGGTCGCGAACGGTGACGCTGGAAATCGTACCGGCGCCGCGTTTGGCGCTTCAAGAAGCCATTGACCTTATCAAGGAAAAAGTCATCGCGCCGATACGCGCCGAAGGTGTTCCGGCGGGCATCAAGCTGCGCATTTCGGGGACGGCCGATAAGCTGACGCAGACCTGGCACGCCATGCTCCGCGATTTGGTGGTCGCCATTGTCATTGTCTATTTGGTCATGGCCATCTTGTTTGAGAGCTTCATCTATCCGCTGCTCATTTTGCTGTCCGTGCCGATGGCGGCGGCGGGCGGTGTTGGCGGACTGGTTATATTGAACCAATTTACGTTCCAGCCGCTCGATATGCTGACTCTTTTGGGCTTCGTTATTCTCATCGGTATTGTCGTCAATAACGCCATCCTGCTGGTGCATCAGACTCTCTATCATTTGCGCAGCGAGGGCATGACCCCGGAAGCGGCGATCATGGAAGCCACGCGCAACCGTATCCGGCCGATCTTTATGTCGACCTTGACGTCGGTGTTCGGCATGCTGCCTCTGGTGCTCTTCCCCGGCGCGGGGTCCGAGCTTTACCGGGGATTGGGCTCCGTTGTTATCGGCGGCCTCTCCCTATCCGCACTCCTCACCCTGCTCATTTTGCCGCCATTGCTTGCCCTCGTTGTCGGCCCCATTGAAACGCGCATGCGCGGCAAAGCGGAGGCACGACAGCTGGCCGGAGCGGAGTAGGTGACGGGTCAAACAGTTATTCGGACCGACTTCACTGACCCCATGCGCGATGCTTTCATTGCGCTGCTCCGGGAATATGAGGCGTCTCTCAATATTTCGCTGTGCTTCCAGAATTATGACGACGAGCTGGCGCGGTTCCCGGAGGGCTATCAGCCGCCGGATGGGGCATTGATCTTTGCGACAGGTGAGGACGGGGATGACCTTCTTGGCATGGCTGCGGTGCGGCGGCTGGACGGCAAGCACTGTGAGATGAAACGTCTTTATGTCAGGCCGGCGGCGAGAGGCCACGGTGTGGGCCGGCGTTTGCTCGACGAATGTCTGCGCCAGGCCAGGGGGCTCGGCTATAGGGCGATGCGTCTCGACACCCTCGAAAGCATGACCGCCGCACGCCAGCTATACACGGACTACGGATTCCGCGAGATCGGGAATTATAATGATAGCCCCGAGGAGAACCATCAGCACTTTTTCGAGCTGGTGCTTTAGGGATAGCGATCCAATAGGCCGTGCAGAGGAACATCGCTTCCACGCCATCACGCGGCCAAGAGACCGCGAATTCTCGTCCTGAATCGCCTATGTCCTCTCGGCAGATCCTCTGAGAGCGATAGGCCGATCTGTATCGAAAGAGCTTCTATTCATAAAGGTGCTACGGATTCGGCAAGACGTATATACAATTGCGTCTTTGATATTGTGAAAATTATTAAAAACATACGGATTATGGTGATTTGAAAATCTGGGACCGGGTAAGTAGTCTTAGGAATTAACTCTATCTATTTGCGGGGTTACAAAAATATCACGAATCGCCGGTCCGGGGCTTGCCATGCCGCCAAGGGCTTGACACGATAACTGTTGGAAAAGCCGCCAGTTCGCCGCACCCGAAGCGGTAAGGCGAAACTACGGAGAAGATGATAACGAACAACATCACAAGGAGGAACATATGGGCCAGTCCCAGGGCCAAGCAGGCCGTAGTCCGCGCTGTATTGCATTGGTTGGCCCCTACTTAAGCGGGAAAACCACACTTCTTGATGCTATTCTAGCGCGGACCGGTGCAATTCCGCGGCAAGGATCTGTCGCAGCGGGCAATACGGTCGGTGATGCCTCGCCTGAAGCGCGAGCGCACCAAATGAGTGTGGAAATGAATTTGGCCGATGTCGAGTTTCTCGGCGATAAATACACATTTCTAGATTGTCCCGGATCAATTGAATTCAAATATGACGCAGTGGCGGCGATTGCCGCTTGTGATGCCGCTGTTGTCGTTTGCGAACCTGACGAAAAGAAAGTCCCGGCGCTCCAGCTTATTCTTAAGGAGCTTGAAGACCGCAACATCCCCCATTTTCTCTTCTTGAACAAAATCGACAAAGCCGAAGGTCTGATACGCGACATTCTGCCAATTCTCCAACCGGCCAGCGCCAAGCCGCTCGTGCTCCGACAAATTCCCATTTGGGAAGAGGGTATAGCAACCGGGTTTGTCGATTTGGCGCTGCAACGCGGTTTCATTTATCGCGAACATGCCCCAAGCGAAGTTGTGGATTTGCCGGAAGGTCTGGACGAGCGCAAGGGCGAGGCGCGGTTCGCCATGCTCGAGCAACTCGCGGACTATAATGACGAGCTTATGGAGCAACTGCTTGAGGATATCGAGCCGCCTCGCGATCAAATTTTCGACGATCTCGCGCGCGAGTTGAAGGAAGGTTTGATTTGTCCAGTTCTGCTGGGGTCTGCCGAGAATGGAAACGGCATCTTGCGGCTTCTCAAGGCGCTGCGTCATGAAGCGCCATTTGTGAGTGAAACCGCGAAACGTCTCGGAGTTCCATCGGAAGGGTCATACGCGCAGATTTTGAAAACCATCCACACCCCCCATGGCGGTAAATTGTCTGTTGCGCGTATTTTATCCGGTGAGTTCGCGGATGGCACGACAGTCTATGGCGCCGATAGTGACGACCGCGTGTCGGGCGTTTTTTCGGTTCTCGGACAGGAGCCTCACAAGCGCGGCGCGGCGGGTCCCGGTGAAACGGTCGCTCTTGGACGCCTTGACGAGATCAAGACCGGCGACACGATCTCGGCGGAAAAGGGCAGCACCTTCTCAATCGACGTGTCGCCACCGGCGCAACCGGTCTATGGATTGGCGGTTGCCGCCAAGGAGCGCAAAGATGAGGTCAAGTTGACCACGGCCCTCGGCAAAGTGATTGACGAAGACCCGTCTGTCTCAATCGAGCATAAGCAGGATCTCGGAGAAATGGCCCTTTGGGGGCAGGGCGAGATGCATCTGCGTGTCGCACTGGAACGGTTGATCCGCAAATATGGCGTCGAAGCGGAGACGAGCCCGCGGCATGTGCCATACAAGGAAACGATCCGCAAGCCGGTCGAAGTTCGCGGCCGCCATAAGAAGCAATCAGGTGGCCACGGACAATTTGGCGACGTTGTGGTCGATATTACACCCTTGCCCCGCGGCGGCGGTTTCGAATTTACCGATAAGATCACCGGTGGCGTGGTGCCCAAGCAATATATTCCGTCCGTGGAAACGGGCGTTAAGGAATATCTGGTTTGCGGTCCTCTTGGGTTTCCGATCGTGGATATCGCGGTTTGCCTGAAGGACGGCTCCTATCACAGCGTCGATTCGTCCGATCAAGCCTTCAAGACGGCTGGGCGCATCGCCATGTCCGAGGGCATGCCGCAATGCGCGCCGGTATTGCTGGAGCCGATCATGCGGGTGAAGGTTGCGGTGCCGTCGGAAGGCACGGCGAAGATCAACGGCATCATCTCAACACGTCGCGGACAGATCCTGGGTTTTGATTCAAGGCCCGGATGGGACGGTTGGGATGTCGTCGAGGCGAATATGCCCGAGGCCGAGATTCAGGGTCTGATTGTTGAGATTAGATCCGCGACGGCGGGTGCGGGCAGTTTCGAAGCTGAGTTCGATCACCTCGCCGAGCTGACCGGCAAGCTCGCCGATCAGGTTTTGGCAAGCCATCAGGAGGAGGCGGCTTAGCGGCATTTCCACGTAGAGGAAACGTTCGGTTTCCTCTATGCGGTGAAGCTCCGATTGGATTAACGGGCCGGGATGATCCCGGCCCGTATTGCGTCCATATCTGAGGTCTCGGAAATGATGACGCTATTCCCATCTGCAACGTGGCATTAATTGATCGCTCTGCGTTCATGCGACATCAAATTTGAAGCAGAAACGGCGTCGGCTTCCATGAAATTGAATTCCGGTCTCTTGAAGGCTAGAGTGGTGTCCGATAGTGCATTTGATTCGCGCAAACGATGGTCTTGAAGTCAATTTATGTCACGCATATTGACAGTTTCGATGTTCTTTTTGCTTCTCGGTTTTTCGGTAGATGCCGCTCAAGCCGAAAAGCGCCTCGCACTCATTATCACCAATCAAGACTATCCGGTGAGCATTGGCCGTCTCGGCAATACCCATCACGACGGACAGATTATCGCGCATGCGCTCCAGCGCGTGGGTTTTGAAGTTCACGTCGTGCGCGATGTCGATAAATCAGGATTTCTCACGGCTGTATCCGCCTATGTAAGACGGTTGGACTTGGCCGGGCCGGACAGTGTCGGTTTTTTCTACTACTCAGGCCATGGCGCTGCGCGCGACAAATTTGGCGACAATTTTCTGATCCCCATAAAAGCGCCAATCAAATCCTCCGTCGAGCTTCCTTTGCTCGGCATTAAATTGGGCGACGTCATCGAGTCTTTGAGTTTGCCGCAGACCAAGGCCAATTTCGTTGTCATAGATGCCTGCCGGAATGTCATCTTAAGGCGCAATACGAAGAGCGTTTATAAGGGGTTTGCGCCGGAGAAAGAACGCGGCGGAATGCTGATCGCATACGCAACAGAACCCGGCAATATCGCCGTTGATGAGAATGTTTATGCGCGAGCGCTTGCCGCGGAAATCATGCGGCCGAACCGGCCGGCGGTCCTGATGTTCCGTGCGGTCCGCCGCCGCGTCTTAAGAGCAACGAGAAACAAGCAGTTTCCTTGGACAAGAGACGGTCTCGTTGACGAGTTTTACTTTGGAAAACAAGGTCCCGCAACGGGTGCGGATTTGGCGCTGCCGTCTCCATCCGCCGCAAGTGAGACGACCACGGCGGCCCTTCTGGCTCCTGGTCAGCTACAGCCGGGCACGCTCGATAGTGTGCATAAATTCGACGGAAAATGGCGGATAAAGAAGCGTTTCACTGTCTGCGTTGCAAGGGGAAGCGGAATAATTGACCTCGAAATTTCCAAAAGCAAATCGCTAACGAGCGGGATTACTGGCACCGTTTCATCTGACGGGAAATTCGCTTTCCGAAAAAAAATGAGTAAGCGAAGAGTGGGAGAGTATTCGGGGCAAATCGCCGGTGGCAGCGGCCAGGGTAAATTCCGGCATAGCGACAAAAATTACAAAAAAATGTGCCAGGGAACGTTCACGATCGAGCGCCCGGTGCTTGCAGCCCAACCGTCGCCGTCGCCTTCCGTTTCCATGGTCGTTTCGTCTTCGGATAAGAACGCCCTGGAATTCATCTATTGGGATGCGATTAAGAACTCTACCAATATCGACGAATTGCAGAGCTATATGCAGCGCTTCCCCGAGGGCACTTTCAGGGGCTTAGTCGCGGCGCGCATCAAGGGCATCCGGAAGTCCTCGAGTAAGAAAGAAGCGGCTAACGCGAGCGAGGCGAGGCGGGGCAAAGCGGATCAGGTCGCGGCGCTGCCGCCGGTTCGAAATTCCGCATTTCCATTTGACGGTGCATGGAGAATATCGCGATCAGGAACGGGCTGCCGCCGGAATGCCGGTACATTTGTCGTAAAAATAACGAAAGGAAAAATGAAATCGATGTTCGGCAGTCATACAGGCAGTGTTTCGAAAAGCGGAAAAGTATCCATGAGAAGCGGTGGCAAAGAGGGCAGGTATTTAAGTTTTTCGGGGACGATCAAAAACACCAAGGGCAAAGGCAGCTATCGCGGAAAATCGCGGCGCGGAACATCTCCCACTTGCCGGGGATCATTCACCATGACGCGCGCCTCACGGTCGTAGATCGTACGATGCGAGTTTGTGCACTGAGAAAAGGACAATTGGTCCAAAATAAAAGCCAAAGTCCGCCAATCATGCATTTTCCATATCCACTTATACCATCGGCCATCGGAAATGCCCGATGGGCGTTCAGGCGCCACGCAGGCTCAACCACCACAGGGTGCGGGCCATGCCGTCGCGCTTGCCAAAGGAAATTATGAGTCAATCATAATTTCCTTTGGTCTTAGATTTGCTTTCTGAGTAACAAGAATTTCTCAAAAGCGTGATTTGCTGATAGGCAGACGACATCCTATCTCTGAAGGAGAGTGGTTTACAGGGAGATTTCGCATGCTCATAAAGAATCCCAAGGGCTGGGAGCTACCGGAGAGGTTGGCGACTCCCGAGTATATTTTCATGAACAGACGTGCCTTTATTGCGGGCGCTGGGAGCATCGCGGCCTCGTCATTACTTCCCTTCGCGGCGGCCATGGCGGCCGCATCCGAAGACCCGACAGCGGATCTCTATCCCGCCAAGCGCAATGGCAAATATAAGTTGAAGCGCGATATCACGCCGGAAGATATCAACGCGACCTATAACAATTTCTACGAGTTCTATGCCCCTAGCCTCTTCGCGTTGCCGGGGGCGGAGAAGCGGATTGCGGAGGCCGCGCAAAAGCTGCCGATTAGGCCGTGGGAAGTCAAGATTGATGGCTTGGTGGAGAAGCCATTTACGATCGGTATCGATGAGCTGATTCGTAAAATGACTCTTGAGGAGCGTCTCTATCGCCACCGCTGTGTAGAGGCGTGGTCGATGACGGTTCCCTGGTCCGGTTTTCCGATGAGTGAGCTTGTAAAGCTGGCCCAGCCTTTGTCGAGCGCCAAATATGTGCGCATGGAGACATTCTTCATGCCGAAGGTCGCGCCGGGGCAGAAAACCAAATCTTATCCTTGGCCGTATGTGGAAGGTTTGACGATGGCCGAAGCGAATAATGAGCTGACATTCATGGTCACCGGCGCTTATGGCAAGCCAATGGCCAAGCAATTCGGCGCACCGCTCAGGCTGGCGGTGCCGTGGAAGTATGGCTTTAAGCACATCAAGTCGATCGTGCGATTTGAATTCACCGACAAGCGGCCAAAGAGTTTTTGGCAAGGGCTCTCAGATGCTGAATATGGTTTCTGGGCGAACGTCAATCCGCAGGTTTCGCATCCGCGCTGGAGCCAGGCGACAGAGCGTGTGCTCGGCGAGAGCAGCCGCATCCCGACCCAGATTTACAATGGCTATGGCGAATGGGTCGCGCACCTCTATAAGGACATGAAGGGCGAGAAGCTCTTTATGTAGCCAGTGCCAAAGCGCGCCGGCGGCCCACGACCGATAATGGCTGCCAATAGGAACAGGTTTCAGCGGACCCGCAACCGGTTCGCGGTTCGGGTCCGCTTATCATCCTGACGACGGTTCATACCAAAGGAAATTATGATTGACTCATAATTTCCTTTGGCAAGCGCGACCGCGCGCCGCGCCTTATGGCGCGTAAGCCTGCGTGGCGTCTGAACGCCCATCGGTCATTGAAAATGACCGATGGGATAATGAACCTGGCGACGATTCAGTACACGTCGTTGCGTGTGTTATAGACATTGAACTTGCCGGTCGGCGTGACCAGCCAGCCACCGCGCAGGCGGTGCGTTTCCGTCAAGGTCTTGTCGTCATAGATAATGATCTCGCCTTGTTTGTCCCACACCGATACCCACACTTCGCGGCCCTTCATATCGTACTCAAAATGCGTGATACGACCGTGATTGGAGGCCTGCCAACACCGGTAGAGCGTGCCTTTCTCCTTCGAGTACACGCAGATCTGGCGTGTTTGGTTCTCGTCCGCGCTGAGCGGGCTATCCATCCATACCCAAGGCGAATTTTGGTGTGTCTTGAGGAATAGGCTGCCCGATGTGGGCAAGCGAATTTCACGCACCACCTTCCAGGCATGCTCTGGTCTACCGGCCGGATCGGCGCCATACACGGTGAGTTTGCCCTCGCCGATGTGGGTGGTCGCGTTGACCCAGCCGTATTTCGGGTCAAGCCAGTTTGCGCCTCGCCCGGGATGGGGCTTGATACCGGTCTTAAATTTCGCCACCAATTTGTTCTCCTTGGTGTCGATCACTGCTATCTGGTTGCGCATATTCGCGGCCACTAGGAAATAGCGTTGGGTTCGGTCCCAGCCGCCATCGTGAAGAAAGCGCTCGGCGGCGATTTTGATCGTCATCGGGAAGTCTTTCTTCGAATAGTCGACCAGCGCCACATATCCCGCCTCCTTGAGCGTGATCACCCATAAGGGGGCGTGATGCGATGCGACGATCGCGGCAATGCGGACCTCAGCGAGCTTTTCGTTAGTGTCATAGGTCGGCAGGTTCACGTCCTGAACCTTGAGCGGCTCGAGGGTTTGTCCGTCGAAGACGACATATTGCGACGGCCAGTAGCATCCCTCGATGACCAGCTTGTCTTCATACCCTTCGAATTTGGAGCCGTCCACGCTGCGTGCGTCGGAGCACCCCTGGACTTGGGCAACGAGGGTCGGCTGCGGTGTCCACAAATCGATCATCGAGACACGGCCATCCCGCCCGACGGCGTAGAAGTACCGCCCGGAAGAAGAAGACCGCAATATGTGGACCGCGAAGCCGGTGTTGACAATGCCGGCCACCTCTTTCGTATCGCCGTCGACGATTCCGACCTGGCCCACATCACGCAGGATGATGCCGATGTAGTTCTGCCAATTGCGCGTGGTTCGCGGGCGCGACGGCCGTTTGTCGGGAGGTACAAAAAGCTTCCAGCTCGCACGTATTTCCTCAATAGGCCGTGCCGGCGGTGTTGGCGGTTCGAGTTGGACGTAGCGTGCCAAGAGGTCAATTTCATACTCGGACAGGATACCAAGACGTCCCCAGCCTGGCATTCCACCGGGCAGACCGTTTGTCAGCGCTAACTTGATGCCCTGCGTGCCGATCTTTTTGGTTCGTTTCGGCTGGATGTTGGGGCCCGTGGCGCCAGCCCGCAATACACCGTGGCACCCTGAGCAGCGGTCGAAGAAGATGCCTTTGGCTTTCTCAAATTCTTCGTCATTCAGGACAATGCGCTCCGTCGCGCCGGTCTTCGGACCGGCGGTGGCGCTGGCGGCGGCAAGGTAGGCGAGGACCTGATTGATTTGACCCTTGTCCAAGTCTGGGTCCGCCATCGGCACGTTTTTCCACTCAGCAAGGAGCTTCTTGGCGATCGGATCGCTCTGCATCATGTTCAGAGGATCGGACAACCATCGCACCAGCCAATCGTGCTTGCGCCGTTTGCTGACGTCCTTGAGGTCAGGCCCAACCCGGGGGCCTTGGCCGATGCTATGGCACGCAAGACAGGTGTCTTCATAAATCTGCTTGCCGGCCAGCTCTTTTTCCGTCAGGGCCCGGACAGGCACAGAGGCCGCAAATATGAGGACGGAAAAGAGAAGGAACGACGTGATTGCCCGCGCCAGCAAACGTCGAACCGCGTTCTGTTCGCGGCGTGCTCGGCTTTCGGTGAGCGCGGGGAAATCATCTACACTTAGATGTGGCGACCGGTCATGGCCCATGGTTTTTCTCCTCCTTCACATGTGCAAACGCGAATTGCGCGCACCGTGAAATATCGAGCATTAATTTGAGGAGTTTACGGGCGCGCGCGCCAGGCGCATTGACATCGGTCAAGCTGTCGAATTCGAGTTGCAATCGCGCTTTGCGCTTGCCAAAGGTCCATGAATCAAACTCAAGGACCATTGCGTAGAGTCTTCGTTTGAAATTTCTGTGGTTTTTTTCATCGACGCAGTATCAGGGCGCGTGCGCCAACCACTTCTGCAATAGATCTATAAGCAGTCGCATACGGCCTGAAGAAGTGATGATAGAAATGTGTCGATTTCAGACGTCTCGCGGCACGGTGAATAGGGCGACAGTTAAAGGCCACTGTCAACTGAGAGCATCATCTCATTGCAAAGGAGATCATCAATGTACTAACAATGAATCTGAACCACTCCGTGGGGGCTTTTCAGCATGGATATGGTTGTGTGCAACGGTTTAAGGGCGACACATGGTTTTCTCAGAACCCACATTTCTCTTCCTGTTCTTACCGTTTGTCTTGATTGCTTATCTGGGGAGCAAAGAGAGCATTCGCAATGTGCTCCTGTTAGCTGCGAGTTTGATTTTTTATGCTTGGGGCGAAAAAATCTACATCCTCGTGCTGCTCGGCTCAATCACAGTGAATTATTTATTCGGTCGAGCAATTACCGGGCAGGAAGGGGGGGCTCGAACAGTTTTCCTCCTGTTGGGAGTTGGTGCCAATCTAGCGATATTGGGCTGCTTTAAGTATCTGGGTTTCTTCCTCGATAATTTGGGTGTCACGGGAGCTGATGCATTGGTCCCAGCCCTACCGATCGGGATTTCCTTCTTCACCTTTCAGGCTCTCTCGTACCTTATGGACGTCGCTTCGGGCCGGATCGCCGTGCAGCGTAACCCGCTGCGGCTCGCGCTGTATATCTCGATGTTTCCACAGCTTATTGCCGGGCCGATCGTACGCTACGCTGAGGTAGAGATCGCCCTAGTTAGTCGGCGCACGACGCGCATCGATTTTTCCGTCGGCGTTCAACGTTTTATCACCGGGTTGGCGAAGAAAACACTGATCGCCGACCCGCTCGGCCTGGTGGCAGATCAGATCTACGCGATCCCGGTGGCTGGGCTCAGCCCCGAGGTCGCCTGGCTCGGTGTAATCGCTTATGCGTTGCAGCTCTATTTCGATTTCTCTGCCTATTCTGACATGGCCATCGGGCTCGGCCGGGTCCTCGGTTTCCGCTTCCCTGAGAATTTCAACTATCCGTATGCTTCCCGTTCCGTCACCGAGTTCTGGCGACGCTGGCATATGACCCTGTCGCGCTGGTTTCGCGACTATGTCTACATTCCGCTCGGCGGCAATCGCAAAGGCCCCGCGCGGACCTATCTCAACCTCTGTATCGTGTTTCTGCTGACGGGGTTTTGGCACGGAGCGGCCTGGAACTTCATATTTTGGGGTGCCTGGCACGGGGCGTTACTGATCGTGGA